>JAQUPI010000016.1 GCA_028716705.1 Candidatus Omnitrophota bacterium | reverse complement strand
CCGATCTTTTATGATAAAGAGCATTCGGTTATTGGGATGACCCCGGGCATTGGAGGGATGAAAAATAAACTGTTTTATGCCAATTCATTCAATAAGCACATTCTCGGCGGTAAAAACGAAATTGGAAAGGAATTCTTCTCGGCAGATAATTACTTGGTCGATCTTCAACCGTTGTTAACAAAAGAATTTTATGAAAAAACTTCGGATGTAAATGAAATCCGATTGGTGTCGCTATTCGCTATTAAGAATACTACGCCTGAAACTGAGGTTATCATAAATTCGGAGGATGTTTTGAAATCAATGGAAAATTTGGGGTATCGCATATCTGGTGGGGAGATAGTTTCGGCAAAGTTGGAATTAAAAATTGAAGGCGGTAAGAAGCCGGTGCCGGTCAGATTGACACGGAGAAGCACTAGCCAGCTGAATAAAACAAAAGAGAGAGAAATAGTTGAAAATTTCCTGCGAACAAGAGAAGTTATACCTTTCTAATAAGTCGCTGAAATATATCCTCGAATGTAACGAAAATGTTTATAAGGAAATATTTCGAGAGAGCGAGTTAAAGCCTCAATCTTCTGTCCAGTATAAAGCCCTTCTCGAAAGTCAGATAATTTCAGAAACCTATCAGGATTTAGAACAATCCCTTTTTTACGATAAAAACAAAACTGCCTTCAGGGTTCGAAAGGATGGATCTGATTATATCGGTTATCGAATCCGGGGAGATGGGGACGCTACCATTGTTTTAAGTGCTGAGGACAAGAAGTTCTTCAAATTTAATTGCAAAAAGTTCTGTCAGATTATTAAAAATAAGAATTCATTTACTGGTGCTATTGATGCCCTTTCCCAGCGGGTTTGGTTTATTGGCAGTCATTCTGCGTTGAATCGTTCTCTCAATATCGTTCTTGCGTTTATCTGTGATGATAAGACAGCGGAAAAAGAACTCTATGCGTTGCCGTCCCGGTTGACTAATTCGGATAGACTTGTTGTTCTCTGTCCTACTTATACGATTCAATCTATGGAGTTAGCTAAGAGGCTTCAGGATAAAAATATTTTCTGCTATGAGTTCAACCAGATTATGAGTAAGGATTTTCAAGTGGATTTATCCAAATTGCCGGTAGATAAAGACACGCAGGAATTCCAAATCCCGCCTATTAGCCAGAAAGAACGTCCGGGATATAATGCACATGACTATAAGTGTCAGGATATCATTAAGTTCAGTGATCATAAAGCAGGCTATCGAAAAATCCGGCTTATCTTGAATGGTGTGGTGCATGATGTCAGCTACTCCGAGGTGGCGTTTTTGATGTTGATGGCTATTAAGCTGAAAGAAAATAATGGGGGATGGGTTTCTCTTGATGATTTAACTAACGAAGGCATCGTTTCGGATGCGCTAAAAACGAACACTTTTACCCAAATGCATTGGATTATCAGCAAGCTTACGCAGAGATTTGGCCGGGATAATTTAATTGAGAATTTGCAAGGTGAAGGCAAATACCGTCTTTCTACTCATCCTTTACGGATAATAGAACCCACCTCAAATTGGTTGAAACAGACCTATAAGTATACGGTTTTACCTGCAGTAAAGAAATCAAAGACAAAACGAGCAAAGAAAATTGAGAAAAAAGTTGTGGGGAGAATGAAATGGTAAATTTTAAAGATTATTTCGATAAACTGATCGAGCTCATTAAAGGATCTTTTTCTTTGAGGGTCGTTGTATTCTGCACTTGTGTCTTTATATTATTTGCTCCTGAAAGCATTCTTTTGAAGCTCGGTTTAAGCTCTGAATTTCTGCCTAATGAATGGAGAATGTTTATTGGGTTGGTTACGATTGTATCCGGGGTTAGTTTGATAGTGCTTCCTATTATTTCACTAATTAAGAAAGTTGCCTTGCATGTGCAGATTTTTTTTATGGGAAGAAGGGTTGCTCAGATGATAGCTGGGTTTTCATATCAGGAAAAATTGTTATTGTACCAAGCGGTAATGCTCAATATGCCAACGGTTTTCTGTGCTATTAATAACCCCATCGCACAAACGTTGGTTAGTAAGGGAATTCTTGTGCATGCTATACAAATCGCCGATCCAATGAGGTATCCATTTCGAATCCCGGATCACACGTGGAAAGTCGCCATGAAATATAAGAACCTTATATTCCGTGACTTTTTAAATATGGAACCAAATGCTGTAATGGCAGAGCTTCAGAAGATTGTTGTTCTGTAAGCGAGTAATTTCAGATTTTCCTTTGGACATGTAATATTTTCCCATTCACTGACTGGGGGTAGTCCGGCAGGGTTGCCACCAGTTCGATCTCAATATTCTCCCCAGTATTCCAGCTATTCAGCAGGCTATCGCATAATCTCGTCTTTTCGTCCTGTGTTATTGCGTCCACAAAACCGCTACGTTGTGTATTCAAATCATCATTTCCTTCCGCAGGTGTCTTTTCGTTCAGCTCACTAAAATGATGTGAACGCAGATTTGCGTCCAGTGTCCTATGACATTGTGGACTTAAACTGCCTGTCTGCCGGTCTGCCTGTCGTATTGCGTTCCCATTGGTAGTACGTTATGGCCCCCTGCCACCGCGACTTCCAATGCCCTTTTTGCCATATATTGGCCTTTGACTTCGGAAAAATCAATTTCATATTCCCCGATTTCGCTGAATAACCGCAGGTCCCGTACCATCGGGCTGGCCAGGGCAGGATTATTTAGGAATTCCACTGCTTCCTTCAGGGTTTTCATCGGCCATACCCGGATTTCCGAGACCAGGGCCGCTTCTTTCGCGTTTTGCGCAGAGAGGATTATATCTTTAATTTTACTTTGAGCCATGCCTAAGCTGACCGGCAAAACGCCTTTTGAGGGCCTTATCGAGCCGTCTAAGGACAGCTCACCCAAGACGCAATGACTGTTTAGCCTTTCGCGGTTTAATTGCTCTGAAGCCGCGAGTATCCCCAGGGCTATAGCCAGATCAAAACAGGCGCCTTCTTTTCGCCTGCCTGAGGGCGCCAGGCTGACCGTTATCCTCCCGGAAGGCCAATCAAAGCCTGAATTCTTTATAGCTGATTTTACTCTTTCTTTGCTTTCTCTTACCGTGGTATCAGCAAGGCCGACAAGCGTTACCGCGGGCAGCCCCCTTGAGATATCCACTTCGATCTCAATGGGATAAGCTTCTATTCCAAATAAACCGAAACTGAAAACTTTTGACAACATAGGTACGCCTCCTCTTTACAACAATAACAGACGTAACATCCGCGATTTTCTCACTGGATTTTGCTTAAAAATCTCTTGCTCGCGGCGGCATTTTATGATAAACTCCCTGATGTTCGTACTAATTGAGCCATGAACGCCAAAATTGCGAAGAATCTTAGAATTATCCTGATCGCCCTGCTTACAGGGGTGACCGCTTTCAGTGTTTTTAAGTATATCGTGACTGCCAGGGAGAATTATGTGTTGTCAGACAGCTTGAACCAGGCAAAAACCCAGGTTGCCGAGCTGCAGGAAGCGATAGAGAAAGAAAGACAATTAGAGCAGGCGCTCGGCCAGGAAAATTCAGCCTTGAAGGATGAATTGAGGGTGAACGCGGATAAATTAGCCGAGTTGAGTGTTGAGCTAGCCAATGCCCAGAAGAACCTTGAGAATCTTTCTTCCGAGATCGCCCTCTCCCAGGCCGAGAACGCCGCGTTAAGAGAAGAAAAAGATAAATTAGTCTTTGACCTGGCGAAAGTTTCCGAAGAAAGAGACCTGCTTAACAGCAAGTTAAGTTCCATCCCGGAATTAAAAAAAGCGATAAAAGAGGTAAAGATGAGGACCCGGAATGCCAGGGTGATGATAAAGCAGGTGATCGCCAAGAGGGTAATCATCGAAGGAAACCACGGTTATCTGATAAAGGATGGAAGAAGCACCTTCCCTGTTTCCAAGGTTAAAATAGAAGTTACGCCCGCCCCTGATTTTAAATAATCAACCCATGACTATTCCGAACCTAAAATTTTGGAATATGCACAGGTTGATACTGATCCGCTGTCAAGCGGCTAACGTATGAAGGAAATATTCATTGAGATAGGCAGGAACAAGGTATTTATAATTACGCTTTACGCCTGGGTTATCGCTCAAGCCTTAAAAGTAACCATCGGCGTTATCCGCCAGAAAAGATTCGATTTCCGCTGGCTTATCGGCACGGGGGGGATGCCTTCCAGCCACGCCGCGGGCGCGTCTTGCCTGGCTACTATCCTCGGCCTTGAATACGGTTTTAACAGCCCGTATTTCGCCCTGGCAGCGTCTTTCGCGATCGTTGTGATGTTTGACGCGCAGGGCGTGCGCAGGTCAACCGGGAAACAGGCGCGGATCCTAAACAAAATAATGGATGATGTTTACTGGCATGGAAAAGCTTCCGAAGGAAGACTGCGCGAACTTATAGGCCATACACCTATTGAAGTACTGGCGGGAGCGCTTTTAGGCGCGGCTATCGCTTTCTGGATGCATTGAAGGGTGCCGGAGTTGTTGATGGTAAGGAGGCAGGGTGAATAAGAGATTAATTATAGGGGCTATATCGATCATGATTTTGCTGGGTTTGGCCGTTTTCTTGGCGGGCAGGAAAAGGCCCGCCGCTTCGTCGGCGAGGACGGCAAATACCGCTTCTTCAGCGGTTCTCTCAAGCCAGGCCGCGGAGTTATTAAAAAAAGATGAGCTGCCGCAGGCAAAGGCGCTGTATCAGCGGCTCATAATCGAATTCCCGAATTCGAACGAAGCGCTTAACTGGCAAAAGAAGGCAGAAGAAATAAATCTTAAATTATTATTTTCTCCGGTCTTGACCCCCAAAAGCGCGCTTTACGAAATAAAACCCGGTGATGCCCTTGAAAAGATAGCGAAAAACTTTAAGACCACGTCCGAACTGATCATGAAAAGCAATAACCTCAAAAGCGACAAGATCCTTCCAGGCAGGAAGATCAAAGTTTGGACAGCGCCTTTTAACATCGTAGTCGATAAATCGCAGAACCTGCTCATTTTAAAAAGCGAGGAAGAGATCATCAAGACTTACGTGATCTCAACCGGCCTTAATAATTCCACTCCCGTCGGAAATTTTAAGGTCGTTAATAAGCTGCCTAATCCCACCTGGTTTAAGGCAGGAGCGGTGGTACCCGCAGACAGCTCCGAGAATATCCTGGGTTCGCGCTGGATGGGATTTGACCTGCCGGGTTACGGCATCCATGGGACAACCGATCCCGGCAACCTGGGTAAACAGGTCACTCAGGGATGCGTGCGCATGTCTAACCCCGAAGTCGAAGAATTATACGCCATAATTCCGGTCGGCACCGAAGTAACCATAGTCGATTAGTTTTAATCCCACACACATATGGCAGGACTTGATTTCGAAAAACCTATTATTGAACTGGAGAAGAAGATCCAGGAGCTAAAGGGTTTTGTTTCCGACAGGAAGATCGATCTTTCTTCGGAAGTAAAACGCCTGGAAGAGAAATTAGAACACCTCAAACAGGATACTTACAAGAATCTGACGCCCTGGCAGAGGGTGCAGATAGCGCGCCACCCGCAAAGGCCGTATACACAGGATTACATCAATATGATCATGACGGATTTTATCGAGCTGCATGGGGACCGCGGCTATTCGGACGACAAGGCGATAATCTGCGGCTTTGCCAAAATAGACGGGAAAAAAGTAGCTGTTATGGGGCACCAAAAGGGCAGGGACACCAAGGAAAACCTTAAACGCAATTTTGGCTGCGCGCACCCCGAAGGATACCGCAAGGCATATAGGATCATGCAGCTGGCTGAAAAATTCAACCTTCCCGTAGTGGTTTTTATCGATACGCCGGGCGCTTATCCGGGTATCGGCGCGGAAGAGCGCGGACAGGCGCAGGCGATAGCCTTCAATCTGCGGGAAATGATCAGCATCGCGACGCCTATAGTCGCGACGGTGATCGGCGAAGGAGGCTCAGGAGGCGCTTTGGGGATAGGGATCGCCGACAAGGTATGCGTCCTGGAGAACGCTTATTATTCGGTTATTTCTCCCGAAGGTTGCGCGGCCATATTATGGAAGAACGGCTCGAAGGCTTCGATCGCCGCGGGAGTACTGAAGCTAACCGCCCCCGATCTATTGGATATGGGAATCATAGATGAAATGATCCCCGAACCCTTAGGCGGGGCGCATACGAACCCGGAAAAAATGGCGGCAACCCTGAAAGAATGCCTTCTCAGGAATTTACAGGCTTTGAACGCCCTGAAGAAAGACGAATTGTTAAAATTAAGGTATAAAAAATTCCGGGGGATGGGCGCGACGGCATGATCGAGCATGAATTGATATTATTGGGCCTTTTAAAGGAGAGCCCCAAACACGGCTACGAGATTAAAAAGAAGATAAAAGAGATCGTTTCATTGTTCGCCGGGGTAAGCTTGAAATCCATCTATTATCCTTTGCGGATATTGGAGCAAAGGAACCTGGTTACCAAAAGATCCGGGAAGGCCGGCAGGCGGCCGCTGCGTTTCGTCTACGCTTTGACGCAAAAGGGCGAGGCCAGGTTCAGGGAATTGGTTGCCAAGAGCTTCCTTAACTTCAAAAGGCCGCAGTTTTCCCTTGACATAAGCCTCTATTTTCTTAATTATGTGGACCCGCGTATCGTAAAACGGCGGTTGCGCGCGCGCATGCTTCTTTTGGCTAAGCTTTCCCGGAGTTTAAAGGAATCCGCCCGTTCCCTGAGAAGGAAGAAGCCCGCTTCCATATCCCGCATTTTAGAACATAACCTGCAGATGGTCGAAGCCGAATCCAAATTCCTTTCCGGCCTGATAAAGACCCTAAAATAACCTTGACATTCCTTTTTTTTACGAATATACTTAATATACTTAATAATTAATGTAATTGATTGTTAATGGAGTTTATATGTTCCATGGGTCATTATCGAAATTCGCGGACCAGATAAACGAGCTAATGCCGCAGGTAATCCAGGGGTTTGCCCGGCGCCAGGCGAATGAATTGTATAAAGGCAAGATCACCCTGCCGCAATTCTTGATCCTGGAATTTTTAAGCCGGAAGGGCGAGTCCAGGATGACGGATATGGCGCGTTGTATGCATGTCACTACAGCGGCCATGACCGGGATGGTGGAAAGGCTTGTAGGGTACGGTTATGTGGAGAGGGTGTATGATCTCAAAGACCGCCGGACGATCAGGATAAGGCTCACTCCTTCAGGGAACAGTCTGATCAAAAAGATCAACGAGCAGAGGCGCAGGATGGTAATAAATATATTCGGCGGCATCCCTGAGAACGACCGCAGAGAATATTTAAAGATCCTTACACAGGTAAGGGAGAATCTGATAAAAGAGGATTCTCCGCTTTAGCCCCTTATATGAAAAAAAGTTTGCTTATATCGCTAACCTTATTAGCCGCCTTTTACTCTTACTCTTTTGCCGCGCAGAAAAAGGACGATAAGAACCAAGAGGAAATGAGGGCAATGGAGATAGAGAAGGCGATCTTTATCGCCTCCGCCGCGCAGGATAGGGTATTGAGGATAGGCCTGGTTGATTGTGTTGCCTATGCCCTGAAGAATAACTCTGAAGTCAAAATAGAGCGTATCGAACCGAAGTTAAGGGACGCTGACATAAAAATAGCCCAAGCGGTTTTTGAGCCGTCTTTCGCCGCGGATTTCGCTATGCGGGAAAATAAGGAGTTGGTTACATCTTCCCTCCAGGGCGCCGGAGCTAATACCTACGGCTTCCACGATACCACCCTGGATGCTTCTGTAGGCGGAAAATTGGCCACCGGGGCCGAATATGAGCTGGAATTCTTCAGCCAGCGGTACAAGAGCAGCTCTACTTTTCAGGCCTTGAATCCCTATTATGCCGCAGAACCCAAGATCACCATTACCCAGCCTCTTTTTCGCGGTGCGGGGATCTTTGTGAACCGGGCGGATATTACCATTGCCAGGAATAACAAACGGGTTTCAGAGGAGGCCTTTAAAGACAAGGTGATGGATGTCATCAGCCAGGCGAAGACCGCATATTATAATTACGCCTATTCCCTGGAAAGCCATGCGCTGACCGCGGTTTCGTTAGAGCGCGCCCAGGATTTGCTCAAGATAAATAAAGCCCGCTATGAGAAGGGGCTATTGAGTTCAGTGGACCTTTTAGAAACCGAGACCGCGGTTGCCGACAGGGAAAAAGCGCTGCTTAGCGCCGAAGCTGGCCTAAGAAAAGCGGAGGATGACCTGAAATTGATCACAAGCCTTGTGGATGATCCGGAAGCATGGAACGCCAAAGTAGAACTTATAGGAGAAAAGCCGCAGTTTAAGGAAGAGAAAAAGGACCTGGTCGAAAGCTTGAAAAGCGCTTTTGTCATGCGCCCGGACTATAACTCGCGGAAGGTGGATTTAAAGAATAGGGATATAAGGATAGCCACCGCTAAAAATGCCCTCTTTCCTACCCTGGATCTGGTATCGAGTTTCGGCCTTAACGGCCTGGGAAAGGATTATCAGAAGGCGTTGCAGAACGCCGAATACCCTTACACCGACTGGAGCGCGGGCTTTAAGCTGGAAATCCCCTGGGGCGGCGGTGAAAGGGCAAGTTTTGACCAGCGCAATCTGGAAAAAGCGCAGGCACTTTTATCTTTTAAACGGCTTGAGCAGCAGATCATATTGGAGATAAGGGACAGGGTAAGGGCTGTGCAGATCCAGGCCCGCCAGGTAGCTGTTTCCTCGCTGGCCATGGGAAAAGAGAGCCAAAATTATGCAGCCCAAAAAGAGCGTTACGCCGCCGGCCAGGTTTCCACCCACGACATGATCGACTACCAGGAGAAATTATCTTCCGCCGAGCTTGATTACTTGAAATCATTGATAGATTATAATATCGCCCTTATTAACCTGGATAGGTCGGAAGGCGCGACCCTGGTTAAGAATGACGTGAAACTGGAGGAAGGATGATTAAAAGACCTTTTATTTTAACGGCCGCTGTTTGTATTTTGTTATGCGCCGGATGCGCGAAAAAAGAAGAAACGGGCCAAAAAGAAGAAGTGATCCCCGTGAAGGCAATGAGAGTGAAGCTTAAAGATATCGCCGAAGTGCTGGAATACACCGGGAATATCAAGGCCCAGGATGAAGCGGTGATTTACCCGAAGGTAAGCGGAAAGATCATCGAGAAGAAAAAAGAAGACGGCGCCGCGGTAGCCAAAGGCGAGCCGATCTTATATATCGACAGGGATGAAGTCGGTTTTACCTTCGAAAAGGCGCCGGTAGAGAGCCCTATAGACGGGATAGTCGGCCGTATCTACGTGGATATCGGTTCGAATGTGACTATCCAGGATCAAGTGGCGCTGATAGTCAATATGGACAAGGTGAAGATAACCCTCGATATCCCCGAGTTCTATCTTCCGAAGATCTCCGTAAACCAAAAAGCGAAAATAACGCTCGATGCTTACCCGGATGAAATATTCGAAGGTTATGTATCCAAAATAAGCCCTGTCCTGGATATAGATACGCGTTCGGCGCCCCTAGAGATCACCGTTGACAACAAGGAGCACCTTTTGAATTCGGGTATGTTTGCCAGGGTGAGCCTTGTGCTTTCTGAACATAAAGCCGTCCCGGTAATCCTAAAGGAAGGGATAGTAGGGCATGAGCCTAACCTGTATATTTTTGTCATTGAGGAGAACAAGGCTTTTTTAAGGAAGATCACCCTCGGGATAAGGCAGGGCCAGTTTTACGAAGTAACCAGCGGCCTTAAGGAAAATGACCTGGTGGTAGTCCTCGGCCAGCAGCGGCTCGCCGAAGGCAGCGTAGTTATCGCGGAGGAGGCAAAATGAACCTCCCAGAGTTCGGCGTAAAAAGGCCGGTAACCAACTTAATGATATTTTTTGGGATAATCCTCCTTTCTGTTTACAGCTTAAGCCGGATAGGGATCGATTCGCTCCCAAAGATCGAACCCCCCGCCATTACCGTTATCTCAAGTTATTCGGGAGCAAACCCCTCCGACGTGGAGATCAAAGTGACGGAACCCCTCGAAAACCAGCTAGCCACCCTTCCGGGTTTGGAGAAAATAACCAGCCGCTCATTAGAAGGGATCTCCCTGATTACTTTGAAATTTACCTGGGATACCAATCTCGATGAAGCATCCAACGATATTCGTGACCGCATTGAGTTGGCTAAGCGATTTCTCCCCGATATCCCGGATGAAATGGATAACCCCTTTATTTTTAAATTTAACACGGCGAACATTCCGATCATATTCGTCGGCGTTACAGCTGACCAATCATACCCTGGTTTAAGGGATTTGATCGATAAACGCGTAGGGGATGCTCTCCGGCAACTTCCCGGAGTGGGTACTGTGCAGGTAGAAGGCGGCCTTGAGCGCCAGATCAATGTCTGGCTGGACAGGCAGAAACTTGAAGGTTACGGCTATTCGATCCTTGACGTCCAACAGGCCCTGCAGCGTGAGAATATAAGCCAGCCTGTAGGGAACTTAAAAACGGGACTGACGGATTACCTGTTAAGGATACCGGGAGAGTTCGCTTCTCCGGAAGAGATAAATCTGGTTATCCTCGGCAAGCGCGAAGGAAAAACAGTTTATTTGCGGGATGTCGCCCGCGTCGAGGACGGCTTTAAAGAGGTGTTGTCCGCGGCAAGGATCAACGGGAACCTCGGCGTGATGCTTATGGTCTTAAAGCAGACGGATACCAATACCGTCAAGGTAGCCGGGGTAGTTAAGGCAAAGCTCAAGGAGGTGGGGAAAAATATCCCTAAGGATATCAAGATGAATATCATCTTTGATAATTCGAAGGATATCGTCGACTCTTTGAATTCATTAAAGAAAACCCTATGGACAGGGATAGCCCTGGTCATCATCGTGGTCTGGTTTTTCCTGCGCCGCATCAGCCCCAGCCTGATCATCGCGCTTACCATCCCTTTTTCGCTTTTGATCGCTTTTATTTATATGTTCCTTTCCGGGAAGACCATCAACAGTATCAGCCTTTCTTCGCTTGCCATAGCGACGGGAATGGTGGTGGATGCCGCCATAGTCGTGGTTGATAACGTCTACCGGCGGATGGAGAGAGGCAACAGGCCGCAGGAGGCCGCTATATTCGGCGCCAAAGAGATGTTCCTCGCCATCGCCGCCTCCGTCTTAACCACGATCGTGGTCTTTATGCCCATGCTTTTCATACCCGGAGTCATCGGCATTATGTTCGGTGAAATGGCTGTGATCGTAACAGTTACCTTACTGGCCTCTTTATTTACCGCCTCTACATTCAGCCCCATGCTTTGCGCGAAGATCATGCGCGTGAACAACCCGGGATTGAAGGGAAAGGGATCAAAGAGAAACCTCGTCGATAAATTCTATGAATTCTCGGAAAGGGTATTCAGATCATGGGAGGTATTTTATTCAAGGCAGCTAAGCAGGTGCCTGAGGCATAAAAAACTGGTTATCTTCGGGTTCTTGGCCGTTTTTATCGCGAGCCTGTTCCTTATGCCGTTTGTAGGCACGGAGTTTATGCCTACCGAAGACACGGGCGACCTGCGCATTACCGCAGAACTTCCGGTAGGAACCAGGCTTGAAGAGACTGAGAAAGCCGCGCTGCGCATAGAAGAGATATATAAAAAGGATGTGCCGGAGGCGGCTCTTTACTACGCGCGCGCCGGAACAGTAAGCGGAGCGGGCAGGGCGTTTAACGCGGTTTCCGGTACGCATGTGATCATAAGCGGGGCTAAATTGGTCTCTAAGACCAAGAGGCAAAGGTCGGTTGAGCAGATCGGCCAGCTGGTAAGAGACAGGATTTTGGCCATACCCGGTATTGAAAGGACCGATGTTTCAACCGGCAATCCCATCGGCCGGCTGATCACCGGAATGGGGGGGAAGCCGGTGCAGATCGAGATCATCGGTAATTCTTTTGAGGACACGGATGCGGTCGCCAGAGAATTAAGACAGGCGATGGAAAAGATACCCGGAGCTGTTGATGTGACCATCTCCCGTCAATTGAACCGGCCGGAGATCAGGATCCAGGTTGACCGGGAGAAAGCCGGGGCGCTGGGTATAGATATGAATACGGTTGCCGCCAGCCTGCGTACCTATATAGAAGGCCAAAGCGCCACAAAATACCGCGAGAAAGGGGAAACCTACGACATTTACGTTCGCCTTGAAGAGAAGAGCCGGCAGAAGATCGAGGATATTCAGAACCTGCCGATACTCCTTTCGCTTCCCCAGGACGCAACTTTTTTCAGGTCGCTTCTTGAACCCGGCGCCTCGAGCACCCGGTCGCGCAAACAAGTCAAGCTTTCCAATATCGCGAAAATAGAAGAAGTCCTCGGCCCCCTTGAAATTGAGCGTAAGAACCGCGAAAGGGTGGTCAGGGTCGAATGTAACACCTTTAACCGGCCTTCCGGGAAAGTCATCGACGATGTCATAAAGGCCATTGACAGGATAAGCCTGCCTGCCGATGTGATGATCAATATCGGAGGAGAAGCCGAAGAACAGAAGAAGGCATTCAGGGACCTGTTCCTTCTTCTGTTGCTGGGCATTTCCTTGGTATATATGGTCATGGCCGCGCAATTTGAATCCTTGCTGGATCCTTTTATCGTTATGTTTTCCATTCCTTTTACATTTACAGGAGTTATCTTCGCGTTCCTGGCCACACGAACCACGCTAAGCATAGTGACTTATCTCGGCGTAGTTATGCTTATGGGTATCGTCGTAAATAACGCCATAGTATTGATCAGTTATTTTATTATCTTGCGCCAGCGCGGGATGCCCCTTGTGGAGGCGATTACGCAGGGAGGCAGGGAAAGGCTGCGGCCCATACTCATGACTACAATTACGACTTTTTGCGGGCTCCTCCCGCTTGCCATTTCACGGGGCGAAGGTTCAGAGGTCTGGCAGCCGCTGGGCATCACCATGCTCGGAGGGCTTACGGTCTCTACTTTCATAACCTTGCTCTTTATCCCCACGTTATACGCTGTCTTCGAGACCAGGCTGAAAAGAAAGAGGGGGGGGCTAAATGAATAAGATGGTAATGGTAGTGTATAATGAGGCATTAGATGAGGAAGTCATGGAAGTTTTCAGCCGCTGCGGAGGCCAGAATTATACCAAGGTTACGGGGGCATTCGGTAAGGGCGCCTCTTCCGGGACGCATTTAGGAAATGATGTGTGGCCGGGGAGAAATAATATCCTATACGCCGCCTGCGGAGAAGATATTGCCGCCCAAATTGTTTCCTGTGTCAAAGAATTACGCAAAGATCTGGGTAAGGAAGGCGTTAAGGCTTTCCTCCTGCCGCTTGAAGAAGCCATTTAGTCCAAAAAATCCCCCAAAAAGTCCTTGACACATTTTTGTCTAAATATATAATATAATCAAATTTAAATAGTAAAATTTTACTATAAATAAGGCCAAGAAGCACCACCGGGATAAGCGAGGACATGACTTATGGATTGGGAGCCTAAGACAAAAGAAAAATTCCAGGGAATGATCTCCAGGATACCCCTCTTCCACCGCCGCATTACCCAGGACGCGGTAACGGCAAGAGCCGAGGAGATCGCGAAATCACGCGGTTCCGCGCAGGTCAATGAGCAGGATGTGATCGGCGCTTTTTTCTCGGATGTCCCCTCCCCTTTTTACGGCATGATGGTCAGGCTCCTGGAGCAGACAGGTTTTGATTATAAGAAATACGGCTTTCCCAGAAACAACCACAAATGAAAATATCAGTCATAGGCGCCGGAGCCATAGGCAGCCTCGTCGCGGGATACTTAAAATTAAAAGGCCACGACCTTTTGCTCGTCGGCCGTAGCGATTCAGCCGCGGCCATAAAAGAAAAAGGCCTGCGTATCTCGGGGGCGCGCGGGAATTTCAATATCGATCTATCCGTAGCAGAAAGGTTAACGCAAAGATGCGATCTTTCCGTCCTCGCGGTAAAAACCCAGGATATTGAACGCGCCATAAGTGAGAACCTCGAGGCATTAGAAAGCTCGGTTATTTTGACTACGCAGAACGGTGTCCGGGGAGACCATATAGTATCCACGCTTCTGCCAGGCGGTAAAATAATCTCCAGTATTGTGATGTTTGGAGCGACTTATCTGGAACCGGCGCGGGTAGTGCATAATTTCGAAGGGGCTTGGGTTATAGGGGGGCTCGAAGAAAGAAATGAAGGAGACATTCAAAAGGTGGGCGAAGTCTTGAACGGAGTTTTTCCGACTACAGTCGCCCGCGATATACGGGCAATGAAATACCTGAAGATCTTCCTTAACGCGAATAATTGCATAGCCGCGATATTAGGAAAAAGCATGCAGGAGGCGTTTTCCGACGCCGATATAAGCCGGATAAGCATCTCTATTTGGAGGGAAGGGTTGGGAATTATTTCCGCCGCGGGCATAAATATGGCTTCCCTTCCCGATTTTCCTCTTGATCGCCTGTCCAGGTTGACCTCCATGCCGGTTAATGAAGCCGCCAAGATATACTCCGGTATAATGGCCGGGTTAAGCAAAGAGCCGCTTTTCGGCTCGATACTACAGAGCATAAAGAGAGGCCGGCCCTCGGAAATCGATTATATTAACGGTGAATTTGTCAGGCTGGCCAAGGATAATAACGCCGTCGCGCCTTTAAATAAGAAGCTGGTAAAGCTTGTGCACGAGGTGGAAAATACGCGCAGGTTCTTCAGCAAAGAAGAGCTTCTGCGGAAAGTAAAAGGGTTGGTTGAAGAGTGAAGGGAATAAATTCTCCTTTTCCAAGATTAAAGCTGACGGTAACAGGTGTTTATGGGGAGTGCTACCACGGCTATAAGATAGGCGATGAGTTAACCCTGGAAGATTTTACGCACCCCCCTGAATTCTTTTGCCTGGGCCTGGCTCACGCGTTATTCCCCGTTATCTACGCGTTAAGTTTCGGGGCGAAGTTCGGTTTCCGTGACAACCAGCGCTCGTTGCCGGTAACCTGTCCGGACGGAGGAAAGCTTGAATTTAAGGCGGAGCTGTTGGATAAGCGGGGGAATGTTGAGAACGCGCCAAAAGACCCGGATTTTAAAGGCCCCAGCCCGAAAAAGATGGTCATCGAAGTAGTGAAGAGGAAAGGCAAGTGTGTTTTTGATTATAAGGTGGGCGACAAATGGGAAACCACCGGGCTGAAATGCGTCCCCGGTTTTTGCGGGGCAGCCTTCCACACCGCTTTTCCGGCGTTGTTTGCCTTGAATTTCGGCGCCAATTTCTTCTTTATGAAAGAACCTAATTCAATAGATACGGTTACTTGCCCTGACGGTGGCAATGTTATATTTAAGGTAACGAGGGTCGAAGATTAAATGTTGAAGAGACGCGTAGTGATCACGGGCTTGGGCGTGATCTCGCCAAACGGCATCGGCAAAGATAATGTCTGGCAGGGGATGTCATCGGGAATATCAGCCGTCAGGCTGGTTGACGGTTTCGATGTTTCTTTGTTCAATACCAGGATCGCCGCGGAAGTGCGGGATTTTGACCCTTTTAAATTGGGCCTGACGCATGAAGAAGCGGTGCGCATGGACAGGTACGTGCAATTCGGCGTAGCTTGCGCGGAGATGGCCCTGAAAGACAGTAAATTAGACCTATCGAAGGAAGACCGCGAGCGTATAGGGGTAAGCCTTGCGAACGCGATCTGCGGCACTAAATATATGGAGGAAGAATTCGCCCTGGTTACTGATGACGGGAAGAAACCCATCGACCCGGCCAAGGTCAGGCCCGATCTCTATGACGCGGCGATGTTTAATACCCCTTCAATTGAGATTTCCGCCCGTTACAAATTGAATGGGATCTGTAACACACTTTCAACAGGCTGCACAGCGGGCACGGATTCTTTGGGTTACGCTTTGGAAGTGATCCAGGACGGCGAACAGGATGTAATGTTCACCGGAGCGGCGGAAGCGCCGATCACCCCAGTCACTTTTGGGGCGTTCGATGTGGTAAATGTCCTTTCCTCGCGCAATGACGACCCGCAGGCCGCCAGCCGGCCTTTTGATAAAAAACGCGACGGATTCGTTCTTTCGGAGGGCGCCGGGATACTGATTCTCGAAGAGCTTAACCACGCCCTTAAACGCAATGCCCGGATTTACGCTGAGGTAGCGGGGTTTGGCACAAGCTGCAACGCTTTTCATATGACCGATCTGCCCGCCGACGGAACCGCCATGGCCAGCTGCATTTCTTTGGCGCTTAAAGATGCCGGGATAAAACCCGGAGGCATAGATTACATTAACGCCCACGGTTCCTCTACTCGCATGAATGATATTTTCGAGACTTCAGCTTACAAGATGGTCTTCGGCGATTACGCTTATAAGCTTCCGGCCAGTTCGCTGAAATCCATGATCGGGCACCCTTTGGCCGCGGCCAATGCCGTGGAGCTGGTAGTCTGCTCGATGATCTTCCAGAAGGATATCCTTCCCCCGACAATAAACCAGGAGGAAAAAGACCCTCTTTGCGACCTGGATTATATACCGAACCAGGCGAGGGCGAAAAAGGTGAACACGATCTTGAAGACGTCCAGCGGGTTCTCGGGGATACATTCTTCTTTGATCCTGAAGAGATTTGAATAAATCATGGAAAAAATAGCCATTACAGGTTTAGGCATAGTCGCGCCCTCCGGGATAGGCCGCAGGCAGTTCTGGGCGAATATAAAATCCGGCCGGTCCTTCATTAAAAAGATCACCCGTTTTGACGCCTCTAAATACCCATCGCGCATCGCCGGACAGATAGACGACCTGGAAAAATACAGCAGTTTCTCCGAGAGGCTTTTAAAGAAGATAGATGCCTTCTCGCATATGGCGCTTATCGCTTCGGAATTAGCGCTGCAGGAGGCGGGCATAGACATAAAGAAGGAAGACCCGAACCTGGTGGGGATATTCCTGGGAAACGCGATCGGGGGATGGCTGTACGCGGAGACGGAACTGCGCGATCTTTATATCGAGGGCCGCGAAGGAGTTTCCCCGTATATGGCTTCTGCCTGGTTCCCGGCAGCTCCGCAGGGCCAGGTCTCTATACATTACGGGATAAAGGGTTTCAGCAAAACAGTTGTGGCGGACAGGGCAAGCTCAATAGAAGCTATCGGTTACGCCCGCAAGACCCTGAACAAGGGTAAATTGAATATGATCTTAGCCGGAGGCATGGAAGCTCCGGTGACTCCATACGCTTTACTCTGCTGCAATACTTATGGCGGGTTATCCGTCAACAATGAAAATCCGGAGAGCGCCTACAGGCCTTTTGACAAGAAACGCAGCGGTTTTGTGATCGGAGAAGGCGCGGGTATTGTCGTACTGGAACCTAAGGAACGGGCCCTGGCGCGAGGCGCGAATATTTCCGCGTACATATCAGGTTACGGCACAAGCTGCGACGGGCAAGACAGGATCAATCCCGGTTCCGACGGCACGCAATTGGCCAGGGCGATAAGAACGGCGCTTAAAGACGCTCAAATTACGGCGCAGGAGATCGATTATATCAGCCTAGATGGTGTGGCTCTGGATATTTGGGATGATTCGGAGATAGGGGCGTTAAAAAATGTCTTTGGGGCAGGGTTAAAGGATATTCCCGTCAGTTGCCCAAAGTCGATGTTCGGGAACTTGCTCGGAGCATCCGGGGCCGTTGATCTGGTGATCACGGTATTGGCGATGGAGAACAGCTTGATCCCCGCCACTTTAAATTTAGAAACGCCTGCTTATCCCGGATTGAATTACGTAACACCTGAAGCAAGAGAGCGTAAAATAAATAAGGCCTTGATTATCTCCCGCGGCAGGGGCGGGATAAATTCGGTTTTAATCGTAGAAAAAACATAAGTTTAGGAGGTATTATGAAAATCCTGTTCGTCATGCCAAAGGTCGGCGCTTGGGCAACCCACGGCATCCACAAGTCGCCGAATCAGCTCTACGCGCATTGGGCGAGTTTCATACGTGAGCGCGGATACAACGACATTTCGGTCATCGATGGGAGGGCACTGGAAATTCCCATGGATGAATTGGTCCGGCAGGTAAAGGCAAATGAACCTGATGTTGTGGTTATGGGCGAGCAGATACACGGCTATGGAGGATACGGGGTCTTACGCCACTTTAAAGAAGCGGCCTCAAGAATAAAAGAAGTTCTCCCCAACACAAAGATAATTTTAGGCGGGTTATGGTATTCAGCCATGCCTGTGCCTACCCTGGAAGAGAACCCCGCGGTCGATTTTGTGGTAATGGGGGAAGAGGAATCCTTCGCCGATCTAATCGAGGCCATAGAAAAAAAGAAGAATTTTGCGGATGTAGGCGGAGTCACTTCGCGTATCGACGGAAAGATCGTCATGGGGCCGCATAAACCGCTGATGACCGACCTGGATAAGCTGCCGCTTCCGGCTTACGATCTTTTCCCCATGGACAAATACGTGGGACATACCTATTGGAAGCCCTTCGTGGATATGATCACTTCCAGGGGGTGCCCCT
Source organism: Candidatus Omnitrophota bacterium (assembly GCA_028716705.1). Classification (GTDB taxonomy): domain Bacteria; phylum Omnitrophota; class Gorgyraeia; order Gygaellales; family Profunditerraquicolaceae; genus UBA1562. The sequence goes on along the minus strand of JAQUPI010000016.1, from coordinate 15,099 downwards.
CTGCTTGTACTTTCTGTTATGAATGGGACCAGTTCGACCCGCGTTCTCCGTCAGATTTCCTGAAATGGCGCGCGAAATCTCCCGAACGGGTCATCGAGGAGCTGGAATTACTGCATGAAAAATACGGCGTAAAGGTCGTGGTCATCCAGGACGATAATTTTAACGTGGATCCTGCCAGGGTAGAGAGGTTCTGCCAGCTCAAGAAAAAGAAAAATATCCCTGTTAAATGGGTCTCGCTGGGCAGGGCTGTAGACTGGGTAAATTGCGAGAAGATCCTTCCCCTGATGAAAGAAACAGGATTATTCATGGGGGTATTCGGTATCGAGGTTACCACGCAGCAGGAACTGAAGAGGATCGCCAAGGGTACCACTATCGAACAGATACAAAAAACCGTTGAGATCTTGCGTAAGAACGATATCGCTATTGTGGCCGATATCATGATCGGGTTTGATTACGACACTGAGGCGATAATCAAGCAGAGGTTTGAATTCGCCGACCAGGTTGACCCCGATGTCTTATGGATAGGATACGTGACTCCCGCCCCGAATTCTCCCATGTGGAGGATATCATTAAAGAAGAACTGGATAGATCCCAAGAAGGTGGATTTCAGCACTTGGGATTTCCTGCACCCGGTCATTCCCACGGACCACCTTTCCGTAGAAGAGTTAGGCCGCCTGGGCTCCTGGTGCATGAGAGAATTCTTCTCTAAACCCGGCAGGATAAACCGGATCATGGAAAGTAATTTTGACATGCTCGCTAAGCTGTGCTTCCAGGACGTGATGGCGGGCGTAGCCAAGTGGGAAGCCGGCGCGACCAAAGGCGAGGTGCACATATAGGAGAGCGGAATGGATACCAAAACTAAAATCAAGGAAATTCTAGTCAAGTTGTTAAAAGTTAAACCGGAAGAGCTCAAAGACGACGCCAAGCTTTATGACGGCATAGGCGTTGACTCTACCGAAATGGTGGAGACGGTCATCGCCCTTGAGAAAGAATTCGGCACAAAGTTAAGCCCTAAAGAGATAACAAAATTTTCGAGCATCGATGATATCGCGAGAGTTATCAAGTCGAAGATAAGCGCTTAATGCCTATGAAAATAATTGACCTGAGCCTGCCGATCTCAGATGAAGCGTTCGAGGTGCACCGGGTCCGGATCGAACGCGTAAGTCATGAAGCAGGGGTGCGAAAATTCAACCGGGTCATTATGGGCAAAACCCTTTTAGGGAGATTAAAGTACGCTTTGGGGATGCGCATCGTGAAAAAAGAGGAATTGCCGGAAGAAGAATTTCTTTCCCTGGAAATAGTGCACGCCCCCGTACATATCGGAACCCACCTGGATTACTCTTTTCATTACGGATCAAAATCAGAAAACCGGCCTTCCAAGACTGCCGACGAGATCCCCCTTGAATGGTGCTATTGCGACGCAGTTAAAATAGACCTTACTTATAAAAAACCCAATGAGACCATCGGCCCGAAAGACTTAGAAGAGGGCTTGAAGAAAATAAATTACTCTCTTAAGCCGAACGATATCGTTCTTTTGTTTACCGGTGCCGATAGATTTTTCGGCACTCCGAAATATTTCAGCGATTATCCAGGAATTGAGCCCGCAGCTATAGACTATTTATTGGATAAAGGCATAAAAATATTCGGTGTGGATACGATGGGGATCGACCGGCCCTATAAATTCATGCTCGCCGAATTCTTAAAGACAAAGGACCCGGCCAAATTGTATCCGGCCCACTTTCACGGCAGGAAAAGGGAATTTATCCATATAGAAAGATTGGCTAACCTGGGAAAGATCCCCGATTATGGATTTAAAGTCATGTGCCTGCCGGTGCGAATAAAACAGACAGGGGCTGCCTGGGCAAGGGTAGCGGCGATATTATGATCCTTCCGGTAATAAAGGATTTAGAGGAGATGATGGAATTCCCGAAAGAGGGAATTTTCAGCAAGGTGTTGGTAAAGACCGAAATTTCCAATTATACGCTTATGTGCCTGGCCAAAGGCAGCGATATCTCTGAGCACACCTCGACCAGAGAAGCGGCGGTTACAGTCCTGAAAGGAAAAGGCACATTCGTTTTGAACGGTAAACGGATAGAAATGAAACCCGGGGTCTTTATCTTTATGCCGAAGAACGCTCCGCATTCCTTAAGCGCCAAGAAAGACCTGGCGATGATCCTGAGCCTATTCGGTAAAGAAAAATAGCGGGAGGTAAAATGGGACATACTTGCAACTCCATTATCATTAACGCTCCTTACGAACTGATCTTTGATATTTCAAATGATATCCCGCGCTGGACGGAATTATTCGGTACGGAATATAAAAAAGCCGAAGTCGTGAAAAAAGAGGGCAATAAAATTACCTTCAAGTTGACCGATGACGAGGATAAGTCCTGGCAATCCTGGAGGCTTTTGTTAAAAGACAAAAATCTTGCTTACGCGGAGAGAGAAGACCCGAGATTCCCTTTTAAATACATGAAGATCATCTGGCTGTATACGCCCAAAGCGGAGGGCGTGGAGATGACCTGGATACAGCACTTTGAAATGGATGATAAGGCTAAATTCAACGATGGGCAGGTAGAAGGATTTATCAACAAACATTCTCAGGATAATTTAAAGATCTTCAAGGAAGTTATCGAAAAAGCGGCCGCAAAATGAAAAAGGCAACTTTTATCATCCTTTGCCTGGAGGGCGCGATACTCTCCTTCAATGTTGCCGCATCCGCAGCCTTAATACCCTCTATATCGAAAGAATTCGCTACTCCGCAATTTATTACCGCCAGGATAGTCTGGTTGTACATGCTGCCTTATGGATTGGCGGCTTTGTTTTATGGGCCGATGGCAAGGGCCATAGACGCTAAAAAGTTAGAATTCTTTTGCCTGGCTTTATTCTCTATAGCTAACTTTTTAGCAGGGATCTCAAGGGATATTACTGCTCTTTTTATAGCGAGATTTTTAATGGGTATATTCGGAGCTTCCGTAATCCCTCTTGCTTTGATATTGATCGCGAACCAGGTAAGCCAGAATAAACGGGGTAAATCCATCGGTTTATTTTTCAGCTCGACATTTGTTGCTTCGCTTTTGGGTCTATTTTTAAGCGGGTTGATACCCTGGCGCTGGTTATTCTTGATCCCCGCGGCAGCCGGATTTATATGCTGCCCGTTTTTACTCTTTTACTTGCCCTCTTTTAAGCCTGAAGGAGGCGGATTTAAAATGGATTATCTTTCCGCTTTCAAGGATAAGCGGGTGGCTACGCTCTTTGGCTATATTTTCTTCATCAGTATGTTTTATCATGGAGTCCAGCAGTGGCTGGGAGTGTATTTCTCTGTGCACCGGGGTTTTAGCCAATTCTTGATCAGTATGCTCATTACCTTGACCAGTTTGAGCGGTATATTCGGAGAGGCTGCCGGAGGAATGCTTTCGGATAAGTTTGGGCGCTTAAAAACCGTGAATTCGGGCCTTATCCTGATGATCGTCAGCGTCTTCGCGCTCCTCTTGAAAAGCCCGGTTTTGGTCCTGACAATACTTATGATCGCCTGGGGGACAGGCTGGACCTTTAACCATGCCGGTATATCCGCGATGCTTACCGACCTGCCCAAAGGGTTTTTAAACGAGGCAGCCAGTTTAAACAGCAGCGTGCGATTCGTCTCGGGGGGCTTGGGCGCCGCATTGGGCGGAATTCTGATGCAAAACAATTTTAATCTGGGATTTATGTTCTTTGGGACATGCTTTTTATTTTTATTATTTCTTACAAAAGCGCACCCAAACCTATCGGATGGTTTGGTGCGTACTTTCGCAAGGAGGGTCTAATGAGCGCTGATTTGGAGGGGAAGGCCGCGATTATAACCGGGGCAAGCAGAGGTATCGGCAAGGCCATAGCTAAAACCTGCGCCGGATTGGGCATAAATATAACTATAGCCGCGCGCGGCGAAGGCCCGCTCAAGGAAACGGCGGACGAAATCGCCAAAGAATTCAAAGTGCGGGTGCTCCCCGTGCCGACGGATGTGACCAAGTTAGCGGACTTGGAGAATTTGGTAAACAAAACCAAGGAGGAATTCGGGAAGATAGATATCCTTGTAAATAACGCCGGAGTCTCCAGCCAGTATCCTTTTGAAAAACAGCCTTTTGAGGATTTTGAGAGCTTGGTGCATACCAATTACCTGGGTTATGTGCGCCTCATCCGCTTAGTGATCAATGATATGATAAAAAATAAATCCGGAGCGATCATTAATATGGTCTCAGGTTCTACGCTTTGCGACCCGCTGCCCCGCACTTTTTTAGTCTATAGTTCGCTCAAGGTAGGTCTACGCGCTTTTTCCAAGGGATTATTCTGGGAGATGCGCGACCATGGGATTAAGATAACTTCTATTTTGCCCGGAGTTACAGATACGGATTTGACCGGAAAGCTCAAAGAGATCACCTCGAATACCTCGCGTTTAATGTCTACAGAAGCGATCGAGAATGCGGTTAAATTTGCTTTAACTGTGCCGGTAAATGTTTGCCCTCTGGAGATCTCCGTGATCAACCAGCAGACGCCATGGACAGCTCCGGTGATCCCCTTTAAGCAAGAACATCCGGATAAGTAGCATGGATAAAACGGACATAAAAAACCTCAAAAAGAGATACCTCCTCTGGCTGTATAAGACCACAAAAGAAGCCTTTGACCGGATCGAGCGTAAATTCACGCAGCTGGAAATAGACAAATTTATGCTGAAAGAAATAAAAAAACTTGATAAAAAAAATGACTGCGGAAGACATATCCGGGAATTTGAAGATTATATCCTGAATAAAGAAAAAAAAGGCTTAAGCCAGAAATACGAAAAGGGAAATCTAAAATCAGATTACTCCTTCTTGGCTATGAAATTAAAGGGGATCGAAAGGTCGATCACCAAGGAATTAGGTAATAATTCTTTAAAAGAGATCAAGGCGCTTTACGAAAATGAAATGAACCAAAGGATATTGAAAAGTACGGAGCATTAAATGGTTATTGACAGTCACGCGCATTGGTTACCCGAAGAGATAATCGCCAACGCGCATTTTTTCTCTAAAGCCTGGGGAGACATCGAGGCTCACGTCAAGATGATGGATGAGGCAGGCATAGACAAGGCGGTCCTGACCTACCCTACGTCGGACGCGCATTTAAAAATGGGCAGCATAAGCTGCGTTTCCAGGCTCTATAATGACCGGGTAGCCAGGGTGATCAGGCATTACCATGAAAAATTCATCGGCGCTGCCATATTGCCGGTCGACAATTCCGAAGATATGGTCTATGAAGTAAAACGCGCGACAGAGGAATTAGGGTTTAAAGCGATATCCCTGGCCAGCAGTTATAACGGCATCTATCTAGATGACAAGCGGTTCTTGCCGGTTTTTGAGCTTGCGCAAGAGAAAAATATTCCTATATTTGTGCATTCTCAGATAATTAACCCAATAGGTTTTGAGCGAGTAAACGACCCGCTGCTTACTCCGGTAATAGAATATGTCTTTGATACTACCATATGCATAGGAAAGCTTCTCATGGCGGATATCCTGAGCGATTTTCCCCGCCTTAAATTTATCTTTGCCTATTTCGGGGGAGTAGTTACACATCTGGAGCACCGTTTCGACGCTACTTACTCCATGTTAAGGGGTATAAATTTTGTAAAAGACCTGAAGGCCAGCCCCACCGTTTATCTAAAAAATATTTACGTGGATACCAGCGGGGACATTAAAAAAACAAATTTTCTTTCCGCGCTGGAGTTATTGGGCTCTGAACATATTTTGTGGGGCAGTGACTGGCCGGCGAAGAAAGATACGGCTGGCGGTCTCAACGCCGTGAAAAACTTGGACTTATCTGAAGAGGAAAAGGCGAAGATCCTGGGAATAAATTTGGAGAATATTTTAAAAGGAGAATGAATAATGCAGATGCAGAAGGAAGTTCATCTTACTGGTAAGGATTTAACGCAGATGGTGCAGTTGAGGCCGCAGGATGTGGGAAAATACGCGATCGTGCCCGGGCCAAAGGACAGGCTGGATGTATTGATAAAGAAATTAGAAAACCCGGTGCGCAATTTCTCGTTTATGGAATATACTATGTATACCGGAACTTATGAGGGGATAAAGATCACCGCGATAAACGGAGGGAGGTTCTCCACGGATACTTCTATTACTTCCGAAGTCATCTGTAACTCCGGAATAAATAACATTATCCGTATCGGTACCTGCGGCTCTTTGAGCGAAGAGATAAAAGTAGGAGATCTGGTGATAGTGGATAAAGTGATCAGGGGGGATGGAGTTACGCCGTATTACGTGGATAAGGATTTTGAAACAGTATCTGATAAAAAGATCAGCGATACTTTATACGAAACGGCAAAAAGCATGGGCATAAATATCCACCGCGGGGTAACCTGGACCACGGACGCGCTGTTGCGGGAAACAAGAGAGATCGTGGAAGCAAAGCGCAAAGAAGGGGCGGTCGCCGTGGATATGGTCTCTTCGACGCTATTGACCATCGCGCAGGTATATAATGTGAAAGCGGCCAGCATTCTCGCCGTAAGCGATAACGTGATCACCGGAGAGATGGGCTTCATGAACCCTCTTTATTATATGGCGGAATCGAATTTAATAAAAATCGCCTTAGAAACGGTAAAAAAACTGGAAAAATGATCCTTTCGCCTTTATTTTGGCCGGTAGAATTAAAGGGAAAATTAATTTATATTCTCGACGAGACCGCTTTACCGGGAAGATTATCCCGCATAAAGGCGGGAAATTACCGCCAGGCCTGCCGAGCGATAAAAGAGATGAAGACCAGGGCAGTTGGCCAGGTGCTTCTGGTGATGTATACTTTCCTTCTTGAAAGCAGGCGCAAGACCGATCTAAGAAAGGTCGCGGAGGCGATTAATGCCACGCGCCCGACACTATTTTTTAAAATGCTGACGGATATGGTTTTGGCCTGGTCGGCAAATAACGCGTCCATCGAGAGAAATATAACCGGTTTCCTGGAAATGCTTAAAAATAAACGCGTAGAGCAGGCCGGACAAGCCGCTAAATTATTGAAGGATGAAGACATTATCCTCACCCACTGCAATGTCAGCGGGCTTCTTCCTTTGATCGCGGAGTTTTGCCGGAGAGAAGGAAAAAATATCAGTTTCTATGTTACGGAGACCAGGCCTTATCTGCAGGGAGCACGGTTAACCGCCTGGGAATTGAACCGGCAGGGTTTTGATGTCACCGTTATTTGCGATAGCGCCGCGGCAGCTGTTTTATCAAAAGGTAAAATCAATAAGATAATCGTCGGGGCGGATCATTTGGCGAAAAACGGGGATATCGCCAACAAGGTCGGTACTTATCAGCTCGCTATTTTAGGCAAATATTTCAACATACCTTTTTATGTCTTATGCCCTCCGGCATCAACGGTAGCAAGCGGCAAAGATATCAAGATCGAGATCCGTCCCGAGAAAGAATTATTGGAGATCGAAGGAAAGCGCATCGCGCCCAAAGGGGTAAAAGGATATTATCCCGCCTTTGATATTACGCCGAACGAATATATAACCCGGCACATTTACCTTAATATACACAGATGATATTTAGTGAAGAAAACGCGTTAAAGAAAGAGATAATTGAAACCGGCAGAAGGCTGGATGAGCTGCGTCTGGTAGCCGGACGCTCCGGTAATTTAAGCGCTAGAATAGAAGGTGACGAGATCCTGGTTACGGCTACCGGTTCGGCCTTAGGCGCTTTAAAAGCAAAAGATATAGTGAAGGCCGATCTTTACGATACGGACCTAAAAGGCAGGGGTGTAACCAGTGAATTCCCGTTACACAGCTCGATCTATAAGAATTTTCAGCATAAGGCGGTTATCCATTGCCATCCCGTCCTGATAAACGCTTATTTCGCGGTTTACGATGATATAAAGGCCCTTACTTTTGAAACTAAACTTTATTTAGGCAATGTTCCTGTTGTTGTTCAGGATACACCCGCGGTTACAAAGCCCGAATTAGTTATCGAAGCGATGAAAACAAGCAATCTGGCGGTCTTGAAAAACCACGGTGTGGTTGCCGCGGCGGACAATTTTAAGGAAGCGCTGTATTTGATCGAAACCCTGGAAGAGGCGGTGCGCACCTGCGCCGTGGCCCGGATCTTCAAAAAAGATATCCTTGACGATTTAGATAAAGAGATAAAAAGCACGCTTTCCAGCGAAAGGTCCTATGATATGTTCTCCAAAGAGCATATCCAGGCGATCGTGGATCTGGTAAATAAGGATGAATTTATCGCCGCGAAAGGCCAGGAATTGAATTTGACTTTACAATTAGCCATCATGCTCGACGGAGGAGAGGGCGCTTATAAATTTGTCTTCGAAAAGGGAAAGATCAATAAGCTGGAATATGATGATAATGCGCCTTTTGTCATTTCCGCCGCCGCAGGAGTATGGGAAACGATATTTTTGGGTAAACTCGATCCCTTTGTAGCCGTGACCCAAGGAAAGATGAAATTAAAGGGAGAGTTGGGTAAGTTGTCGCGCTGGTATGTCCCTTTTAGCCGTCTATTTGAATTATTCAGGCAGGTCAGGATAAAATAATGGCAAACAAACAGGATATAATCAATCCTTCTACGGGGGAAATTATATCTTCTGTCCCCACAGCCTCCGAACAGGACGTTCTTTCGGCGATCGGTTCCGCGCGCGATGCCTTTGATAATGGGCCCTGGCCGCGGATCTCTCTAAAGGAGCGCAAGGAATTCCTTTTAAAAATATCCCGCGGTATCCTGGACAAAGCCCAGGATTTGGCCAAACTGGAATCCTTGAATACCGGAAAGCCGATAAAAGAAACCACTTTCATGGATATGCCCTCTGCGGCAAAAACATTCGCCCACTTCGCCGATAATTTAGAAGAATATCTGAAATCTCAGTCCCTGGAGTTGGAAAATGCGCGTTCGAAGATCTTACGCGAGCCTCAAGGCGTGGTAGTCTTGATCGTGCCCTGGAATTATCCTTTATTGATCGCCTCCTGGAAGATGGCAGCGGCTTTGGCCGCGGGAAATACTGTAATTTTAAAACCTTCCAGCCTGACCCCGCTTTCGGCTTTAGAGCTTGCGAAGATATCCGATGAAGCCGGATTACCTAAGGGCGTAGTCAATATTATCAACGGGAACGGTGATAAGCTGGGCAAAGTATTGTGCGCCGAAAAGCGTGTGGATATGATCTCTTTTACCGGAAGTAACATCGTCGGGAAAAAGATCATCGGATACGCCTCGGAGAACGTAAAGAAATTAATTATGGAATTAGGCGGTAAATCCGCGAGCATCATACTCAAGGACGCTGACCTGGAATTAGCGGTAAACGGATCGCTCTGCTCCATATTCCTGAACCAGGGGCAGATGTGCACGGCCATGTCCCGCATTCTTGTGGAAGACGATATTTACGAGGAATTCGTCAGCGACTTTACCGCAAGAACTAAACGCATCAAATTGGGGGACAGTTTGGATTATGAAACCCAGATGGGGCCCTTGATTTCAGAAGAGCAGCGTAGCAAAGTCATGTCTTATGTCGACAAGGCCAAGGTAGAAGGAGCGAAATTGCTCTGTGGAGGAAAAATTCCGGCGGATGAGAAACTAAAGAAGGGGTTTTTCTTCGAACCGGCTGTATTTTCGGACGTCCCTCCGGAAATGAGCATCTTTCGAGAGGAAGTCTTTGGGCCGGTAGCCTGCATAAATAAATTTTCTACTTTGGATGAAGCTGTAACCTTAGCCAATAAAAGCGAATTTGCCCTGGCATCTTCCATCTGGACCAAAGACGCCGCTTTGGCGCAGGACCTGGCAGGGAAAATTTGCTCCGGTATAAGTTGGATCAATACTTACGGGATGTTTTATAATGAGGCGCCTTATGGAGGATTTAAACAGAGCGGATTCGGTAAAGAACTAGGCAGGGAGGGTTTTTTGGAATACACCAGGCTAAAGAATGTAATTGAAGACAAGACAGAAGGCGCCAAGCCCCTGGTAAATTATTGGTACGGTTTTTAATATGCATATTGCCGAGATATTAGAGGCAAGGGCTAAAGAATTCCCGGATAAGGCTGCCGTAATAGCCGGGGAGCAGAATGTCACCTTCAAGCAATTGAGGGAATATTCTTTTTGCCTTGCCAATGGCCTGAAAAAGCTCGGCGTAAAAAAAGGCGATAAGGTCGCCATTTATCTTCCCAGCTGGCCGGAATATATTTACAGCTACCTGGCGGTCTGGTGCTGCGGCGCAACCTGCGTACCCCTGGATTTTATGCTTACGCAGGATGAATTAATCTCCTGTATTTCACATTGCGAAGCCAAGGTGCTTATAGCCAAGCACAAAGCGGCCATATCTCTTCCTGATATAAAGAAGCACGTACCTTCCTTAAAAAAAATAGTCCTTTGCCGCGAAACTAACCCAGAATTTTTCTCTTTTGAAAGCCTTGTCGCCAAGAACAACGATGAATTTCCGGCAAACGAAACTAAAAATACAGATTACGCGATCATATTTTATACTTCCGGGACTACCGGAAAACCAAAGGGCGTTTTAATAAATTACCTGCAGCTGGGAGCGGCTCCAAAGTCGATGACGCATTTTGTGGATTTCAAACCTCAGGATATCCTTTTATGCGCGCTGCCTTTTTCCCATTCAGGCGGGTTGATCTACCTGCAGAACTGTATCAGTTTCGGGCTTACTCTGGTCTTAATGGAGCGTTTTATGCCCCTGGAATACTTAAAGAATATCCAGCGTTACCGGGTAACTTGCTTTTGGATCGTGCCCTCAATGTATTACGCGCTTCTACAATTGAAGGAATTCGAAAGTCACGACTTATCCAGCGTGCGCTGGATGGTTATCTTCGGGGCGCCCAGTTCCGCGGATGCCCTGCGCAGGTTTTATCAATATTGCCCTAAGGCAGAGGTCCTTAACGGTTGGGGCTTGACCGAGACCAATGCCCCCACCACGGTTATTCCACTTGGCTCAAGAAAAATAGAGAGCGTGGGGAAACCGCCCCCCTGGATAGAGGTAAAGACTTTTGACACCGACGATAGAGAAACAATGGACGGCCAGGTAGGCGAGATAGTGGTCCGCGGGTGGGTAGTGACCGACGGGTATTATAAAGATCCGGAAACCACACAGGAAGCTTTGAGGGGCGGGTGGTTTCATACCGGAGATTTAGGCAGGTTTGACAGCGAAGGCTACTTACATATTGCCGGGAGAAAGAAAGAGATGATCAAGGTCGCCGGAGAGATCGCTTTTGAACCGGAGATCGAATCGGCTATACACAGGCATCCCGGCGTAGCGGAGGTCGCGGTCATAGGAGTAGAAGATAAATTACGCGGAGAAGTGCCCAGGGCGTTCATAGTTTTGAAGGAAGGCGCCAAAGAAGAGGCGGAAGAGCTGCGTTATTTCTGCCGTCAGCATTTGGCGCATTTTAAGATACCGCATTCATTCCATTTTGTGAAGGAGCTTCCCAAAAACAGGACGGGAAAGGTCGACAAAGAAAGATTAAGGAAGGGTCTATAAGGCGCTTTGGTTTTTATGAAAGACATAAAAGATCTGGATCCGCGGGAATTAGAACGCGTATTAAGCGGATGGAGAGAGCCCGCTTTCAGGGCGGCGCAAGTCTTTTTATGGATATATAAAAAAGGGGCGGTGGATTTTGAGGCTATGAGCAATTTGCCTTCAGGATTGCGCCAGCGCTTAAAGGAGAATTTCCGCGTTTTAAGCTCGAAGCTAGTGAAAAGGCTTAAATCCTCAGACGGGACGGAAAAGTTTCTTTTCGGGCTGGAAGACAAAAATTACATCGAAGCCGTGATCATACCGGCAAAAGGGAGGATCACTGGCTGCGTTTCGACGCAGGCAGGATGCAAGTTTTGCTGCCGATTTTGCGCCAGCGGGGTATCCGGATTCAGAAGAAATCTTACCGCCCGGGAGATAATAGAGGAGATATTGTATTTAAGGAACAATTCTTCGGGCAAAAAGCTCAGCCACCTGGTATTTATGGGGACCGGTGAGCCTTTGGATAATTACGATAATGTGCTCAAGGCCATACGCTTTGTAAATTCTCCGGATACTTTCAACATAGGGGCGAGAAAGATCACAATTTCTACTTCCGGGGTCATCCCCGGGATAAAGAAATTAGCTCGAGAGGGCCTGCAGATAGAGCTTTCCGTATCGTTGCACGCGGCGGACGAAAAAACCCGTTCGACCATTATGCCTGTAAATAAGATCTATCCTTTAAAAGACTTAATAGCCGCCTGCCGCGAATATATCGGAAAAACCAACCGTCAGGTAACCTTTGAATATATTCTGATCAAAGATATGAATTCAGGGTTGAAAAACGCGCAAAAATTGAGTAAAATATTAACTGGAATGAACTGCAAGGTGAACATAATACCTTGCAATGTCATCGAAGAATTGGAAGTCTACCCACCCGAAAAAAAAGAAATCTTGTCGTTCAAAGATCATCTTTCGAGATCCGGAATAAACGTTACCTTAAGGCGGCCGCGGGGAGCGGATATAGAAGCCGCCTGCGGGCAGTTAAGAATGAGATATGAGAAGAAACTATAAATCAAGGGCCATTTTGATCATGGCATTCCTCCTCGCGCTTTTTTCCGGAGGCTGCGCTAAGAGGGAGATTGCTAACCTGGATTCAAAGGGTAAGAATATCATCTGTTTCGGAGACAGCATTACTTTTGGATATGGCGCGGAGCCGGGCGGAGATTACCCCTCCGCTTTATCCAAGATGCTCACGCTGCCGGTGATCAACGCCGGCATAGACGGAGATACATCAAGCGAGGCCCTGAGGCGCCTGGAAACCGACGTGCTGGATAGAGAGCCGCTTCTTGTGATCATTGAATTCGGGGGCAATGACTTCTTAAGAAAGATACCCGATGATGTCACGTTGGACAATATGAGGAAAATAATTGAGAAGGTCCAGGCGCAAGGCGCCATGGCGGCCATAGTCGATATCAGTACGGCAATGGTCATGCGGCAATACTATTCGCTTTTCTATAGCCTCGCGCGCGAAAAAGGGGCCATATTCATACCCCGCGCTTTAAGCGGCATAATCACTAACCCGCGCTTGAAAAGCGATTTTATCCATCCTAACGCGGACGGCTATAGCTTGATCTCGCAGCGTATCCACCGCGCGATTTCGCCTTATTTGATCCAGAATTCGCTCCGCAGGAAAATATCAGGATAAATTCCATAGATTACGAAACGGAAAGGACGCGTAAATGCAGGTAAAAGAAATAATGTCCAGAGAGGTAATTGTTGTTCAACGCTCGACAACGCTTAAGGAGCTCCTGAAGATATTCAGAAAGTTCCATATATTTCCCCTGGTCCCCGTTGTTGAAAACGATAAGCACCTCGTCGGCATTGTTTCCTTCCGCAATCTGATAGACATCTTCAGTTCTTATCATCCCGACGTATTAAAATTAGTGCCCTTTTTGGATGAAGAGGAAGCGGATATTTTTAAGATAGACATCACCGAGGACATTGGTTATTTGGTTGTCGTCGAAGACGTTATGGAAAAAGAATTTCTCTCTATTTCGGAAGATGCCTCAATAGAAGAAGTTTATAAACTTATGCGATTGCATCTAAAGGAAGAATTTCCCGTAGTGGATAAAACAGGCAAGTTAACCGGCATGGTTGGGATATTCGATGTTATTCAGGCGGTATTTAGGCAAAAGGGCATAATTAAATGAATACCATACTTGGGCTTGGTCTTATTTTGACCGCGGGCCTGTTTTCCGCAAAGGTGATAAAGAGGATAAAATTTCCAGCGGTGACCGCTTATCTACTATTAGGCATCCTTATCGGCCCTTCTTTATTTAAACTGGTCCCTGCAGGGATCCTTAATTCTTCAGGGTTGATCTCGAATATCGTGTTGGGCATAATCGCCTTTGGTATAGGGCAGAATTTTTCCCTCCATCACCTTCGCAGGCTCGGAAGGCCGATAATATGGATCTCTATTTTAGAGGCCTGCGGCGCCTGGGTACTGGTTACCGCGGCGTTTTTGCTGATCTTAAAGCAGCCATTTTATATATCTCTTATTTTCGGCGCGATCGCCTCGGCAACCGCTCCCGCGGCAACTGTGATGGTGATCAGGGAGTATCGGGCAAAAGGGAATTTTACCGATACGCTCTTAGGAGTGGTCGCGATCGACGACGCCTGGTGCCTAATTATATTTGCCATATCGCTGGCAATTTCCCAGGCGGTATACACGCATATGTTGGCAGCCTCTTTTCTGATAAAAGTGTTTTTTAATTCGCTTCTGCATATATTCGGTGCCTTTGTATTGGGAGCGGTTTTGGCATTACTATTATCGTTCTTTTACCGTTTTATCCGTACGCAAACCGAATTATTGATCTTTACATTGGGATTTATTTTCTTAAATATAGGCCTTGCTATAAGATTACACTTATCAGTTCTTTTAGCGTCTATGTTTTTGGGAGCGATATTGATCAATGCCCACAGATATTCGTTTAAGTTTTTCGATGCCTTGAAAAATATAGATTCTCCGCTATTCCTGCTTTTCTTCGTTTTGGCAGGCGCCAACTTAGAGATCAGTATTTTGCCGAAATTAGGCCTGATCGGCCTGGCCTATCTTGTATTCAGGGTAATAGGCAAAATGACAGGCGCAAGACTGGGCGCAAAGATTTCCAACGCTTCGGAAAGCATAAGAAGATATATAGGGTTGGGTCTTATTCCTCAGGCGGGGGTTGCTTTAGGCGTTGCGTTGATCGCAAAAAATGATTTTCCCGCGGCGGGAGAGATGATTTTTACCACTATTATCGCAACTACGGTTGTTTATGAGTTGATCGGGCCATTATGCACGAAGTACGCCTTGCAGAAGGCCGGAGAGATACAAGTCAAGTGAGATTTGGTGCCGAGGGAGGGAGTCGGACCCTCACGGAGTTGCCCCCACCAGTTTTTGAGACTGGCGTGTATGCCATTCCACCACCTCGGCAATATTGTAGTTGACGCCAGTTATTTTATATTCTAAAATACTAAAAATCAACTGTTAATTATTTTGGGGCTGTAGCTCAGCTGGGAGAGCACTTGCATGGCATGCAAGGGGTCGAGGGTTCAACTCCCTCCAGCTCCACCAAGAGTGATAGGG
>JAQUPI010000015.1 GCA_028716705.1 Candidatus Omnitrophota bacterium | reverse complement strand
TTGGCTATATTCATCTTAACGCCTTTCCCGTGAGGTCGTATTCCAGGGTAGCCTTTATCTCTACCTTAACCAGATCACCCGGTTTTAAGGATCTGCTGGAATCGACATAGACCATCCCGTCAACTTCCGGGGCGTCATATTGGGTGCGCCCCGTATAAACGCCGCCCTTTGTGCCATCTATCAAGACTTCGAGCGCCTTGCCCAGGAACTTCTTATTCACATCCCGGGAAATTTCCTGCTGAAGCGTCATTACCGCGTCAAAACGCTCCCGCTTCACCTTTTCCGGGACCTGGCTTTTAAAATTAAATGCCCTGGTCCCCTCTTCGCGGGAATAAATAAAGGCGCCGAGCCGCTCGAATTTTACATCCCGGATGAAGCCTAGCAATTCCTTAAAATCTTTCTCGGTCTCTGAAGGAAACCCGACTATAACCGACGTACGGATGGCGGCATCCGGGATCTTCTTTCTGATCTTATCGATCAGCTTCAGGATCTTCCCTTTACCTGGATTACGGTTCATCAGTTTCAGTATACGGCGGTTAATATGCTGCACCGGCAGATCGATATATTTGCAGACCTTTGGCTCATCCTTGACCAGGTCCAACAGCTCGTCGTTTACGCGGGCCGGATTCAGATAAAGCAGCCTTAACCACGGGATATTCGGCGTTTTCCCGATTATCTTCCTTAGAAGCGCCGTTAATCTAAGATCACCGCGCAGGTCTAAACCATATCCGGTTATATCCTGCCCGATGATATTCAATTCCGAGACCCTTTTTTTATTTAGGAGCTTGACCCTGTCGAGTATGGAATCCTCGTCAAGACTGGCGAGGCCTCCTTTTATCTTAGGGATCACGCAATAACTGCAATTATTTATACACCCTTCGCAGATCTTCAAGTAAGCGTAATGTCCGGGAGTAAGGGAAAACGGATGGCGAATGTGATTCAGGGAAATTCTGCCTACAAAGGCGTCGACTTCGGGCAGTTCCTTTTGCAATTGGCCGCCGTAGCGTGAAGGAAGGCATCCGTAGACGATTATTTTCTTGAGTTTCCCCTCCCTCTTTAATTCAGCCAGGTCCAGTATGGCGTCTATGGATTCTTTTTTTGCCTCTTCAATAAAAGCGCAAGTATTGACGATCCCGATATCCGCCTTATCCATATCCACTATCCGGCAGCCCTTCAGGGAAAGCCTCCCCAGGATATTTTCAGAATCGACTAAATTCCTTGGGCATCCCAGGCTTAGGATGCCTACCTTGCTTTTGCCGCGCGTCATTTTATGCTCATGCCTTCCTTGGTGATCAGGATATTCTTAAGCGCCTGCCCTCTTCTGCCTAAACCCGAAATTCGCTTGCCGTTTACTTCCAGCTCTACCGCTCCAGCGCTCCCCACGGATAACTCGATCTTTTCCTTCGCTTGCCAGCTCTCAGACCTTCCCTTTCTCAGGACGTTCTGAAAGACTACCTTTCCATCCGCTTTTACCTGCGTAAAAGTGTCTTCTTTGGTATGTATATCCAGAGTAATGGTTTTTGCCGCCGGAGCGCTAGCCTGTTCCTTCGCGGTTGATTGAACTTGCTGTTTACCCGAAGGCTTGGAAACAACGGCTGCGGGCGTTCTTTTAACGGCCTGTTTTGGCTTAACCGGTTTTGAAGAGACGGCCTTACCAAGCTTAAAAAGAAAGATTATAAAGAAAAACGCCAGTATAACGAGGATCAATGCCTTCGGCTTTACGCGCACCTTCGGCAGCTTAAATTGCCACGCGGGCGCTGTTTTCTCTTTTCCCTTCTCGACCGTCCTGACCGAAGAACTTGGCTCTTTATAATCAACAATGCACTCTTTGGGGTCAATACCCAAAAACTTGCAATAGATCTTCTGGAAACCTCTTATATAAATGGGGCTGAAATTTACCAGGCTGTCTTCTTCGATAGCCTTGAGGATGTTCAAATGGATCTTCGTTTTCTTATGAACATCTTCCAGGCTCAGGCCTTTTTGTAAACGCAGGCTTTTTAGTTTTGCTCCGGTCGACTCACTCATCTTCGCTCAGCTTGGGCATGATTTCCTTTTCCAGCCATTCTTCCCTGTCTATCAATATCTTACGCGCCTTGCTTCCTTCGAAAGGCCCGATAACGTTTTCCTGTTCCATCATGTCGATTATGCGCGCGGCCCTGGTGTAACCTAAGCGCAGCCTTCTTTGTAATATGGATACCGACGCCTGGCCGCTCTCCATAATTATCCTGACCGCCTGGTCATAAAATTCGTCTTTTTCCCCTTTAACAAAAGCGGATTTCTGCTGCTCTTTCAATATTTCCTCGTCATAAACCGGCTCCGCCTGCGATTTAACAAAATCCACCACTCTTTCTATTTCCGAGTCGTTTAAGAGGGAACCCTGCGCGCGGATCAATTTGGACTCGCCCGGCCGCAAAAAGAGCATGTCACCCCTGCCCAGGAGCTTATCCGCTCCGTTCATATCCAGCACTGTCCGGGAATCAACCTTTGAAGCTACTTTAAAGGATATGCGCGCCGGGAAATTTGCCTTGATCACGCCGGTAATAACGTCTACCGACGGCCTTTGGGTGGCTAAAATAAGGTGTATGCCTACCGCGCGGGAAAGCTGCGCCAAGCGGGTAATGGCATTTTCGATCTGGTCACGGGCAACCGTCATCAGATCCGCAAGTTCATCGATTATGACTACAATGTAGGGAAGCTTCTCCTGTTTCTGGTTATAGGCCTCAATATTTCTGGCGCCGGCCTTGGCCAAAAGCTGATAGCGCTCCTCCATCTCGTTCACTACCCAATTAAGCGCGACAGAAGCTTTTTTCGCGTCTGTGACTACGGGGCAAAGAAGATGCGACATCCCGTTAAAAGGCGCAAGCTCCACCATCTTCGGGTCAACCATCAAAAACTTTAATTCATATGGTGTGGCCTTAAAAAGCATGGAAAGAATCAAAGAATTCATGCAAACGGTCTTGCCTGAACCGGTGGTTCCGGCGATCAACAGGTGAGGCATTTCGCCTAGGTCCGCCATTACCGGCTGTCCGGAGATATCTTTACCGAGCGCCAGTGTCAATTTAGAATCTTCTTTTTGAAATTCCGGGGAAGCGAGTATCTCTTTTAAATATACAAAACTGCTCTGGGAATTCGGTACTTCTACGCCGACTCTCGCTTTGCCCGGTATGGGAGCGACTATCCTGACTGACTGGGCCTTCATCGCCAGGGAAATATCGTCGTTCAAAGCCACGATACGGTTCAGCTTTACTCCGGGAGCTGGCTCCAATTCATACCTGGTAATTATCGGCCCGCGCTCAATATCCGTGACCTTAACGGAAATACCGAAATCATCCAGCGTATCTTCCAGGATGCGGGCATTCGCCGTGAGGTCCTCTTTGATCTGCCTGGATTCGATAGGCGCCGGAGCATCCAGCAGGTCAAGGGTAGGCAGGTGATAATCCCCTATCTTCACCTCCTGAGGTTTTGACCTTATTTCTTCCGCCAGGGGTTTCGCGGCCGTATTCGTCTTTATCTGGATTTTAGGCTTGGAAGGAACTAATGGCTTGACCGGGATCTCGGTTATTTTTGACTTGGGCGCTTCAACAGGCGCCTGCCTGGGTTCTTTTTTCCCGTTAAAAAGCGGCTTCGACTCCGGTATCCGCGGCTTGATCCTGAAATTTAATACCGGCTTAAATAAACCTCTTGCCTTATTGGCAATGCTCAGGAATAAAGAGGAAATAAGGATCTCAGTGACCAGGGCGAGCGAAAGGACGATAAAAGTGCTGAAAATAATAAAACCGCCCAGGCGGCTGAAATAGGTAGTAATGAAATTAGAGCTTAACGAACCGATGATACCGGAGTTGTTGAACATGCTGTACCTGTTAGAAGGATAGAACATGCCGATCATAGAAGCGACTGATACCAAAAAAAGCAGCATACCCAGTATCCTGGGTATGCCGAGATAGGGAACCCTCTGCCTGAAATACATTATCCCCAGCATTAAGATGAGAACGGGGATCAGAAAACTAGAGGGCCTGCCGAATAAGTATACGATTACGCCGCCGAGATAAGCGCCGAATATACCTAGTAGATTTTTAGGGGGGATGTTCGGATGAGAGGCATAAACAGACAGGTCAAGGGGGTCAAATCTGATCAGGCTGGCTAAAACCATCAGGCCTGCGGCCACAAGGATAACTCCGCGGACCTCGTTTAATCTTCTTTCCTTCACTTTTGATTATTATCCTCTGCCTGTTTTTTGCTGAGGTTGATCCTGCCTAACTCATCTATTCCTATGACCTTCACCTTGAATTCGTCGCCGATCTTGACCACGGATTCCACGTTCTTGACGAAGGTAGCGGATATTTCCGAAACGTGCACCAACCCCTCTTTTCCGGGAGCGATCTCGCAGAAAGCTCCGAACGGCATTATGCGCTTTACCTTGCCCGTATAGATCCTGCCGACTTCAACCTCGTCAGTTATGGCCTTGATCATCGCTATGGCCGCCTGGGACTTTGCGGAATCAGTCGATGCCACGAGCACGCTTCCATCGTCCTGTATATCTATACTCGCGCCTGTAGAAGCAATGATCTTCTTGATGGTCTTTCCGCCCGGGCCGATAAGAGAACCTATCTTCTCCGGATTCACTTTTATGATATCAATGCGGGGCGCCTGCGTCGATAATTCTAAACGCGGCTGGGCGAGTGTTTCTTGCATTCTATCCAGGACAAAGAATCTTCCGTCCTTTGCCTGGTAAATACACTTACTTAACAGATCAAGATCTATGCCGTCTATCTTTAAATCCATTTGGACCGCGCAAACCCCTTCCTTAGTGCCGGCGACTTTAAAATCCATATCTCCAAAATGATCCTCCAGGCCGGTAATATCGGTGAGAATGACGGCTTTTGAGCCTTCCTTGATCAACCCAAGAGCAACACCGCCTACGGCGCCCTTTATGGGCACTCCGGCATCCATCAATGATAAAGACGCCGCGCAAACCGTGGCCATGCTCGATGAGCCGTTAGATTCCAGTATCTCGGAAACTACTCTTATTGTATAAGGGAATCTGTCTTTCGTGGGCATAACCGCCAATAATGACTTCTCGGCCAACGCGCCGTGGCCGATCTCCCTGCGTCCTGGGCCGCGGACAGGGGCCGTTTCACCGACGCTAAAAGGCGGAAAACTGTAATGCAGCATGAAAGATTTATATTTTTCTCCCTCCAGCGCCTCGACAAGCTGTTCATCTTCGCCTGTTCCTAAGGTGGTAACGGCAAGGCTCTGGGTCTGCCCGCGCGTAAATAAGCTTGAGCCGTGAGTCCGGGGCAAAATGGAAACTTCACAAGAAATAGGCCGGATAGTCGTGAAGTCACGCCCGTCTATACGCTTATTTTCGTTCAATATCTTATTCCTTACCTGCGATCTCTCTAAATCTACCAGCGCGTTCTTGACATCCAGCGCCGCGTAACCTTCCAGAGTAAGCTTGGCTTCTAATTCCTTTGATAATAAGTGAACCGCTTCCTCGCGCTCTTCCTTGGTGCCCAGCTTGTAAACTTCCTTTAATTTATCATGCGCTAACTCTTCAACTTTTCTTTGCAGTTCAGGGTCTAATTTCTTATATTCGATCTGGGCCTTTTCTTTGCCGAACTGCTTCTTAAACTCTTTCTGCAGGCCAAGTATGCATTGCAGATTATCGTATCCGAATTTAACCGCTTCTAAATAAACCTCCTCGGATAACTCTTTGCATTTTGACTCGAGCATGACCACGCCCTTATCATTGGCGACCACCACTAGATCCAGGTCGGATACTTCTAACTGGGCGTATGTCGGGTTGAGAATAAACTGGCTATCCACCCGTCCCACCCGGCAGCACGCAACCGGACCGTTAAAAGGTATGTCGGAGATAGATAAAGCCATTGAGGCCCCGGTTACCGCGAGGATATCCGGGTCATTCTCCCCATCGCTGGATAGGACTATGGCCATGATCTGGACTTCATTCAAGAAACCCTTGGGAAAGAGCGGCCGTATGGGCCGGTCGATGAGCCTGGCGGTAAGGATCTCGCTTTCCGAAGGCCTGCCTTCTCTCTTAAAGAATCCGCCCGGTATCCTTCCCGCTGCATAGGTCTTCTCCTGGCATTCCACGGTTAAAGGAAACCAATCCTGGCCTTCCCTGACTTCCCTGGACATACAGGCGGTGACCAGCACCATCGTGCCGCCGTACTGGACGGTTATGGCGCCGTTGGCCTGTTTGGCCAGCTTGCCGGTTTCCAAGATCAGATCATTGCTTCCGAATTTGGTTTTCATAAGATTATCCTGCATTTTTAGTATCCCGTTATTAAGACCGATAAAAAGACGGCTTATTTTCTCAAGCGGAGCTTATCCAGGACCTGCTCGTATTTCTTGGCGTCCCTGTCCTTGAGATAATTGAGGAGCCTGCGGCGCCTTCCAACCATCATGAGGAGGCCGCGGCGAGAATGGAAATCTTTTTTGTGATTCTTAAAATGATCGGAAAGATTGTTTATCCTTTCCGTCAAGATCGCGACTTGCACCTCGGCTGAACCGGTATCCCTCGAATGAGCTTTAAAACTGTCGATAATCTCTTTCTTTTTTTCTTTGATCAAAACCAACTTATTCACCTCCCTCTTCTAAGAATTTTTAATATTATAACTTAGATTGTATCGCAAGTCAACATTTTATATGAGCGGGAGGATACCGCGCCCAAAGATCTTATGATCGCCGTCATATCTGAATATGTCTTTGTCCGGCTCACCAACTGCCTTAACGGCCTGACCCTGCGCAAGCCTTTAGTATACCAGGCGAAAAATTTGCGGAATATTATTACGCCGTTCTTCTCTCCATAGTATCCGGTATACATATCCAGGTGCCCGAGCATTACCTTAATAAGCTCATCAAGGGCGGGCCTTTCGCGGGTTTTCGCGGTCATTAAGAATCCGGATATTTCATTAAATATCCACGGATTCCCCAGGGCGCCCCTGGCGATAACTATACCGTCGCAACCCGTCTCATCGAACATCTTCTTGCCCAGCCCGGGGGAGAATATGTCGCCGCTGGCGATAACCGGTATACGCGCGGATTTTTTAACGCGCGCGATGGAGCTGTAATCCACCTGCCCGCCGTAACCCTGCGCCCGGGTCCTGCCGTGGATGAACAAACCCGAAATTCCCGCGTCCTGGCAAGACAGCGCGGTCTCTACCGCATTAACGGAATTCTTATCCCAACCGGTGCGGATCTTCACGGTAACGGGGACCGGGCTTTTCTTGACGATAATTTTTAAGATCCCGCTTAGTTTTTTAGGGTCCTTGAGCAGGGCGGCACCCTCTCCCCGGCGCACTACCTTCGGCACCGGGCAAGCCGCGTTAAAATCCAGGACATCGAATTTGTACTTGCCGATCACATCAAGCGCCTTGCGCACGAAATTTTCTTCACAGCCCAAAAGCTGGACCCCGAGCGGGCGGTCATCGGGATTTGAAAAGAGCATCTGCTGAGTGCGTTTGCTTTTCGCGCTTATGGAGCGGCAGTTGATCATTTCAACGAAGGCCAATTCGCATCCGAACTTCCGGTTGAGCATGCGGAAAGGAAAATCGCTTACTCCCGCCATAGGCGCGAGTATAAGGTTTGAATTCAGTTTAAAACTGCCGATCCTCAACATAGTAAAAGAAAGTGACAAATATTAATAAATACTATCAAATATTATCTGACTATAGCTGATGGACATATCTGATTGTACGCGCAATAAGTACACGCCATGTAGGCGGCGGTAGCGGAAAAATTACCGGCACGGATATTCTTAGAGACCTCCCTTATCTTTCCCTTGATCTTCTCCAGGTCCGCCTCCTTAACGTTATTTGAGCCGATCACCCCGGATTCCAGGAAATAAAGTTCCAGCCTCACCGGAAGCTGCCCGAATATCGTCTTATAGGCCAGGGCGTAAAGCGCCAGCTGCATACTCTCTTTTGCCCGCTTATCCGCTTCCTTCTGCGTTTGTATCTGCGAGGTCTTAAAATCCATGATCACCGGCCCCTCAGCGTCCATATCTATCCGGTCAAATCGGCCGTTAATTTTGCTATCCTCGAAAATAAAGGAAAAATCTTTTTCGATATGGACCGGCTTTGAGCCGCGCTTGCCCTCTTCGTTAAAGAACCTGATCAACGCCTCGCAGCCGGTGCTTAAACGCTCTTGCTGATGCTTTTCTTCGAGGAAACCCTGCGGGTCAAAGCTTTCTTTAAAGACGTTCAGCAGTTCGCCGACGGATATTTTCTTCCCGGCTGCCTTAAACAGGAAATATCTCGTCACGGCTTCATGCATTGCCCTCCCATAAATAACCGTGTGGTGCTCCATTATCGGAACGCGCAGGATATTCACGTATTTATATTTTAATGGGCAGGTGAGATAGTCGTCGATCTGGTAATAACTCAACGAGATGAGTTTTCCCTCAGGGACCGCCGAGAGCCGGGCCTGTTTAGATTCTTTTTTTGGGGCGAAACGTTCGATCGCCTCTATGGCGCTGGATTTCTTCCGTTCCACTTTCTGTTCCCGGTCAACGCCCTGCGCCTCAAGGATAAACTGGCTCGTGCGTCGCAGGCGGCTTCCGCCGTAGTCAGCGGCGCTGGTAAAATAAAGTTCCTCTTTTGCCCGCGTCATTCCCACATAAAAAAGCCTGCGCTCCTCCTGTATATGGAAATCCCCTCCGGGCAGTACCTCTTTGATCAAGGCATCGGGCAGCTCTATAGGCTGGCGCCTGCGCGGCCAGGGGAAACGCCCCTCGACCAGGGCCACCAGGAATACAACCCGGAATTCCAGCCCCTTTGCCTTATGTATGGTGAGGATATTCACCGCGTCGGCATCCAAGTCCGCTTCGACCGTAGAGGGGTCATCCCCCGCTTCAATGAGAAGGTTCAGGTAATTAACAAAGCTGATGACGCGGTCTTCCCGGGCCACCAAGCCAAAATCGCGGACGTTGTTAAAAAATTTGGCCAGGTTCTGGATCTTCGTTTCGTTTTCCAGGCTGGGATCTTTGGTAAGGCGTTTTAGAAAGCCGGTATCAGTAAGAAAGCTGTATAGCAGCCTCCCGGTAGCCTGCTCCCTTGAGATCTTGAGGAATTTTTCGATGTCGGCGGTGATTTCCGCTATCTTTTTTACCGAATCAGCGCTTAACTCCTTCAATTCCGGTATGCTTTCCAGCCCGGAAAATACCGTATACAGGGCCTTGTTTCTCCGCCGGGCATAATGCGAGCAGAGGCTTAGATCCGAAAGGTTTAACGTGTAGATCTCGCTGCTGGCCAGGTAATGCAGGCTCAATGAATCCGAGGGGTTGGCTATGACGCGCAGGAAATTTATGCATAACTTGACTTCTTCCCTGGAATAAAGCCCCTGGTTGCCGCTGAACTGCCAGGGTATGGACTGCATATTCAGCGCCTGAAGGAAACTTTGCGCGTCGGAATTAGAACGGACAAGAATGGCGAAATCTCTGTATTTAAAACTCCCTTGCGCTGTCTTATCCTTAATGATCTGGGCTACATTATCCGCTTCCGTGGAATTAGTGTCAAAATAAAGGTGTTCGGGAAGAGACCCTTTTTTAGCCAAGCCGATAAGCCGCTTGTCTATTTTTGCCTTTACCTCAAAGCGCTCAGGGTTATTGTGTTGTATAAGCCGGTAAGCGCTGTCAAGTATCGGCTGGTAAGAGCGGTAATTCCGGACAATGCTCACCTTTTTGGCGTCGCTAAAATCCCTTATGAAATTCAGCAGGTTCGAATAGGCGGCGCCCCTGAAGCGATAGATGCATTGATCATCGTCGGCCGTGACGGTAATATTGCACCCCGCGGCGCTTAAAAGCCTGGCCAGCTGATATTGGGCGTAATTTGTGTCCTGGAATTCGTCTACCAGGATATATTTAAATTGCCGCTGGTACCGCTTTAATATCAAAGGATGTTCTCTCAAAAGCTGTAATGCCAGGTAAAATTGGTTACCGAAATCCACCAGCCCTTCTTTTCCCAGAAGTTCCTGGTACTTGGCATATGCCTCGGCGATCTCCTTTTGCTGCCTGGCCTCTTCCCCTAAGGCCGGATCATCCGGCTCATTTGCCGCCTTCGCGAGAAGCCCGTCGGCGTAAGCGACATACTCCGCGCAGGATATATCTTCGTCTTTCGCGCGGCTGAATAAAGATATCAGCGCTTCTATGAAACGCGTTGGGTCGGACAGCGGCCTGTAATAGGAAAGGCTGAATTTAAAAAGGTGCTCGCGGAAAAAGACCGCGGATTCAGGGCGCGTCAGCACTTTAAAATCCGGATTAAGCCCGGCAACCAGGGCGTTCTCTCTTAAGAGCCGGTCGCCGAAGGCGTGAAAAGTGGATATCCAAATGTCCGTATAACCGTAAGGGACAAGTATGTCTACCCGCTCCTGCATTTCGCGCGCTGCCTTATCCGTAAAAGTAAGCGCCAGAATCTCGTTGGTTTTAGCCAGGCCTTCGGATAATAACCAGGCGATCCTTCGGGTGATGACCGTGGTTTTGCCCGTGCCGGCCCCGGCAATGATCAAAAGCGGCCCCTCTTTATGCGTGACCGCCTCAATCTGCTCCTTATTCAACCCTTTCAGAATTGTATTCATATTTAATTGGGGACAGCGACTATTTTTATTTAAGATAAAAAATAGTCGCTGTCCCTATTTATTATACTTGACAATAACCGGTTTTCAAGGTAAACTCAACTTTCTAAAGGAGAGAATAACATGTTAAAAATCTGCGCAATATGCGGAAAATCTAAAGCAGCGGGAAAAAGCGTCGTAAGAAAAGGCCTTGCCAAACAGAAAGGCGGGACCGGAAGCAAGATCACCCGTTCGACTGCCCGTTCCTTCCTCCCCAACCTTCAGAAGATCCGTATCACTCTCAACGGCCGGGTTCAAAAAGCTTACGTCTGCACTAAATGCATTAAAAAAGGCCTGATCAAAAAAGCCTAGATTAGCGGAAGAATATATCTTTGCTCTCAAGAATAAGCCGGCCTTCCCCACTCCAGTTGTCAATGCGGGGGGTATAGACCAATTCAAAGCTTTCAGCGTTTAGTAAGCTCTCTTTAAACCCCGCCATCCCGAATCCAATCGCTTCAACGGTAACATTACCATCCGTGACCCAGAACTTCAAGGTCTCCCTGGCTAAAACCTGGGGCTCGCCCCTCGCCTTAAGGTTCCTTGTATAAAATAAAGGTTCAGGGTTAGCGGTACCGAAAGGTTCAAGCCCCTCAAACTTCTCCACGATGTCCTCATTTATCTGAGAAAGGGTCAGCTCCATATCCACATCCAGGCTCGGCAATAGATCCTCCAACGTCATCTTCTCTTTTGCCAGCCGGTTGATCTTCGCGCGGAATTCTTCTATGTTGTTATCGGTTATGATCAACCCGACGGCGTGGCTATGCCCGCCGAATTCCCTTAAGCAATCCTTGCATTCCAGCAGCGCCTCAAAGAGATGGAAATTCTTTATCGAGCGGCCCGACCCTTTGCACAGCTTTCCATTCTTGGATATGACGATCGTCGGCCGGTAAAATTTATCGGCCAGTTTCGAGGCGACAATGCCCAATACTCCCTGGTGCCAGCCTTCCTTGGCGATCACTATGATCTTGTGTTCCTTGAAATTTACCTCCCGGGCGATCAGGTCGCGCGCTTCTTCCATGATCCCTTCTTCGATCTTCTGGCGTTGGCGGTTAAGCGTCTCAATAGCCCTGGCGAATTCCAAAGCGCCTTCTTCGTCCCGGCTCATCAGCAAATTCAACGCGGTTTCCGCGGTATCCATCCTGCCGCTGGCGTTGATCCGGGGCCCGAGGATGAAACTTATAAAGCCGCTGGTTATTTTTTTGCCTTTTATCCGGCTGGTTTCTATTAAGGCCTTTATCCCCGGACGTTTTGTGTCCGCTATTCTTTTTAATCCTTCCCTTACTATTACCCGGTTTTCACCGGTTAAAGGGACGACGTCCGCGATAGTGCCGAGGGTAACCAGGTCTAATTCTTCGAGCAATTTTCCGCCGGTAATAGCCTGGCAGAGTTTATAAGCTACCCCCGCACCGGCCAGATCCCTGTACTTATAACCGCAGCCTCCTATTTTAGGGTTTATTACGGCTGAAGCGTCTTCCGCGGCATGAGAATTTACCGGTTCATGGTGGTCGGTAATGATCACCTCGATATTATGGCGCCTCAATTCCCTTATCACCTCATCGCTGTTTGTCCCGCAATCTACGGTAATTAAAAGCCCTATCCCTTTCTCGCGGGCAATGCGGACGATATTCCCGTTCATCCCATAGCCTTCTTTTACCCTGTGCGGGATGTAATGAAAAACTTCTAAACCGGTTTTCAAAAGGGTCCCCTTTAATAAGGCGAGCGCCGTCAGCCCGTCGACATCGTAATCGCCGAAGATCATTACTTTCTTTTTTCTTTCCGCCGCCCCCTTTATGATCTCAACGGCCTTCCTCATATCTGAAAATAAATAGGGGTCCAAAAGCCCCTCGCATCCGGTATCGAAGAAAGTTTTCGCCTCTTCGGCGCAAGTTATCCCGCGGTTGATGATCACCTGGGCGAGGATCGGGGGGATATTCAGTTCTTTACTTAGGGAATCCTGGAGGCGGGTATTGATCGAGGGGATCTTTAAGATCTTATGACTGTGCACGATTACATCTTTTCCGGCCTGGATACGCCGAGCAGCTCAAGGCCGCAAGATAACGCCAGCCTCGCGCCTTCAATGAGAGCCAGGCGCGCCATGGTCAGGTCATCCTGCTGGCCCAAAACGCGGTGCTTATCGTAGAATTTATGGAAGCTTTCAGCAAGCGCCTGCAGATAAACCGTGAGCATGTACGGATCCAGTGTGGTAAGGCAGATATTCATGATATAAGAAAACTGGCATATCTTCTTGATGAGTTCTATTTCTTCCCTTTCCTTCAAGAGCGATAAGTCCAAGCCTTTAGGGTCAAATTTTACGGAAGAGTTATTTAAGATGCTGCATATCCTGGCATGCGCGTATTGCACGTAATAAACCGGGTTTTCTGAAGTCTGCTTTTTGGCGACATCCAAATCGAAATCCAGGTGGCTTGAAGTCCGGCGCATAAGGAAGAAAAACCTGGACGCGTCGGCGCCTACTTCGTCAAGGATCTCGCGCAAGGTGATGTATTGGCCTCTGCGGGTAGACATCTGCACGGGTTTGCCTGCCCTGAATATCGAAGCCAGCTGAACGATTATAATGGAGAGTGAATCCGCGCTCTTGCCAAATGCCGCCACCGCCGCTTTGAGCCGGTTTATATAACCGTGATGGTCAGGCCCCCAGAAATTTATTAAAAGGTCAAAACCGCGTTTGAATTTATCCTGGTGGTAGGCTATGTCCGGGGCCAGATAAGTATATGACCCGTCGCTTTTTATGACCACCCTGTCTTTATCATCCCCGAATTCGGTGGATTTAAACCAGAGCGCCCCTTCTTGTTCATATAAGAACCCTTTTTCCTTTAAGAAACCTAAAGCCTTTTCGATCTTGCCGCTTTCCCTTAAGGATTTCTGGCTAAACCAGTTATCGAACCTGACCCCAAAATCCTCGAGCTCTTTTTTTATAATGCCCAATATATATTCTACCCCGAATTCAGAGAAATTCTTTACTTTCCCGCTTTTCGCGGCTTTCGCGATATCGTATATATATTCTCCCTGATAATGGTCTTCGGGAAATTCGACCTTTTCCCCGGACAGTTCTTTTAACCGCAATTCTATGGACCTGCCCAGTATATTTATTTGATTGCCCTCGTCATTGAGATAATATTCCTTCTTTACATCAAAACCCAGATTTATCAGTATGTTCGCCAGGGCGTCCCCGGCTGCCGCCTGCCGGGCATGGGCGACGGATAGCGGCCCGGTGGGATTGGCGCTCACAAACTCTATGAGGACGCGCTTGCCTTTGCCTGTGCCGGATTTTATGAAATCCCTGCCTTTCTCGATCACGTCCTTGAGTAGTTCATGGAAATAGCCGTTGCTTAAATAGAAATTGATGAATCCCGCCCCTTCCGCCTTGACATCGGTTATGTATCCCTTCAAGGGGCTGCCTGCCATTTCTTTTTTTATTGTTTCTATGACCGCTTTTGAGATTTCCAGTGGAGACCTGCCCGTCCGCTTGCTGATCCTCAAGGCGATATTGGTGGTCAGGTCGCCAAAACGGCTGTCCTGGACAAGCTCTAGGGACAATAGTCCCCCCGAGTCAAGATCCATCTTTTTCAGCGAATCCTCGATTAACGTAACCAGTGAACTCTGGATATCTTTTCTCATCTTAAATTGATAGCTGGACTTGGGTGGACGGGCGGGGGAAATTCTTATTTTCCTTGGCTTTTGGGAATCCTGACTTTTTTAGCGTCTGACCACAATCTCTCTAAAGAATAAAACTCTCTCATCGGTTCGTAGAATATGTGCGCCACGATAGAGCCGAAATCCAGGACTACCCACCCCGACTCATCGTTAGGGTTTACCTTTGAGAGAGGTTTTATTCTATCTTTAGCTAAATCTTCTTCAATGCCCAGCGCGACCGCGTTTACCTGCCTGTGCGATGTGCCGCTTGCGATCACGAAATAATCGCAGAAACCCGAGACTTCGCGCATATCCAGTACGGTTACGCGCTTGGCTTTTTTAGACTTAGCTATCGCCGCGATCCGCAGCGCCGCTTTCCTGGTTTCTATTTCTGCTTTGTCTTTTCTTAATGAAAATTTTTTATGAGTATTCGTTATTTTTTCCCTAAGATTTTGTACATACCGGTGCCGCAGGCGGTACATTTGCCTTTAACGGCGAGCCTCTTATTTTTCATGGTGACCTTCTGCTCATCCTTCATTTCTCTCTTCTCTTTGCATTTGACGCAATATCCCTTTTCCGCCATTTCTGTTCCTCCTTGGTTAGGTTCTAAAACAAATGTTCACACATATTACCATAGCTTCCTATGTGTGTCAAGCGTGAATCAGCTTAAAGCGCCGGCTTAGAGCGCCTTTCTTCTATTTCTCCAACGATCTCTTCGGTAAGGTCTTCTATCGTGACGATACCGGATGTTTTCTTATGCTCATCGACGACCACGGCGATCTGGACTTTATCGGCTTGGAATTTTCTGAGCAGTTCATTTACCCGGAAGTTTTCGGGGACAAAATAAGGCTCACTTACGATATCCTGTAGCACAAAAAGGCTTTTATCCCTTAGTATATAAAGGAGGTCCCTGGCGTAGATCACCCCTACGACGTTTTCAATGGAATCCCTATAGACAGGCAAACGCGAATGCCCTTCCTCGACAAAAATATCCAAAAGCTCCTCGGCGCTGGAATTTATGCTGACCGCGATAATATTTTCCTTGGGGATCATCACCTTTTTCACGGTAGTATCCCCGAACTCAAAGATGCGATGCAGCATCTTTTTTTCTTCTTCCGTCAACACCCCCTCTTCCTTGCCTATCTCGATCATCAGGCGCAATTCTTCTTCGGTCACTAAAGGCAGCTTCTTTTTGGACGGCCCTACTCCGAATATTTCAAGAATAACATTGCTGATCTTTATAAATACGCGGCTTATGGGGTGCATAAGGCGGGTAAAATAATCCATGAAAGGCGCTGTAAAAAGGGCGACCCTTTCGGGATGTTTGGTGGCGAGGATCTTGGGAGTTATATCACAGAATATAAGTATGAAAAACGCCGAAGAAAATGTCGCTATTACCGCTCCCAGGTTATAACCGAATAAGTGGACGCATATCGCCGTTATGATAACGGACATGGCGATATTCACGAAATTATTCCCGATAAGGATAGCGGCGATAAATTTATCCATCTTCGCCACCAGACGCTGCAAGGCCTTAGACCGTCTTACGCCCTTAGCGACCATGTGCCTGAGGCGGATCTTATTTAAACCGATTATGGCTGATTCCGAGGAAGAAAATAAGAATGAAACCGCCGCTAACGCGAATAGGGATATCAGTACCAGGGATAAGTTCATAGTAGAAGGGTTAACCAACGGAGCTTCATTTCAAACACAGCTGGCCGTATAAGGACTGTTCGCTGTCTTTGAGGGGGCCGATAAGCGCGAGATTCAAACTATTTTCCTTAAACACGGAGTTCGCGGCATCGCGGATATCCTGGCGCTTGACCCTGTTGATCTTTTTAATGATGTCTTTTAAGGAATGGACCTCGTTAAGAGCGGCCGTGGATTCTCCTATCCAGAGCATATGGTCAAGCGTTTCTTCCAGGGAAAGGGTCAGCTGGCCGAGATAAAAGTCCTTGGCGCGCCTGAATTCATCCAGGGTAACCAGCCTCTCCTTTGTCTTCTCCAATTCCGCCAGGATAACGCCTAAAGCTTCGCTGACCTTATGGTTATCAATGCCGGCGTGGACTATAAACGCTCCGGTGTCGTGGAAATGCTTGACTTGTGTCCCTATTTCATAAGCCAGCCCTTTTTTCTCCCTGAGTTCGTTAAAGAGGCGGCTGGACATGTTCGCGCCCAATATTACATGCAAGAGCCCTAAAGCGTAACGCGAGGGATGGTCTCTTTTGAAACCGTGAAAACCTAAAGCGAGGTGGGTCTGCTCCGTGTATTTATCTAAAAGCTTCAATTGGGGATTAAGCTGATCCTCTTTAACCTTGGAAAAAGCGCTGACCTGCTTGCTCCTGAAAGGAGAAAATATGCCTTTAACCCTTCTTACGAGCTTATTATGCTCGAGCACGCCCGCGGCGCTGATAATCATGTTCGAAGGGACATAATAGCGGTTTTTAAATGAAATAAGGCTGTCTTTGTCTATCCGGCTGATGGATTCGGCGCTTCCAATGATAGGCATGCCCAGCGGCTGGCCCGGCCATAAAAGCTCATCGAGCAATTCTTGGACATAACTCTGCGGCAGGTCCTTGTACATCTTCGCTTCTTCGAGGATGACGGTCCTTTCTTTTTCTATCTCCTCCTGATCCAAAAGCGGGTTTATGGACATGTCCGACAGGATATCCAACGCCAGATCTAAATGAGCCTTGGGCATTTTTACCAGATAGCAGGTCACCTCTTCGGAGGTGAACCCGTTCAATGATCCGCCCACCCCTTCAATGGATTCTTTTATGCGGCGGCACGAATATTTTTTGCTCCCCTTAAAAACAAGGTGCTCGAAATAATGGGCTATGCCTTTATAATCCGCCGTCTCATACCTTCCGCCCGTTTTTATCCAGACACCGAAGGCGACGGACTGCATTTTTTTCATCGGGTGAGTAATGATCCTCAACCCGTTCTCCAAAACCGTTTTTCTGTATGTTGAGCTCATGGCATTAAAGCGCTTACGAATCTGCGAAAACTCCCGGCGTATCCCGGGCGCCCCTTGTTTTCTTTTATTTTCTTTACCAGGGCGCTTCCCACGATCGCCCCGTCGGCTATTTTGCCCACCGCTTTCACCTGGGCTGCCGTAGATATCCCAAAACCCACGCATACCGGCTTATCAGTAAGCGACTTGATCGTTTTCAAATTCTCCGAAAGATCCTTGGCGAGGGCATGGCGCGGTCCGGTTACTCCGGTTAAAGACACATAGTAAATGAATCCCCGGGAAATATGAGCGATGAATTTAATGCGCTCACGGGAGCTCGTCGGGGACAGGAAGAATATGGTATTCAATTTGAATTTTCTTGCTGCCCTGACAAATGAACCGCCTTCTTCCGGAGGAAGATCCGGGATGATTATCCCGTCCACCCCGCACTTTGCCGCCTGTTCGGCAAACTTTTCCTCGCCGAAACAAAAAACGGGGTTGTAATAGGTCATGAGACATATAGGCGTATCTATTTCTTCGCGCAAAGATCTCACCAGCGCCAGTATCGCGTTAATTGTCACGCCTTTTTTCAAGGCATCCTGCGATGCCTCCTGGATGATCGGGCCGTCCGCGAGCGGGTCGGAGAACGGGACGCCTAATTCGATAATATCCACTCCGGCCGCGGCCAGCTCTAAGGCTAAAGATTTTGTGCTTCTAAGGTCAGGATAGCCCGCGGTAATAAAGGCGATGAAGGCCTTTTTATTCTGTTTTCGCAGCTGGCGGAATCTTTTATCGATGCGGTTCATATCTTTTGATTGCCGACTACAATATCCAGGTCCTTATCCCCTCTTCCGGAAAGACAAAGTATGATAATGGAATTCTTATTGATCTTTTTCTCTAGCTTCGTCAAATAAAATATAGCGTGGGAAGGCTCCAGGGCTGGTATTATCCCTTCCGTCTCTGAAAGCAGCTTAAACCCTTCCAGGGCTTCTTTATCGCTGATCGCGACATAACTGGCCCTGCCTATTTTCTTATAATAAGCGTGCTCCGGACCGACTCCCGGATAATCCAGTCCGGCGGCGATAGAATGAGCGATCTTTATCTGGCCGGATTTGTCTTCGAGAAGGTCTGATTTTGAGCCATGCAGGACCCCAGGCCGTCCTCCGACAAGGGTAGCGGCGTGTTTACCTGATGCTACGCCGAGCCCTGCCGCCTCCACTCCGATGAATTTCACATTTTTATCTTTAAAGAAAGGATAAAATAAACCCATGGAATTGCTGCCTCCGCCGACGCAGGCAACCAGGTAATCGGGAAGCCTTTTTTCCTTTCTTAATATTTGCCGCCTTGCCTCCCGGCCCAAGACGGATTGAAAATCCCTGACGATCATCGGGTAAGGGTGCGGCCCGACTACGGAACCGATAATATAATGCGTGGTGCGGACATTGGTGACCCAATCCCTTAGGGCTTCCGTTGTCGCGTCCTTTAATGTCTTGGAACCTGCTTTGACGGGCAAAACCTGGGCGCCGAGAAGTTTCATCCGGAAGACATTCAGCCTTTGCCGGGAAATATCTTCCTCTCCCATGTAAATATCGCACTTTAATCCGAACATCGCCGCTACCGTCGCTGTCGCCACACCATGCTGACCCGCCCCGGTTTCTGCGATTATGCGCTTTTTCTTCATGCGCAGGGCAAGGAGCACTTGGCCAAGGGTATTGTTTATTTTATGGGCGCCGGTATGAAGCAAGTCCTCTCTCTTAAGGTATATCTTTTTTATACCTATATGTTTACCAAGATTCCGCGCCATATATAAAGGCGTGGGCCGGCCGGCGTATTCTTTAAAGTAATACTGCAGCTCGCGGATGAATTTCTTATCACGCCGCGCCTTATAATATTCTTTCTCCAGCTCATCCAGGGCGTAGATCAGGGTTTCGGGCACAAACCTTCCGCCAAAATCCCCAAAATGTCCTCTTTTATCCGGTAGCATCTTCGCCTTTCTTTAACATTTTAAACATTATAAGGTAAAAATTAAGCAGCGTCAATTCAATGCTATAGATTCTTTAGAATTTTAGTTTCATTCTTGCGACGAAATATTTTTGCTGTCTGCTGCGGTTTACTCCTCGCCTACGCAACGACTTACGCGGGTAAGATACTGCTCCGGCTCGTCGTAATCCCTTGCAGACTCCAGTCTATGACTTAGGCAAAAAATTTCTTACCGCTGCGAATGAACCATAAAATTCTTTACAATCTATGATTTACTCTTAGCCGCCTTAATGAACTCTCTAACCTTTTTGTGGTCTTTTTTTCCCGGCTTGATCTCTACCGAGCTGGAAACATCCACCCATTCCGGCCGCACCACCTCTATCGCCTTCTTAACATTACCAGAAGAAAGCCCTCCGGATAAAAAAACCGGGCGGGTGATCCCGTCTATATGCCTGACCAATTTCCAGTTGAAATTTTTTCCGGTCCCTCCCGGCTTGGATTCCATAAACGCATCGAATAAATAGGCGAACGTCTTATATCTTAGAATTTGGCGGGGATCCATCCTGCCCCTCATCCGGAAGGCCTTGATTATCTTATAATCCTTAAACCTCCGGCAAAATTCTATGGATTCCCTGCCGTGAAACTGCAATATATTAATGCCGCATCGCTTTATAATGCGCCGGATCGTCTTCTCCCTGGCATTAACAAAGACGCCTATTTTCATTACCGTTCCCGGTAATTTCCTGATTATACCCGCCGCCTTTTCCGGAAGAATGTAACGCGGGCTCTTTTTATAAAAAACAAAGCCTAAAGCGTCGCATCCCGCGTTCGCTGAAGCTTGCGCGTCTTCCAGATTCGTTATCCCGCAAATTTTAACCTTTACCATCCCATCAACTCTTCTATCTTAATCTGCATGCTGGGTGCTTCCATAATGGCTTCACCGATCAAAACCGCGTTTACGCCCAGGATCCTTAAGAACAGCACATCCTGATAACTTTTTATCCCGCTTTCGGCCACAACAACTTTATCTTTAGGGACAAGAGTAAAAAGCCTTTCCGTGGTTTTCGGATCTATTTCCAACGTATGTAAATCACGGTTATTGATACCTATCAAAGGCGCCTTTAAACTCACGGCCTTCTTCAATTCCTTATCGTCATGCACCTCCACCAGGCATTCCAGCCCCAGTTCACCGGCCAAGCCCATAAGTTCGGTTAATTTCTCTTTTGACAGCAGATCCGCGATCAACAGGATCGCGTCCGCCCCGTAAAAACGCGACTCATATACCTGGTAGGGCTCCAAGATGAAATCTTTTCTCAGCACAGGGCATGCGGCGATGCTTTTGACTTCATTTATGTAAGAAATATTCCCGCCGAAATGATCCTCTTCGGTCAAGACCGATATCGCCTGAACGCCCGCGTCCTGGTAAACACGCGCGATCTCGGAAAGATTGAAATCCGGGCGGATAACACCGCGCGAAGGCGACTGCTTCTTTATTTCGGCGATCAAAGAGATCTGCCTGGGCTTATTTATTGCTTTTATGAACGGCCGCGCGGGAGCCAATCCCTGCACTTTCGCTTTTAGCTCGTCTTCGGAGAGCTGTTGTTTGGCGAAGAGCAGCCTTTCTTTTTTCTTTTGCACGATCTCCTTTAAAATATCGGTCTTAGCCATTTTATTCTAAGAATATCCCTTAAGTAAATTTAATTTTCGCGAAGCCGCCCCTGAATCTATGGATTCAGTTGCCAGGCTTATGCCTTCTTTTATGGTCTTCGCTTTGTCCGCGACGAATATGGCGAAAGCGGCGTTTAAAAGCACAATATCGCGGCATGGCCCCGGCTCGCCTTCCAGGACCTCATTCATCGCCCGGACATTATCCGGTATGGTGGATCTCTTTAAATCCTCTAGTTTGGCTTTGGCAAAACCGTAATCCCGAGGATCGATCTCGAATTCTTTTAACGCGCCATTTTTCTCTTCGCACGCGAATGTCTTGGCCGTAGTCGTTATTTCATCCATGCCGTCTTCGCTGTGCACAACGAGCGCGTGCGCGGTGCCGAGATTACCCAATACCGCCGCCAAAACCTTTATCCGGCCGCGGTCATAAACGCCAACCAGCTGATGGGTCGCTCCGGCGGGATTAGTCAAGGGGCCCAAAATATTGAAGATCGTCCTCGCGCCTATTTTTTCCCGGGCGGGCATAGCGTATTTCATCGCCGGATGAAAATTAGGCGCGAACAAAAAGGCGATCCCTATTTCGGTCAGGCACCGTTCGACCTTCTCTTTAGGCATATTTATATCTACCCCTTGCGCCTCTAAAATGTCAGCGCTCCCGCAGCAGCTGGATACGGAACGGTTACCATGTTTGGCGACGGTAATGCCGGCTCCGCTGGCCACAAAGGCGACAGCGGTAGAAACGTTAAAGATCCCTTTTTTGTCCCCTCCCGTGCCGCAGGTATCCAAAAGCGGCTCTTTATCGGTATGTATCCTGGTAACATGCCTGCGCATAACCGAGGCGGCCGCGGTGATCTCTTCTATTGTTTCCCCCTTTTCGCTTAAAGCGGAGAGGAAAGAAACTATTGAATCCGTATCCGCGCGGCCGGTCATTATCTCTTCCATTACTTGCTGGGTAAGGCTGCCCGGCAAATCTTTACGCCCGGACAGAAGCTCTATCGCGTCTTTGATCATATTTTTAGAAAATTCGAAAGGATGGCTTTGCCTGATCTGGTCAAGATGGATTCGGGATGAAACTGCACTCCCCAAACCGGCTGATCCTTATGTTTTAACGCCATTATTTCATCTTCCTTTGTCCAGGCGATTATTTGCAAGCATTCAGGGAGAGTTCTTTTCTCAACCAAAAGGGAATGGTAACGCGTGGCCTCGAATGGACAGGGTATCCCGCGGAATATCGTCTTTCTATCATGGTAGATCATTGAGGTCTTTCCGTGCATCAGCCTCTTGGCGCCCACAATGCGGCCGCCGTAGACATAACCTACGGCTTGATGGCCGAGGCATACTCCCAAAATGGGTATTTTACCGGAAAACTCCCTGATCACGCCGCAGGAAATCCCCGCGTTCTCAGGCCTGCCCGGCCCCGGAGAGATAACTATTTTCTTAGGTTTAAGCTTCCTGATCTTGTTGATGGTGATCTTATCGTTCCTGAACACCTTTATATCCGCCCCCAATTCGCCAAAATATTGGACGAGATTGTAGGTGAAAGAGTCATAATTATCGATCATCAGTATCATATTTAACGGTCATCCATTCCAGTAACTGGTAAGCTAGTAACGAGTAACTAGTAATTTTTTTGAAAATCTTCCTTTATATTTTCTATATCCTTATTACCAGTTACTAGTTACTGATTTACAAGTTACTAAATTATTCTTTTTCCCGGTAGATTTTGGCGCCCAGGCCAAGCAATTTATCCTCTATATTTTCATACCCGCGCTCAAGGTGGTAGATCCTGGATATGCTGCTTTTGCCCTTCGCCGCCAGGCCGGCCAGGACCAGGCAGGCTGAGGCGCGCAGGTCCGAAGCCATCACCGGAGCCCCGGATAAGTGCTTTACGCCTTCGACAATGGCGTGCGGGCCTTCACGCTGGATATGCGCGCCCATACGGTTAAGCTCTGACACATGCATGAACCTGTCCGGATAAATTTTTTCGGTGATCACGCTTATGCCCGGAGTAACGGTCATCAAGCTCATGATCTGAGCCTGCATATCCGTGGGGAAACCCGGATAAGGCAATGTAGTGACATTGATCGCCTTTAGTTTGCTTTTTAGCCGGACCCTTACGGAAGAATCCGCTTTGGTTATACAGGCCCCGGCTTCTTCCAGCTTATCGATCAAGGCGCCTAGGTGCTGGCAAAGAACGTTCTTTATGAGGATATCTCCTTTTGTGATCAGCGCCGCGGCCATTAACGTTCCTGCTTCTATCCTGTCGGGGATTATCGTGTGTTCCGTGCCGTGCAGGCCTTTCACCCCCTCTATCTCTATTATCGGAGTGCCGTGCCCTTTTATTTTAGCGCCCATCTTGATCAGGAATTCCGCCAGGTCCGCTACTTCCGGCTCGCAGGCCGCGGCCTCGATCAACGTCCTTCCTTTTGCCAAAGTCGCCGCCATCATTACGTTTCCCGTAGCTAAGACTGATGAGCCGTAAACACCCCCTAAGTAAACGGAATTACCTTTTAATCTATCTGCCTTTGCCAGTACATATCCGGATTCAATGGAAATTTCCGCTCCGAGAGCCTTAATCCCCTTAAGATGCAAGTCTACCGGGCGTACGCCTATAATGCATCCTCCCGGAAGGGAGACTTTCGCTTTTTTCAATTTGGCGAGGATAGGGCCCAGCACGCAAAAGGAAGCGCGCATGGTCGAAACCAGCTTATAGTCGGCAAAAAAACCGGCCTGGCCGGTTGAGCTGATACTGACAGTCCCCTTGTCAAATTCCGCGCACTTTCCGAGCGAGCGCAGGATCTTTAACATGGTATTTGTATCGCGTAAATTCGGGACTTTCCTGATAACGCATGGCTCATCCGTAAGCAGCGTCGCCGCGAGGATAGGCAAAACCGCGTTCTTTGAGCCTGAAACCGTGACTTCCCCCTTTAATCTCGCCGGGCCTTCGATAACCAGCTTATCCATATTTTTTCGCGACTATCACCCTGTCTATATTATTATAGTCTTTTACAACCTCTATTATCTCAAAATTCATGGAATTTTGAAAAACATTTTTTATGCAAGGCGCCTGGCCAAAACCCATTTCCAGGATCAGGAAACCGCCCTCCCTCAAATACTCCGGGGCGTATTCGATTATTTTACGGTAAGAACTAAGCCCGTCTTTTCCGCCATCCAGGGCTATCCGCGGCTCATATTGGACCTCCGGCTGTAATTTTTCGATCTCGGAGGAGACAATGTAGGGAGGATTAGAGACGATAATGTCGTAAGTCTTAGCTCTTAGCTCGTAGCTTTTAAAAAAATCACTCTGGATAAATCTTATTTTATCTATTACGTTATTTAACTTTGCGTTTGCCTCGGCGATCTTTAAGGCTCCGCTTGAGATATCTGTTGCGATAACAGCGGCTTTCTTGATGAACTTGGCCAGGCTTATGGCGATACATCCCGACCCTGTCCCGACATCTAATATATTTAGACTTGTGGCTTGTGGCTTGTGGCTTTGCCTTATGACTTCTTCTACCAGGATCTCCGTCTCCGGCCTGGGTATCAATACTTCCGGACTAACTTTGAAATCCAGCCCCATGAATTCCGTTTTACCTAATATATAGTGTACCGGTTCACCCCGCACCCTTCTCTTTAATGCCTCGGAGATACGGGTAAACTGGTCCTTACGCAGGGTAATATCTTTATTCAGGTATAAAGACCATCGGCTGCAATTTAATATATCCGTGAATAATAATTCCGTTTCATTCATTTTTCTTCTCTTCCGCGGCCTTTATCAGCGCCTCGGAAAGCTCGTCCAGGTCGCCTTCCA
Source organism: Candidatus Omnitrophota bacterium (assembly GCA_028716705.1). Classification (GTDB taxonomy): domain Bacteria; phylum Omnitrophota; class Gorgyraeia; order Gygaellales; family Profunditerraquicolaceae; genus UBA1562. The sequence goes on along the minus strand of JAQUPI010000015.1, from coordinate 10,772 downwards.
ATACCGCTTCCAGCTGGTGAACGGTAAAATTTATCCTGTGGTCGGTCACGCGCCGGTCGGGGAAATTATAAGTGCGTATCTTCTCGCTCCTGTCACCCGAGCCGATCTGGGATTTTCTCTCCTGCGAAAGCTTCCTGGAATCCTCTTGTTGTTTCGCGTCCAAGATCCTGGCGCGTAATATCCTCATCGCCTTGGTCTTATTTTTTAACTGCGAACGCTCATCCTGGCAGGCGACCACGGTCCCGGTAGGTATGTGCGTGATCCTTACCGCGGAATCGGTCTTCTGCATATGCTGGCCGCCCGGGCCGGAAGACCTGTAAGTGTCTATTTTCAGGTCTTTGGGCTCGATAACGAAATCCACGTCCTCGGGTTCGACTAAAACAGCTACTGTCGCCGTTGAGGTATGTATCCTTCCCTGCGCCTCGGTTGTGGGGACGCGCTGGACCCGATGGACCCCGCTTTCGAATCTCAGCCTCTTATAAACTTCCCTGCCTTTCACGCTGAAGATCACTTCTTTCAGGCCGCCGAGCTCAGTCTCATGCAATGACATAGTTTCTGTCGCCCAGCCTTTTCTTGCCGCGTATTTTGAATACATCCGGTAAAGATCGGCGGCGAATAAACCCGCCTCCATCCCGCCTGTCCCCTGGCGTATTTCAACCATTACGTTTTTCCCGGCTGTCTCGTCTTCCCCGGCCAGAATAACTTTTAACTTTCGCTCCAGGTCCAGCTTCTTATTCGTCAACTCGGCCAGCTCAGCCTTTGCCAGCACCAGGAAATCAGCTTCGTGCTTCTGGTTCAACTCCGCTTCCAACTCATTTAACTCTTTGTCTATCTTTTTGTATTCGCGGTATAACGATACAGGTTCCCTTAAATCCGACAGCTCTTTAGCGTTCCTGTTATACAGCTCCTTATCGGAAACGGTTTCATAAGAAGCCAAAAGATGCTCCAGCTCCTCATAGCGTTTTTCTAGTTTTTCTAACTGGTCGAACATCTGTTATAGACGAAAGGTTAAGCGGCTTCTTCCGTAGGTGTAGGCTCTGCCTTAGGGGCTTCGGCCTTTTTTTTGCCGTACTTCTTTATGAACTTATCCACCCTTCCCGCGGAATCGACAAATTTCTGTTTTCCGGTAAAAAAAGGATGGCATTTGGAGCAAATTTCAACCCTGATATTTTGTTTTGTGGAACGGGTATGAATGGTATTCCCGCAGGCGCATACGATCACGCAATCCTGGTACTTCGGATGAATCTTGTCCTTCATTTTAAATCCTCCTTTACTTCTGACTTGTGTCTTGTGTCTTTATTGGTTCATACTGCCCAAAAACTCGTCGTTATTCTTTGTCTTGGCCAATTTTTCGATCAGAAGCTCCATCGCCTCGACGTTATTCAATTCATTCAAGACCTTCCTTAAGATCCATACTTTTTGCAGCCTGTCCTGCTTAAGAAGCAGCTCCTCGTGCCGTGTATTGGAGCGCTTTATTTCGATGGCGGGGTATATTCTGCGCTGGAAGAGGTTCCTGTCCAGCTGCAGTTCCATGTTGCCCGTCCCCTTAAACTCTTCGAAGATGACTTCGTCCATCCGGCTTCCCGTATCTACAAGGGCTGTGGCGATAATGGTAAGGCTGCCCCCTTCTTCGATCGCGCGCGCGGCGCCGAAAAATCTCTTCGGCTTTTGCAGGGCGTTAGAATCGATACCCCCTGACAATACCTTACCGCTGTGAGGAATGACCGAATTGTAGGCGCGAGCCAGGCGGGTTATGCTGTCCAGGAGGATCACCACGTCTTTCTTATGCTCTACTAATCTTTTCGCCTTCTCAAGGACGATCTCCGCTACCTGAACGTGCCTTTCCGGGGGCTCATCGAAGGTCGAAGATATGACTTCTCCCTTGACGTGCCTTTGCATATCCGTGACTTCCTCAGGGCGCTCATCTATCAAAAGCACGATCAACATGACATCCGGATGGTTAGTCGTTATGGAGTTGGCTATTTTTTGCAGCAGGACTGTCTTGCCGCTGTAAGGCTGGGCGACGATCAGGCCGCGCTGGCCCTTTCCTATGGGCGCGAGCAGGTCAATGATACGCATGGAGATCTCGTTGGGTTTAGTTTCGAGATTAAACCCCACCTGAGGATATACGGGAGTCAGATTATCGAAAAGCACCTTGTCTTTGGCGTCTTCGGGGTTCTCCATGTTCACCGCCTGGACCTTCAAAAGGGCGAAATATTTCTCCCCTTCCTTGGGAGGGCGGATCTCCCCGCTTACCGTGTCTCCCGTCTTAAGATCGAATTTTCTTATCTGCGACGGGGATACGTAAATGTCGTCCGGGCAGGGAAGATAATTATAATTCGGGCTCCTTAAAAACCCGAACCCTTCGGGCAGGATCTCCAGCACCCCCTCCCCGAACATGAGCCCTTCTTTTTCGGCCTGGGCCTGGAGGATCTTAAAGATCAAATCCTGTTTTTTTAGCCCGCTTGTGCCGTTAACGTTCAATTCCTTGGATAATTTGGCAAGCTCGGTTATCTTCATGTCTTTTAAGCTTCCGATATCTAATTTCTCCACAACATCCTCCTTATACTCTTGACCTGGTTTTTTGTTTTTTCGATATTCCCGTTATTATCTATTACAAAATCCGCTAGGCGGACTTTATCCCGCAGGGGAACTTGGAAATTAATCCTTTTTAACGCCTCTACCCTGCTCAGGCCCATCCTCTTATGAACTCTTTCTATTTGTTTATTTCTGGCGGCCTTTACCACGACCAGCTTATCGGTTATTTTCCCCAGGCCGGCCTCGATCAATAAGGGCGCGTCCAACACGATGATCTTTTTGGAAGAAGCCTTTATCTTTTTCTTGACCACCTTGATCACTTCCGGATGGACAATACTGTTAAGCTTGGTTAAAAGGGCTTCATTGCCGAATACGATCCGGGCCAAAACCTTGCGGTCTATGCCGGCCCCCTTTTTTACGACCTTTTGACCGAAAATGCCGGTTATCTTCCTGTATGCTTCTGTGCCCGGCCTGATGACGCTGTGGGCGATCTTATCGGCGTCGATGATCTGGGCGCCGTAAGACCTGAAGATGCGCGCTACGGTCGTCTTTCCGCTCCCGAAACTGCCCGTGAGCCCGATCACAATCTTTCCCTTACCGCGACTTGGATTTTGCTTTCTCATACAGCGATATATAATCCTTTGCCGATTCCTTCCAGGAGAAATTATTCTGCATGGCCTTGCGCATTAGTTTGAGCCATTCATTCTGATCTTTAAAGGCCTTGACCGCCTTTTCGAGCGTCTTTATCAAGTCCGCGCTTTTATATTTATCGAACACAAATCCGTCATGGGTGGTCACGGTATCCGCGAGGCCTCCGGTTTTGAAGACCAGGGGTATTGTCCCGTAACTCATGCTGATGAGCTGGCCGAGACCGCAGGGTTCGTATTTCGACGGCATAAGGAATATGTCGGAACCGGCGTATATCTTGTGGGCCAGCGTGTCGTCGAATTTAAGATGCAGAGAGACGACCTTGGGGTACTTCTTCGCGATATCGCCCAGCAGGGTATGGTATTTCATATCCCCTGTCCCCAGGATGACCAGCTGCAGCTTCATGCGGCAGATCTTTTCTATCGCCTCCGCGAGAATATCGAACCCCTTCTGTTCCGCCAGGCGGGACACGACTCCGAAAAGAGGGATCTTGGCGTCGACAGGCAGACCGCAGATCTTTTGCAGATCCGCTTTATCAACGTTCTTGCCTTCTATGTTCTTAAGTGAGAAATTCTTGGCGATGAATTTGTCCGTCTCTGGATTCCAGATGGAGTAATCCAGCCCGTTCAATATGCCGAAGACATCGCGTTTACGTTTACCCAGGACACCTTCAAGGCCGTAACCGAATTCTTTTGTCTGTATCTCCTTGGCGTAAGTCGGGCTGACGGTGTTTATTATATCGGAAAAGACCATCCCGCCCTTTAAGAGGTTGATCTTATCATAGAATTCAAGCTTCTCCATGTTGAAGTACTCCCAGCCGATGCCTAATTTGGGAAATTCATCTTTAGGAAAAAGCCCCTGGTAACCGATATTGTGTATGGTGAATACAGTCCTGGTATCGCGGTAAAATGGGTCATCGCGCTTATGCGTCTTGAGGTATATAAGCACAAGGGCGCTTTGCCAGTCATGGCAATGAATGATATCCGCCTTAAAGTTTATTTCCTTAAGCAGGTCCAGGGCGCCATTGCTGTAGCAAGAGAACCTGTCCAGGTTATCCTTGTAGTCCCCGGCTTTGTCTCCGTACAATCCGTCGCGGTTAAAGTACGCTTCGTTCTCTATGAAATACACTTTTATCTTCTTTCCGGTAACCGAATAAGAAACGCCCTCTTTTAATTTTTGTATCTTGAATTTGGGCTCCTGTATCGCCTTGTACCTGGGCATGATTATTACCACTTCATGGCCTAAGGCCTCTAATTCCACAGGCAAAGCCCCGGCAACGTCCGCCAATCCCCCTGTTTTCGCGAAAGGAACTACCTCGGATGCGCAAACCGCTATTTTCATCTGACCCTCCTTATAATGATTCCATCTCCAGCCAATTCTTCCCTTTTTTGATATCCACCTTAATGGGCACTTCTAATTTCATGACGTTTTCCATTCTGTCCCTGATCAACTCTGTTAATTCATCGATTTCTTCCCTGGGGCAGTCAAAGACAAGCTCGTCATGGATCTGTATGATCATTTTCGCCCTAAGGCCCCTGCTTCTTATTCCCTCGTGGATCTTGATCATCGCCGACTTTATCAGGTCGCTGGCTGAACCCTGTATCGGTGTATTTATCGCCTGCCTTTCAGCCATCTGCCTGATCATCTGGTTTTTATTATTGATCTCCGGCAGGTACCTTCTCCTGCCTAAGATCGTCGCCACGTACCCTTCTTTTCTGGCGAAAGCTATCTGTTCTTCCACATAATCCTTTACGCGGGGGTAGCGCAGGAAATAAGCGTCGATAAAACTCTGCGCCTCCTCAATGCTCAGACCCAGGTCGCGCGAGAGCCCGAATGAGCTTAAACCGTAAATGATGCCGAAGTTTACCCTCTTGGCTGACTCGCGCATCATACCCGTGATATCCTTCTCTTCAAGGCCGCAGATCAAAGACGCGGTAAATTTATGCACGTCTTTGTCTTGCTTAAAGGCCAGGATCATGTTTTCGTCTCTAGAGATATGGGCCAATATCCGTAATTCCACCTGCGAATAGTCGCAGGATAAAAGATAGCTGTCTTTGGTAAGGGACACGATCGCCCGCCTGATATTCCTGCCCAGATCTGTTTTTACGGGGATATTCTGCAGATTTGGCTCGCTTGAGCTTAACCTTCCGGTCTCTGTGACTGTTTGGTTGAAACGGGTATGGATCCGGCCGGTTTTTTCATCCTTTAAAGAGGGCAGGGAGTCGATATACGCGGATTTAAGTTTTGTCAGCTGCCTGTATTCCAATAGTAAAGCCGGAAGCTTGTGCTTATCCGCCAATTTCCTTAATACTTCTTCATCGGTAGAAGGCCCGGTTTTGGACCTTTTTACGACTGGAAGCTTTAACCTGTCGAATAATATATCCCGTAATTGTTTAGGGGAATTAATGTTAAACTCCGTCCCGCTTAATTCATATATGTCTTCTATTAATTCGATAAGCCTCTTTTCCAGTTCCTTGGAAAGCCCGCTCAATATCTCCCAGTCTATCCTTATGCCCGTAATTTCCATTTGCGCGAGGACTTCGACGAGCGGCATCTCGATATCATGGAAAAGGCTCCAAAGGGACTTTTCCCGCAGTTCCTTCTCTAATTTAGGCCTTAACCGTTTGATGACCTGCGCCGCCCTTAAACCGGTAAGCGAGGCAGGTTTGATCAATTCACCCAGGAATTCCAAAGCCAGGTCGCTTAACTCATAGCCGCCCCGGGAAGGGTTGATCAGGTAAGCGGCCACCATCGCGTCGAAATAAATGCCCCCCAGAGAAGTATCCTCACCCGCCAAAGAAACGGCGATTTTCTTCAAGTTGTGCCCTATTTTCTTTATTTGATGGTCGGCTAACACCGCTTTTATATCCAGGCCGGGAAGGACCTTAAAGAAATCATTCTTGGCGCAGATCACCAGGTCATCGCCTTTATTCCCGCAGATGATAAGCTCATCCTCGGAAAGCAAACCTTTTAGATCGGATCCCTTCAGCAAGGCCGCTTCCGCATCCGCCGGCCTATCTTCTTCCATTACATCCAGGTCTTTCAATAATTTCCTGAATTCAAGGTTTTGAAAAAGCTTGGCCAGCTCCTGATTATCCGGCTTTCCTATCCTTAATTTGTCGATATCGAATTCCAGGTCTATTTTGGAGTCGAGTTCGGCTAATTCCCGGTTTAATTTTATCGTCTCCACGTTATCCATGACCGCCGTACGGACTTTTTCCGCCTTTATTTTCTCTTTGTTTTGTAATAAGTTGTCAACAGAACCGAATTCCTTTATCAAAGCCGCGGCGGTCTTTTCTCCGATCCCTTTGATCCCCGGGATATTATCCACTTCATCACCCATTAAGGCGACGATATCGATGATCTTTTCCGCGGGGACGCCAAAGCGTTCGCGGACTTTTTCCTTGTCATAATTGACCCCCTCGTCTTTATAGGGGCTGAATACCGTCGTTTCTTCATCCACCAGCTGCAATATATCCTTATCCGAACTTATGATTGTAGCGGACATCCCTTTTTCCCTGGCCATGCGGGTAAGCGTGGCGATTATGTCGTCCGCTTCATAGCCTTTCTTCTCAAAGATAGCGATCCCATAAGCGGAAATTATCTGCTTAATTATAGGCAGCTGGCTGGAAAGGCCATCCGGCATTGGCGGGCGCTTTATTTTATAATCGGCGAATTTTTTTGTCCGGAAAGTATCCCTGGACACATCGAAACATACAGCCAAAAGCTCTGGTTTTTTATCCTTGAGCACCTTGTTCAGCATGTTCACAAAACCGTAAACCGCGTTCGTCGGCTGGCCGTAAGATGTAGCAAGCCCCGAAATGGCATAGAATGCCCGGTAGCAAAAAGCCGTGGCGTCGATTAGAAATAGTTTGGGCTTAGACATTAAAAGGCGTGTGATTTCGCCGGGTAGCTTTCAACCGTTAATCAGTCATGGAAATTGTTAAGGCGTGAACGAAAATCCTGCAGGTTAGTATTTGTGGTTCCTCTATACAATATATGAAAAATCAGGAGAAATCAAGAAAAATTTTACCGGTTTACAGGATAGGCGGCAGGGTTAAAGCCGGGTGGCCTACCTTCTCCAGATAAGCCAATAATTCCTCCTGGGTCGTGGCCTGGGTTTCATCCGCGATCTTATCGGCCAGATCCGGTTCCCCTATCTCCTGGCAGCGTTTCCTTAACCTGTCCCCCAAAAGCTCCTTTAATTCCTTCGGCATCCACACCAGACGCTTAAGGCCGCCTTCGGCAGAGATGAATTTCTTGCTTACAATGTATAATTTTCCTACGCCGAGGAAACCCGGAGTCTGCACCCCTCCTCCCACTGAACCTGCCAGCGTTGTAAAACTCATCCCGCTCGGCGTCATGCCGGGGTAATCTCGGTGCACGATCATTACGCCGTTGGCTTCGGGGATTATCGCCACGATACATTCAAAGCAGCCGCAGGAAGACTGGGGAGAATCCATCAGGGAATACATGCTTACCTTATCTATGGCTTTGTTGGATTTCTGATAAAGAAAATCGTTTATATTCTTCCACTGGCCCAGCCGCTCATCGAGCGTCTGGCCTTTCAGAACCGGCTGGTTCGGGCCCGTGGGGACGATCTCGTAAGAGGCCTTCCCGTCGAGCCAGGAATAAGCTCCGCATAAACCCAGCCGCTCAGGGGTGATTATGCAAACATGGTTAGGGGCGAAGGATTGGCATAAGGTACAAGAGTAAAAAGTATCCACGCTCTCGTCGGTCATGCCGCTGATGCGTTCATCGCGCTCGTCAAACACCTTCTTCGCCGCGGGCAAAAACTTGTCTACGTCTTCCGTCCTTGTATAGATCTTCACCTGCACCTTATCCAGTATGGCGCTGTATTCCTGGTGCAGCATGGCATGCAGGATCACCCCGATATGTTTTAGCCTGAAGCCCTTGTTAAAAGCGTCATTGGAAACGCGTATCCAGTTCATATCGCGCTGGCCTATATGCATGATCCCCATGGCGTAATTTACGAAACGGTGTATCTGGCGCTCCAGGATAGGCTCAAAGTCCTTTTGCATCTTGCGGCCGGATACCTCGGCGATGATCGCCAGGGGCATCGCTTTCTTGTCTTTTTCCAGCTGGTCGATATCCGGGCCGATAAGCTCGACTTTTCCGTCTTCGACCTCTTCGGATTTTTTCGTGGACAGGTACTCGAATGAGGCGCTTCCCTTGCCGCCGAATTCGACCCAAAGCTGCTCTTTCCTTACCCGTTCCCCTTCAAATGCCGCGGCGTAAGGCACGGGAATTGGTATCGAGCTTACCTTGACCTTTACTCCCCTTACCTCAATACACCGGGGCACGATCTTCTTGTAATCCAGCTCTTTAACCAGGGCCTCGTATGTAGTGATACCTGACGGCTTGACTTCCGGGATATCGGTGTCTGCGATTATGGGAAAACCCATATTTATCGCCCCGGCGCCGGTGGCGTATTTTATATCGTCCAGCTCGCCGAGCACCAAACCAAAGGCGAATACGCGCTCCTTTGTATATAAAAGGCACTTCTCGGCCTGGCCCGGTTTTAGCCCTCCGAAAGTCAATGCCGAACGGATCGCCCAATTCAATGGGTATATTGCCGATATGGTGTCCCTGCCGTAAGGGACGATATAATTATCCCATCCCATCTGGACATTCTCTTCCAAAAGCTGGTCTATGATCGAACGGCCCTTTACTGAAGAACCTACGAAGATCAGGATATTTCTTTGCTGTAGTTCCCGCACGATCTGCACGGCGGTCTTGTTGTCGGGCGCCGCGCCTAATATGGCGGCGAACCCCGGCATACGGCCGTCTACCAGCTGTATCCCCAAAGAACGCATGATCGTATCCGTAAAGAACCCGTTGCAGTCCTTTTGCGGCTCTTCGGAGTTAAGATACTTCAAAGCGACAATTATTTCTTCCGAGAAGAGCGCCGACATCCCCGCGTTCAGGGCGTCACCCAGGTAAGGCAGCCAGACCTTCTCAGAAGGCATTTGCGGCAACAGGGATTTAGCGTGCTCTAAGACCGGCTTTACATCCTTCAACGTTTCCACTTTTATGCCCATAAGGGCGTTGGCCAAAGGAAGGTAAAAGGCGGTTTCCGGAAATCCGATCTTCTGTTCCGGGCCTTTTTCTTCCACTGTTTTATCGAAAAGGCTTGATGCCTCCTTGAAGATTTCATGAGCGCCTCTTATGGCGGATGCCGCTACTATCTTAGACATATAATTTCTCCTCGTCTTTATCCTTTACGAATTCCATGATATCCGGGTATCCGAAATTCTCGCTCAATAACCTTTCTTTAAAAGGCGACACGCTTACCCGCTCCCTGATCAACCTCAAGAAAACTCCGCTGCTCCTGATATTTCCCGCGAAAACAGCGCCCTTGATGAGATCGTCTTTTAAAATTATCTTCTTATATACATTATCTTTGATATTGGAGATCTTTAACTCTTCGAACCCGGTATCCCCGTCTTTTAGCTTATACATACCCAGCGAGATCACCGGCAGGCCGAAGAATTCTATAGAATTCATTCCCACAGAACCTTCGTAACCTATATTCTCGCCGCAAATGTTCGCTCCGGCTATTTTCCCCTGTTCGACCGCGATCGGCCAAAGGGCGTTTATGGAATGCATGCCCAGGGCGGCGTCAAAACCTTCGCAAACATCTCCCGCGGCGTAAATATTGGGGATGTTCGTGCGCATCGAGTCATCGGCGAGTATACCTTCGTTCATCTTTATATCCGTGTCCTTGACTATATCTATATTTGGTGAAACGCCTTTGCCTACGATGATCAATGTGGATTCAAATACCTTGCCGGAATCAAGCTTGACCGCTTTTATGTCTCCGTTACCTATGATCTCAGCGGCATCCTGGCCGAGCATGATCTCTATCCCGTTCTCCTCCAGCTTTCTCTGCACAAATCCGGCGGCCTCAAAATCCAGCATCTGCGATAATACCTGCTTGGATTTGATGATCACCTTTACTTCGACGTTCCTCTTCTTCAGGCCATAGGCTGCCTTGAGGCCGACCAGCCCGCCGCCCAGGACAGTGGCTGCTTTTGTCACAGGCGCGACTGCCAATATGTCCCTGGTATTTTTTATGCTGCGGAAACCGAACGCGCCTTTTTTCTTGATCCCTTTGATCTCGGGGATCTTGGGGGAGGCGCCCGTGGCTATAAGCAGCGCGTCATAAGAGAACTGGTTCTTGTCTTCGCAAATGACCCGGTTTTTCTTCGGGTCTACGCGAGCGACCTTTTTATTTAAAAATAATTCGGCATTATTCTCTTTATAAAAACTCTCCGGACGGTATGAGAGCTTATCCTCTTTGATATCGCCGGCCAAATAATAAGAGATCAGGCAGCGGCAATAAGCCGGATAATCCTCATCAGATAGGATTATGATCTTTGAGGCGTTATCTCTGCGCCTTATCGCCTCGGTTGCCGCTATTCCCGCCGCTGAATTGCCGATGATGATGAATTGCTTTTCGCTCATCTAACAATCAATCCTTATCTTGTCATGGGACAGTCCCTGCTGGCAACGCTGATTCTTCTTTCCAGATAATAGCGCCTGTCGGACAGGCCTCTATGCAG
>JAQUPI010000014.1 GCA_028716705.1 Candidatus Omnitrophota bacterium | reverse complement strand
AGACCTGCAACATGACCGGATGGCGGGTAGGGTGGGCCTGCGGCAGCGCCGAATTAGTATCCGCCCTGGCAAAGGTCAAATCCAATATCGATTCCGGGATCTTTTCCGCCATTCAATTGGCGGGGGTAACGGCCTTGGAGGGTTCAAAACAGCATATAGAAGATATGTGCCGGCTTTATCAGGGGCGCAGGGACCTGTTGATCTCCGGATTGAATTCCCTGGGTTGGCGGGCTGACGCGCCGAAGGCTACTTTTTACGCCTGGTTGAAGATACCCGAAAAGATCAGTTCGATCAAATTCTCGGAATTACTGTTGGAAAAAGCGAATATTGTCGTTACTCCGGGCGTAGGTTTCGGCAAAAACGGCGAAGGATATATACGCATGGCCTTAACCGTGCCCAAAGAGAGGATCCTGGAGGCTGTTCAACGGTTAAAGAAAATCCTTTGACACAAGTTTCTTATCTGGGCGTAGGTTCTAATTTAGGGGACAGGAAAAAGAACATCAGGCGGGCACTGTCTCTTTTAAAAGCCGGGGGTATAAAAATAGAGAAAATTTCCCGAATTTATGAAACAAAAAGCCAGGGCGGGCCTGCCCAGGGAAAATACCTGAACGCCGCGTTAAAGATCAAAACTTCGCTGCCTCCCTTTTCACTCCTTAAATACTTAAAAAAAATAGAAAAAGATATGGGCCGGGAAAAAACCGTTCGTTTCGGGCCGCGGACCATAGACCTGGATATACTATTATATGCCGGTAAAACCATAAAGAAAAAAGGCCTGGTGGTCCCGCATCCGCGCATGTTCGAGCGCGATTTTGTCTTGAGGCCTTTAAGGGAAATAATATGAAGATCATCCGGGGCATAAAAGAAATGCGGGAACTTTCGCGAAAGGCGCATGAAGAAAAGAAGCGCGTAGGCCTTGTCCCCACGATGGGGGCGTTACATAAAGGCCACTTGAGCCTGATCCAGCGCGCCAGGAAAGAAAATGACGCGGTCTTCGTAAGCGTATTCGTCAATCCTATCCAATTTGGGCCGAAAGAAGATTACCGGCGTTATCCGAGAAACCTTAAAGCCGACGCGCGCTTATGCGGCCAGGCTGGGGCGGACGCGATATTCTTTCCCGATGAGCGCTCTATGTACTCCTCCGGACACGGGACACATGTGTGCGTCGAGGGCTTAAGCGATATCCTGTGCGGGAAATTACGGCCGGGGCATTTCAAGGGGGTGACCACAGTCGTGGCCAAGCTATTCAATATAGTTGATCCGGATACGGCTTACTTCGGGCAAAAGGACGCCCAACAGGCAGTCATCGTAAAGAAGATGGCCGGGGAACTGAACATGCCGGTAACGATAAAAGTCCTGCCGACCGTCAGGGAAAAAGACGGCCTGGCGATGAGCTCCCGGAACGCTTATTTAAATGACCGTGAACGGTCGGATGCCGCCGTGTTATTTCAGGCTTTAACATTGGCTAAAGACCTGCTCAAAAGAAGGTTCAACGATACCTCGCTTATTGTCCGGAAGATGAAGGAATTAATAAATTCCAAGAGATCGGTCAAGATCCAATATGTCTGTGTTGTTGACCCGCGAAGCCTGCGGCCCTTACATAAAATAACAGGCAAGGCGCTGGTCATGCTTGCCGTGAAAATAGGCGGCGTAAGGCTGATAGATAACATAATGGTGAACAGAAATGCGTAAATTACTCAGGATCGGGATAGCCGGATGCGGAGCGATCGGTTCTTCTTTGGCAAAGTCCGTCGCGGCCGATTTCACCGGAAAAGCGGAATTAACCGGTCTTTTCGACGTTGAAACAGAGAAGGCCTATAGCCTGGCGAACAAATTAGGCCTGAAGATCGCGGTGTTAAATTTAGAGGAGCTGATCAACAAGGCCGACCTGGTCATCGAAGCTTCGAAGGTAGCTTCGTCTTACGATATCGCCAGGAGCGCGCTTTCTTTTTCAAAGGATATTATGATCATGAGCGTCGGAGGGCTGATCGAGCATTATAATGAATTAAAAGCCCTGGCCGAAGAGAAGAGAGCCCGCGTCTATATCCCTTCCGGGGCGATCTGCGGTATAGACGGATTGAAAGCCGCCAAATGCTCCGGCATAAAAAGTGTGACCCTGACCACAAGAAAACCTCCAAAGGCATTTTTAGGCGTCGCGTATGTGCTGAAGAAGAAGATAAAACTCGACGATATAAAAGAAGATACCCTGATCTTTGAAGGCAACGCCTCCCAGGCAACAAGGGCCTTCCCGCAGAATATCAATGTCGCGGCGACATTGAGCCTGGCGGGCATAGGTCCCGAAAATACGATCGTGCGCATTGTCGCTTCGCCATCCGTAACCCGGAATGTACACGAGATAGAAGTAGAATCTGATGCCGGACGGATAGTCTGCCGCTCCGAGAACGAGATCCATCCCGAGAACCCAAAAACAAGTTATCTTGCCGTTCTTTCGGCAATAGGTACTTTGAGGCAGATCTTAGAGCCTGTCAAAATAGGGACATAAACGACAGGCATCGAGTGTATAAAATAGTTGGAAGGAGGTGAAAAATAATATGGCAGAAAAGGTGGTAAAGTTGGGAATCAAAAGGCAGAAAGGTTACCTTTACTTTATCGACAAAAAAGGCGATGTCTCCTGCGCGAAAATGGCGAGAGGAAACAAAAAAGGAGGCAACCCTAAAAAAGTAGAGGCATGCGGCATCAAGAAAAAGAAAGGTTACCTTTACTTTATCGACAAAAAAGGCGACGTCTGTTGCGCCAAGATGAAGGTTGGCGGAACCAAGAAAAAGAAGAAGAGATAACCGCGCTTTTTTGTAAAAAGAAAGCCCCTGCACTTCGTTTACAGGGGCTTTCTTTTTTGCTATAATTTATAAACAGTAATGCTGGCAAACAAGTAGCTCTGCGAGAATTTTACGGTTCATTCGCAGCGGTAAGAAATTTTTTTGCTCCGGCTATAAATCAAAGTCTGCAAGGATTTACGAGCCGTTGGAGCAGTATCTTACCAGCGTAAGTCGTTGCGTAAACGGCGAGTAAACCGCAGCAGACAGCAAAAATATCTCAACGAAGCTGAGGACGCGAGAATGAACCTAAAATTCTAACAACAGAGTTAATTATCATGGAAGATTCGATTATAATACGTGGGGCAAAGGAGCACAACCTCAAGAATATCAGCCTGAAGCTGCCCCGCAATAAACTTATCGTGGTCACGGGTCTTTCCGGCTCCGGAAAATCCAGCCTGGCATTCGACACTATTTACGCTGAGGGACAGAGGCGCTACGCGGAGAGCCTTTCAAGTTACGCCCGCCAGTTCCTTGAACAATTGCAGAAGCCTGATGTCGAATACATAGAGGGCCTCTCTCCGGCGATAGCCATAGAGCAAAGGACGGCCGGAGGCAACCCCCGTTCGACAGTCGGCACTCAGACGGAGATCTATGATTACCTGAGGTTATTATTCGCGAGGGTAGGAAAGATACTCTGTTATCAGTGCCAGGCTCCTGTCGAGAAGCAGAGCGCTCAAGAGATAGTGCAGAAGGTTTTATCTTTGGCTGAAGGTACGCAAATACAGGTACTCGCGCCCATGATCCGGGGGAGAAAAGGCGAGTATAAGGATGTATTTACACAGATACAAAAGGCGGGTTTCGTCAGGGCGCGCGTTGACGGGAACATTTACGATCTGCCGGCCAAGATAAAACTTCAAAAGTATAAGATCCATAATATCGAGATAGTAGTGGACAGGCTTAAGATAAGCGCGGAGGTTAAGAGCAGGCTGACTGATTCCATAGAGACCGCGCTTAAGGTGGGGAAAGGATCGGTTATTGTAAACGGAAAGACGGACATGGTCTTCAGCGAGCAGTATGCCTGCCCTGAATGCGGTATCAGTTATCCGGAAGTAGAGCCGAGGATATTTTCCTTCAATTCACCTTTCGGCGCCTGTCTCGAATGTAATGGGCTCGGGAATAAATTGGAATTTGACCCTGACCTGGTTATCCCGGATAAAACCAAATCCATAAACGGCGGGGTGATAGAACCCTGGAAGAGAGGCGGCAGGGGTTATATTCTTTATTATCGCGCGCTCATAAGAGAGTTGGCTTCGGTCATGCGTTTTAGCCTGGATACGGCCTTCAATAAATTGCCTAAGAATATACAAAAGGCTGTCCTATACGGCGCTGATGAATATGTCTGGGGAAAGCGTTACGAAGGAGTGATCCCGCACTTGGAGAGGCTGTTCCGCCAGACGGAGAGCGATTACCTGAAAGAGGAGATCACCCGTTTCATGTCCAGCCAGCCGTGCCCGGCGTGCGGCGGGGCGAGATTGAAGAAAGAGGCCCTGGCGGTTAAGATCAATGGCAGGAATATCTGGGAAGTAACGCGCATGACCATAAAAGAGGCGAAAGATTTCTTTTCTACTTTAGAGTTGACCGAAAAACAGAGGATAATCGCCCAGCAGGCGCTTAAGGGAGTAACCCAGAAGCTGCAGTTTTGCATCAACGTCGGCCTGGAATACCTTACTTTAGATCGAAGGAGCTCTACCCTTTCCGGAGGGGAAGCGCAGCGTATAAGGCTGGCTACGCAAGTCGGGTCCGGATTAGTGGGCGTATTGTACATATTGGATGAACCGAGTATCGGCTTGCATCAAAGGGATAACGCGAAATTGATCTCGACATTGAAGGCCCTGAGGGATCTGGGGAATACGTTAGTTGTGGTCGAGCACGATGAAGTCACGATCCTGTCCGCGGATTACATCGTAGACCTGGGGCCCGGCGCGGGAAGGCATGGGGGAGAGGTTATTTTTTCAGGGACCAGGGAAGAGTTGGTGAATGACACCCGTTCGCTTACCGCGAAGTACCTGAGAAAAGAACTCAAAATAGATATTCCTTCCAAAAGAAGGCAATGGCGGGGCAGGCCGTACATCGGGGTAAACGGGGCAAGAGAGCACAACTTGAAAAACATAGACGTAAAATTCCCGTTGGGGCTTTTTATTTGCGTGACAGGGGTCTCCGGGTCAGGTAAATCCACGCTCATAGATGAAATATTGTACCGAAGCCTGGCGCAGAAGTTATATAAATCGCAGGAAAAGCCCGGGCTGCATTCCGGGGTAACCGGCGTTGAGAATATCGATAAAGTCATTGTGGTCGACCAGTCGCCCATCGGCAGGACGCCCCGCTCTAACCCGGCTACTTACGCCGGGGTTTTCAGCCATATCCGGGATATCTTCAGCAAGCTTCCCGAGGCGCGCGCCCGGGGCTATAAACCGGGAAGGTTTTCCTTTAACGTAAAAGGCGGACGCTGCGAAGCCTGTTCGGGGGACGGCATAAAGAAGATCGAAATGCATTTTCTCCCGGATGTATATGTAAAGTGCGATGTCTGTAAAGGAAGGCGTTTTAACGAGGCGACACTGGAGATCAAATATAAAGGCAGGACTATCTCCGAATGCCTGGAAATGACCGTTGAAGAAGCGCTTGACCTGTTTGCGAACATCCCCAAGATTAAAAACATACTGGTTACGCTCTACGATGTGGGGTTAGGTTATATCCAGCTCGGCCAGGCCGCGACCACGCTCTCCGGAGGGGAGGCGCAGCGCCTTAAGCTCTCATCTGAGTTAAGTAAGCGTTCTACTGGAAAAACCCTCTACCTTTTGGACGAGACGACGACAGCGCTGCATTTTGCCGACGTAAGCAGGCTCCTTTCGGTATTACAGCGGCTTGTAGATAAGGGCAACAGCGTTTTAGTGGTCGAACATAATCTGGAAGTGATAAAGTGCGCCGATTATGTCATTGACCTGGGCCCGGAAGGCGGAGATAACGGCGGAAGGCTCGTCTGCGCGGGCAGCCCTGAAGAGCTTCTTGAGAATAAAGCGTCTTTCACGGCCCAGTTCTTAAGAAAGGCATTGAATAGAGAGTAAAGTAGTGATATAGTTTATTACAAAATGGGCCCGAAAACCAATAAGCCAAGAAAAAAAGTTTTATATTTTTTTATTTTCCTTCTCGCCCCCCTTATTACCTTCCATTCTTTCAATCTTTCTTTTGCCCGGGAACAGTCCAAGGAGGAAGAGGCTTTGTTCGTCGCCAAAAAGGCGTTCGAAGACGGCTTCTACGATGTGGCGTTGGGCCTTTTAGACAGGTTTCTAAAGAATTACCCGGATTCTCCGCAGGAACCGGAAGTCAACCTGCTTATAGGACAATGCTATTTCCGCCAGAACCGGTTCATCGAGGCCCTGACGAAGTTCGAAGAGCTCCTTTCCCGGCCGCAGGCGGGCGGCCTGAAGGACGCCATATTTTATTGGATGGCCGAGGTACACTTTAAGGGCAACAATTTCAGCAAGGCGGGGGATTTTTATAAATCCATTATCGAGGAGTTCCCAAAATCGGAGTACGCGATGCACGCCTGCTATTCGCTGGGCTGGTGTTTATTCCAGGAGTCCAGGTTTGAGGAAGCCATTAAATATTTCAGGATCGTCGAAGAAAAGTACCCGGGAGAGCCCCGGCTCGATTCCCAGTTCAAAATAATCGAATGCCTTTATAATTCAAAGGATTATTCCGGATTGAAAAATAACCTGAAAAATTACCTTAAGGCATATTTAAAGGACAATGTCCGCCTTCCGTATTTGTATTTTTACGGAGCGGAGGCCGATTACTACCTGAATAATTTTGAAGAGGCGATAAGCGGCTATTCCAGGGTCATCGCCGGGTCGGCTGATGAAAGGCTGCAGGCCCTTTCGGGATTGGGCATAGCCTGGTCCTACCTTAAATTAAAACGCTACAAGGAAGCCGGGGATAATTTTCTATTGGTAAAACAGGAGAGCCTTGACCCAAAGAATGAGAACATTCATTTATTGGGCAAGGCGACGCTGCGTTTAGAGGAGAAAGATTTCAGGGAAGCCGAAAAGCTTTACCGGGAACTTACCAGAAAGGCGTCCTCTCCCGAGATCCTGATCCAGGCGTATTTGGGCCTGGCGGACGCCTTATACAACCTGACGGAATACAGCAAAGCCATAAAAGTATACGAAGAGGCGCTCCTGAAAGAACCGGAAGGCGCTTCGGGGGAAAATACGGATAAGCTCCACTATGGCCTGGCCTGGTCTTTCCTCAAGGAAGGCGAATTTAAAAAGGCGATAGATGAGTTCCAGAAGATCGCTAAACACACGGAAGATAAGATATTCAAGGTTGCCGCCCTCTGCCAGATAGGAGACGCTTATCAGGATTCGGGTGATTACAATAAAGCCGCGGAAACTTACGACGGGATATTAAAAAATTACCCTGACAGTTTGTACAGCGATTATATACAGTATCAATTAGGCATTACTTTATTGAAGGCCTCGAACTACGACGGAGCGATAATGGCTTTTCTGGCCGTGAAAAAGAATTTTCCCGGTTCCAAGCTGCTGGACGACGCCACTTACGCCCTGGGTTTGACATACTTCCAAAGGCAGGATTACAAATCCAGCAGGGAGATTTTTGAGAAATTCAGGAATGAATTCAAAGAGAGCAACTTAAGCGCGGAAAGCGCCTATCTTTTAGGAACGAGCCTCTTTAATTTAGCCGACTATACCCAGGCGCTCGAAGTATTCAAAGACATCATCAGGCAATACGGCCAGGACATAGAGACGGTCCAAAAAGCCGAATATGAGATCGCCGACTGCTATTACCAGATGGGGAACGAAAAAGAAGCTATGGAAAGGTTCAAGGTACTGCGTTCGAAATATCCGGATTCCAAGCTTACGCCCGAGGTCATGTGGTGGCTCGGGGAATATTATTACAGGCATAATGAATTAAACCTGTCGCGCAGGTATTTTTCCTCATTGATAAGCGACTTCCCGAAAAATAACCTGATCCCGGACGCTTATTACGCCATAGGGATTACTTACGCTCAGGAGGACAAATACGCGGAAGCCGTTGAGAATTTTAAAAAAGTATTGGAGTTGGGCAGGTCGGACCTTGCCGGAACGGCAAATATCGCGATAGCGGACATATACGCCAGGCAGGGCAAGGCCGAACAGGCCCTTGCCGCTTACAATGAGGCCGTAAAAGATTACCCTAACCTTGTCAGCCTCATCTACCCGAAGATCGCCGGCCTGTTCGGCGTTCAGAATAATTATCCGGAATCGTTGAACTATTACCATAAATCCCTTGAAGTGGTCCCGGCGAAAGAAGTTGCGCTCATACAATTCAAGATCGCCGAGACCCTCCAGGCGCAGGGCGGAACGGATGAGGCCATCGGCGAATACCTGAAGGTTACATACCTTTACTCCGAGAACAATGATCTAGCGGTGAAGGCGCTCCTGAGGGTAGCCGCTATCTATGAAGATAAAGAGGACTTCAAGGAAGCGATGAATATTTACAGGAGGGTCAATACTATGGATGTCCAGGAGGCGAAATTCGCCGAGGAAAGGATGGACTGGATAAACGCGCACATAAAATGAGCAACAGAGAAAAGGGGGAAAGAAAATGGATCTTTGGAAGATGAGTCTGTGGCAGACGTTTCTCGCCGGCGGGCCGGTAATGTGGCCGATACTTTTGGGTTCCGTATTCGCTATGGCGATAATCCTGGAGAAATTCTGGTATATGCACAAAATAAAGATAGACATGCAGGATTTCTTGAGCAGCATTTTAAGCAGGATGAAGCACCACCAGGTAAGGGAAGCTCTGGATATATGCGAGAAGACAAAGAGCCCGATCGCGCATATATTAAAGGCGGGTATCCTGAAATATGACCGGCCGCGGCCGCAGATCAAGGAGGCCATAGAAGACGCGTCTTTATACGAGATCCCGAAATTGGAGAGGAACCTTTCCATGCTGGCTACCATAGCGCATATCTCCCCGCTTTTAGGCCTTCTCGGGACAGTCACCGGGATGGTAAGGTGTTTCCAGACCATCCAGGTAAAATCTTCGGCTTTCCATCCGGTTTCCCCGGGGGACCTCGCGGGCGGCATTTGGGAAGCCCTGCTCACTACCGTAGCCGGTTTGACCCTCGCTATACCTTGTTTTATAGCTTATAATTACCTCGTAAACCGGGTGAATAATTCCGTTTTGGAGATGGAAAAAGCTTCCACGGAACTGGTTAATTTTCTTACAGAATGACCCTTAGGAACCGGAGATCAAAATGAGATTTAAACGGCATACCGAATTAGAGCACGGCCTTAAGCCGATTGATATCGCGCCGCTGATAGACATGATATTCCAGCTCCTCATTTTCTTCATGCTTACCTCGAGTTTCATTATGCAGCCGGGGATAAGGGTCAATCTGCCGAGGGCGGTAACGAGTGAAGTGGTGAAACAGGAGAACGTCGAGGTAGACATATCCAGCGAGAATGTGATCTATTCGAACGGCAAAGTGGTTACCCTGTCGGAATTAAAGGGAATGCTCAAACAGACAGCGAAAGTCAAGGGTTCGATCTTGATAAAAGCGGATAAACGCGCTTCCTTAGGCAGGATCGTGGAAGTTTGGGATATGTGCAGGGATCTAGGGATATCCCAGATAAATATAGCCACGAACCAACAATGACAGGCCCCCTCTTAAGGCAGAGTTTGGTCATCTCCGCGGCCGGACACATAGCCTTATTCAGTTTTTTCAGCCTTTCGTTTGGCCGCAGGATCCCTCAGGCCGGTTTTTCGCAAGTTAGTTTTTGGGGAGCGATCCTGCAGGGCAGGGACCTGGTTAGCGGCCCTAAGCCCGGTAACGCGCGGACAAGCGCGTTTGTCCCTAAGGCGGAGATATCCACGCTGGATAAAAATAAGGAAACCGGCCTTTTCGCGCTTTCAGGATATCAAAAACCCCCGGTTAGATCCCTGTTGGAAGGGGAGAAGCCGGTCCTGCCGCAAGGGCCTACACCCTTACCGGCCGGATTAAGGAGCAGGGAGCCGGCGATAATGTTCTATCCAAGGCTTCCTTATCACTTCGCGCTCTATTTTAAAGGCAGGCAGACAGCCCACATTGAGCTGGCTTTCCGGTCGCTTTCCGCGGATAAAAGGACCCCGCTTTTGGTGAAAAGAAAGATCTCTTCGGGTAATTTAGAGGCGGATCTTTTAAGCATGCGCTATATCAACCGGTATCTTTTAGCCCAGCGTCAATTTCCTTCGGAAAAGTGGCAGACGGTCAAGATAGACCTGTCGACCCTGGATGATTAATATAGATTTCTCTTTAGCCGTTGCCTTATATGTCATTATCTTCCTGGGGGCAGTTTTAGCGGTATGGCTTTCTAATAAAAAGCAAAAAGACCGGGATCTGAACCTGGACGATAAATTCATCTGGTTTTGCTCCGTATGCGCCTACACATATGTCAACACAAAGCAGGACCTGATCTCCGTTTGCCCCAGATGCGGAAGCTATAATAAGAAATCAGTTGACATAAGCGGGGGTTGATTTAAAATAAAAATAGATTATACTTAAAAGGAGGAAAAGATGATTACCGAAATAGGCATTGTGGCCGGCGATATCTGGCATTTTCTCGACAGCCACGGAGAGGTAACGCTCTCGTACCTCATCAAAGGCATCGACAGGCCGAGGGATAACATATTAATGAGTCTGGGGTGGCTTGCCCGTGAAGGTCATGTTATCCTTCAACAGATAGGAAGCAGCGATTATAAGATCAGCCTGAAAAGTGCCTAAAAACAGTATAGATAATAAAGGCGTTATCCTCTTTATTGTTCTGGGGGTCCTCGTAGTAGTCGCGGCGATGGCCAGCGTAATAATGAGCCTGATCTTAAGCCAGGCCACATTTACCGCTCATAAAAGGGACCGTATCCGAGCCCACTATTCCAACATGGCGGCAACGAATTTGGCTTTTGAGAAACTCAGAGCAGGCGCCTGGGCTACGGGAGTCTACAATCTTTGCCAATCCGGCTGCAGCGCTCCCGACGTTAATGACAGCGACATCGCTTATCCGGTGAGAATTGAGATTTTTGACCCGGGTACATCCATTGACGGTGTCGGCCGCCGCATCAGAATCAACTCCACGTATTAATTTCCGGTAATATACCTCAATTACTTAAGCTTGGGCGTTCCTGCCTTGAAAGTACACTTACCTATTGCGAGTAAGTTTAGGTAAGACTACATAAGAAAACACTTGACAAATTAATTATTTTATGTTTTAATTAACTTCACCATTAAGGAAGTAACAATACGGAAATGGCGACGATTTTGACGAGTAAGAGGAGCCTTACCTATGTCAAGACTTATTGATATCGATGAACTGGCGGATTATCTAAAACTCAAAAAGCAAACGATCTATAACTGGCTAAACCAGGGAAAGATCACGGGGATCAAGGTCGGAGGGGTCTGGAGGTTTGACCGCAGGGACATCGATTCCTGGCTGCGCAGCAGAAGGCGCGTGTCTAAAACTGGCGGAGAAACCCCATAATATGCTCGGTATTTATTTCGGCCCTCAAGTTGTTTCTGTCGTAGAAAGCAAAGGCAAAAGCCCGGGCAAGTATTTTCACCTGGCGCAACCCGCCTATTCCCTGGAAGAAAAGGTCCCCGGGCACATCAAGCTTGCCGCCATGATCAAGGAAGCGATGACGCAAAACGGCATAGAACCGGCAGAGGCAATAGTCAGTATTTCCGGGAAAGACCTGATCGTAAGGACATTTGAGATGCCCATTTTACCGGCCCAGGAATTGAACTCCGCCGTAAACTTTGAAGCGAAGAAATATATCCCCTTTAAAGTAGAAGAATTGTTCTCGGATTTCGAATATAAGCTGGATAAAACCGTCCAAAAGACGCGCGTTTTGTTCGTAGGGATAAAAAAAGAGGCGCTGAATAATTATCTTGAGGTCCTGAGGCAGCTTGGGATCAGGCCCAGATCGGTAGAATACTCTGCGTTCAGTATTTTAAGGCTCCTTAAATTAGCCAATATAAGGGAAAAAGATATTATAGCCGTTGTAAATATAGACCTGCTGAAAGAAGACGAAGCCAATTTCGTCGTCCTGGAGGGCGGTTTTCCTCTTTTCAGCCGGGATATAAGTTTGATGGGAGGGTATGAAGAACAGGCTAAAGTTGAGGAATCCGAGCGCAACACGCTATTGGAAAAGTTAAAAAGGGAGATCCAGATATCCCTCGATTATTACGACCGTAAATTCCCAGGGAAGAATATCCTTAAAATATTCTTTATCACTAACCCCAACTACCGGGCCGAATTGGAAGGGTTCGTCAAAGATTTAGGTTTGAGCGTTAACTTCATAGACATCAATAAGCATATCAACAGGCCTATACCGTTTTCCCTGCCCTTTGTAAAGAGCTTCTCCGGATCTTTATCCATGATAAATACCGGGGTCAAGATAAACCTGCTTTCGGCCAAAGAAAGAGTCACGAAAAAGGAAGCGAAAGAACTGCCGGTTTCCCCGTCACTGATCGCCAATTACAAGCCGGAACTGATTACCGCCGCGGTATGCCTACTGGTATATATATCTGTTTTCGCGTTCTCATCCCGCAGGATGGCCCCTTTAGAGAATGAAATAAAAGGGATAGTGAGCATGAGGCCGGAAGCCCCCCGGGCTATAAGCGGATTAAGTTACGAAGAACTCTTAAAAATAAAGTCCGGATATGATATAAAAGCGCGGACTATGGAAGGGATCTTAAAAGACAGGGTAGTTCTTACGCCGATTTTTGATTCCATACCGAGGGTCGTCTTAAAGGGCATGAATCTGGACACGGTATCTTTTAAAAAGGCGGGAGAAAAGAAAGAGCTTACCCTGAACGGAAGCGCTTACTCCGGCAACATCGATAAGCAGCGTGAATTGATCAATATTTTCCTTACCCGGCTGAAAGAAAACCCGGTTATCGCTAAATATTTTCAGGAGGTCGGGCTTGTTTCCTCGGGAACGCAGGAATCGGAGGAAATAATCTCCACTTATTTTGTGATCTTCTGCGGATCGGCTGGTAATAAAAAGGGTAAATAAGGCATGAAAATAATATTAACGGACCTGTTTCCCATGGCGAAAAAACGGTCAATAAGCATAGCCATAGCGGCGCTTACTTTGATCGCGGCCTCCGTCACCTTCAAGCATTATTCCCAAAGATTTGAATCGCTGCGCTTTCAAAAGGAAGAAGAGGCGAAGAGGAACGGGCTCCTGACCGAGGTGAACCGCCTTGAGAAAAAGATCGGTTCCTATAAAGGCCTCTTCAGCAGTGACCTGGCTTCAGCTATGGAAGCGCTTACGGATATGGCGGAAGCGTCAAAATTACGGGTGGTCTCCGTCAAGCCGCAGCCCGAAGAAGCAGGGCCCCTTTATAACAAGTACCGGCTTGCTTTTATCCTGGAAGCCGATAGTTACCATGACGCGGGCAGATTTATAAGCGGTGTAGAAAATCAGCGCGAATTTTACGCTATTGATACAGTAGATATCCAGAGGCAAAAGACCGGCGCGGATCAAAGTAAGGCGGCGCTGACGGTTAATTTGACTATAAGCGTAATTTCATTCAGGAGTTAGCCATGGCCAGGCCGAAGGGTTACATTATAGGCATCTTTTTTGCCGGCCTTTTCTTTGTATCGGCGATATCTTCAGCGCAAGAAGCGGCGCAAAGCGCGGCTGCCGGGGAGCAGGCGGGTAAATTCGAGTACATGTCCGAAAAACTGCGGGACCCTTTTGAGCGGGAAAAGCAGGAAATACGCAAACCCGAAGCGGTTAAGGAGACAAAGCCCTTACCCGAGCTTATAATTCAAGGTGTAGTCTGGGGCACGAAGATACCTCAGGCGATCGTAAATAACAAGGTCTTAAAGGTTGGAGACGAGATCCAGGGCGTAAAAATTTCAGGTATTAATAGAGACGGCATAACCGTAATTTTCGATAACCAGCAATATACCTTAATGAAAGTTTCACCATTAAGCGCGCAAGATAGTAAAAAAGAAGGGCAGGGGCAAGGGTTAGTTTCTCCGCCAAGCCCCCAAACTAAATAAAAAACCTAGAGGGAGGAAAAATGCGCAGCCATCCTAACGTTTTTATATCTTTAATGATCATTTTTTCTTTATTGCCGATGGATTTGCCTGCCGCGGACCAGCCGCCCAGCGCTGTCATATCCATGGATTTCCAGGACGCCAGCCTCAGGGATATTCTTAAGATCTTTTCCATCCAGTCAGGCCTGAATTTCATCGCGTCCGAAGGGGTGCAGGACCGCAAGGTAACCCTTTTCCTGGATAAAGTCCCTTTGAAGGAGGCGATGGATAAGCTATTTATAGCCAATAACCTTACTTACGAGCTGGATGAAAACGCGAAGATCTTTGTGGTGAAGGATTGGGGCAAAATGCCGATAGAAACGGTTACAAGGGTATTTAACCTTAAATACGCTACCGTGTCCTCATCTTCTCTGATACAGGAGGTATCTACCTATATTGGAGGAGGCGGCAGCGCCGGAAGCAGCGCTGAAGGGGAATTAGGCGCGGCAGGCGGAGGAGGTTCGGCAAGGACCATAGGGCTTACCGAGGCCATAAAGAAAAATCTTTCTTCCGCCGGATCAGTAATCGAAGATTTCCGCACAAACAGCCTCATCGTTATGGATATCCCCAGCCGGCTCCCGGTCATTGAAAAATTGATCGCTTCTTTGGACGTAGCTTCGCCGCAAATAATGCTTGAAGTCGAGATGCTGGACGTGAGCAAGAACCTTATAGATCGAATGGGGTTTGACCTGGGCGCTAACCCCTTTACCGTGATCCTCCCGGGGACCAGGCCCGGTTCAAAGTTCTTTCTGGGGGATGTCGCCCTCAGGGGGGCGCGTGATATCAGTTCCTCTACGGCCGGCGCCGTTGTCCTTGGCCGCACCTTTGCCAATACCTTGGATTTCCTGCGTACCCGCACGGATACGAAATTCCTGGCCAGGCCCCGGCTCCTTACCTTGAATAATGAGACGGCGGAGATAAAGATCACTACGAAAGAATCCATCGGCATAGAGACTACTACGGAAGCGACTTCAGGCACTACCCAGTCTCAGCCGGAACGCGAGGAAACAGGCGTGTTGCTAAGGATCACTCCGCAAGCTAATATTGAAACGGGAGAGATCACCATGTTCATTTACCCCGAAGTCAGCGAGGCTACACAAGGAAATGTCTTAACCTCCGACGGTCAATCTTTTCAATTCAGGGACCCGGAGACGCGGAGCACCAAATCAGTGGTCAGGGTCAGGGATAACCAGACTGTGCTCCTGGGGGGGTTGATCCGCAATGAGTTTAGCCAGGATGTATCTAAGATACCCATCCTTGGTGACATCCCGCTGGCGGGGTTCCTTTTCAGGCATAAGGACAAGTCAAAAGACAGGGAGCGCGAACTGATAGTTTTCATCACCCCGCGTATTGTCAAAGAAAACGGCCTGGGATTTTACCAGACAAGCGCGCCAGAAATAAAAGAAGAGCGGATAGCCATGGCGCCGCCTGAACGGATGTCAGCCATAGAAAGCAGCCTAAACAGCTTTGAGAAAATAAAATAGGAATATGTGCGCTAAAGAAAAATACTTGAGATTAGGGGAGCTCCTCATCAAAGAAGGCATTATTACCCAGGCACAGCTTGAGAAAGCGATCAACGTGCAAAGGCAGGATGGGGGCAGGTTAGGCGAGATACTCGTCAAGATGGGGATCCTCAGGGAAGAGCAGGCTGTAGCTATCCTGGGGAAACAGCTGAATATCCCCTATTTTAACCTGGGCACGGAGTTAAAGCCCGCGCCCGACCAGAATCTGGAACAACTGGTCCCTAAAGATTTCGCGTTAAGATATACGGTACTCCCTCTTTCGCGCACCCTGAGGTCGCTCACCGTAGCCATGGCCGATCCATTGGACCTTATACTCATAGATAATCTAAGAAAGCTTACCGCCTGCGAGATAAACCCGGTGATCGCGACAAGGTCGGACATCCTAAAGGCGATCGAGAATTTTTACGGTAAGTCCAAAATGTTCGAAGAGGCGGTGGAGGCTTCTTATGTGAACGTTCCCGTGGTTGCGGCGGGAGAGGAAGCCGAAGGCGACCAGGAGTTGAGCCTGGATAAGCTGATCGCCCGCGCGGAAGAAGCGCCGGTCGTAAAACTGGTCGACCTGATCATACGCCAGGCCATCGACGAGAGGGCATCCGATATACATATCGAGCCGTTCAAGGAGAGGATATCCTTAAGATACCGGATAGACGGTAAATTATATGAAATACCCCCTCCGGCGAGGCAGTTGCATCTGCCGATCATCTCCCGTATAAAGATCCTGAGCAAATTGGATATCGCCGAAAAACGGCTTCCGCAGGACGGGGCATTCCTGGTCAGGCTCGAAGACCGGCCGATAGACCTGAGAGTCTCTACTATCCCCACGATATACGGGGAAAAAGTTGTTTTAAGGATATTGGACAGGAGCTCCGTAGTCTTGGATCTGGACAGGCTGGGTTTTGAGGCCAAGCAACTCGAACATATCCGGCGTGTTATAAATATGCCTTATGGGCTTGTCCTCTTGACAGGGCCTACCGGCAGCGGAAAGACGACAACTTTATACGCCGTGTTAAGCGAGATAAAAAGCCCGACCAAGAATATCATAACCGTGGAGGACCCGGTAGAATACAAACTGGACAGCGTCAATCAGGTCCAGGTCAAACCTGAAATAGGGCTTACTTTCGCAAATGCCCTGCGCAGTTTCTTAAGACAGGACCCGGATATAATGCTGGTAGGAGAGACCAGAGACCTGGAGACCGCCGAGATCTGCATACGCGCGGCCTTAACCGGCCATTTGGTTTTGAGCACTTTGCATACTAACGACGCCCCTTCAGCCGTGAGCCGACTTATCGACATCGGCATCGCCCCTTACATGGTCGCGCCTTCCTTGTTAATGGTAGTAGCTCAGCGCCTGCTCAGGAAATTATGCCCGGATTGCAAGGAGGCTTATGAGCCGACGCCCGAACTTACCGGCGGGATAGCCATAAAAGCGGACCTGATCTACAGGCCAAAGGGCTGCGCGAAATGCGGGCAGCTGGGGTACCGGGGCAGGACCTGTATTTCCGAGGTAATGGTAATCAATGAAGCGCTGCGAGAACTGGTCAGTCAAGGCGTTTCTTTTCAGAAGATAAGAGATGCCGCTAAAGAAAGCGGAATGGTCACGCTTTACGAATCCGGCTTGAAAAAAGTCGAAGACGGGATCACTTCTTTGGAAGAGGCGCTATCCATCACCATAGGTGCGGACTAAATGCCGAAATTCGCTTACATTGCCAGGGATAGCAGAGGTGTAAAGATCACGGGAAGCGAAGAGGCCCCGTCTTCCGATGAGTTGATCGGAAGGCTGCAACTGAGGAATTTAACCGTAGTGAACGTCCTTCCCGAGGCCAGGGAAGAGGGGCCGCCAACTTTGCCCAGGGCCGCTGGCAAACAGCGCAAGTTCAAGCGCCGGGGGGTCAGCGGGGACGACCTGGTAGTCTTTGCCAGGCAGTTAGCTACCCTGTTGGGCGCCGGTATAACTATATTAAAGAGTTTGAACATAATCTCAAAGCAGGTATACAGCCGTAAATTTTATAACACGCTGGTTGAACTGCAGAAACATATGGAAGCTGGTTTAAGTTTCCACGAAGCCATGTCAAGATTCCCGAGGGTATTCTCCGATCTATGGATCAACCTGGTGGAAAGCGGCGAGGCAAGCGGTAATTTGGCGGTAGTTTTAAGCCGCCTGGCGACGTATCTGGAGAAAAAGGCGGCTTTCAAAAGGAAGATAATCTCGGCCCTGGTTTATCCGGCGATGTTAATGTTTGTCGGGTTGGGCGCGCTTTTTTTTCTGACCGTAAAGATCATTCCCACTTTCGCGGAGCTGTTCAAAGGGTTTAATGTCCAGCTGCCTCTTATGACCCGGGCGCTCATACAAATCAGCAATTTTGTAAGGCAGAGCATATGGGCCGTTTTAGGCGCCGGCACTGTGCTGTTTTTCCTGTTCAAAAGGTACGTGCGCACAAAAGAGGGCAGGAAAAGGTACGAGCAATTACAATTCCGCCTTCCTTTGTTCGGTGAACTCTTCCGCTCGCTCGTCGTGGAAAGGTTCTCTTCGGAAATGTCGACACTGATCGAGAGCGGCGTCCCCCTTTTATACTCCCTGGAAATAACTGAGCAT
Source organism: Candidatus Omnitrophota bacterium (assembly GCA_028716705.1). Classification (GTDB taxonomy): domain Bacteria; phylum Omnitrophota; class Gorgyraeia; order Gygaellales; family Profunditerraquicolaceae; genus UBA1562. The sequence continues at coordinate 18,490 of JAQUPI010000014.1, read as the reverse complement.
AGCGTGAACAATTCCGTCATGGCGGAGTTGATCCGTAAGGTCAAGGACGACGTGCGCCAGGGTAAACCCCTGAACTCCAGCCTTGACAAAAGTAAATTTTTCGAGCCGATGGTGATACAAATGATCACTATCGGGGAAGAGATCGGGGAACTGCCGCAGATGCTTAAGCGTATAAACACGTTCTACGAAGAATATACCGAGACATTTTTGTCCCGCTTTACTTCCATGTTCGAGCCGATCATGCTCGTATTCATGGGCGCGGTCATAGGAATAATGGTAATCGGCATGTTTTTGCCGATATTCCAGATAGCGTCATTAGGCGCGGCAGGCTAAAGAAAAGATTTGACCTCAACAGTTATCTTAAATATAATAAAAAGGAGGTGTAACCATAGAAAGCCGCATAAAAAGATATAAAAATCACGCTTCAGCTAAATATACGCAAAAAGGAGGGATCATGAGAAAAGGTTTTACGCTGTTGGAACTGATCATCGTAGTAATCATCATAGGCTTATTGGCAACAGTGGGCATAGGCCAATACACGAAGGCCATAGCTAACGCCAAGAATTCCCAGGCAAAGGCGGTCTTAGGCGAAATGAGGAAAGCCGCGTTCGCTTATCAAAGCCTTAACGGCTCATGGCCGACAGATGCCGCTGACCCGGTGGACATAGCCGTGGATCTAGACAATGATGGTACTAATGACGTGAATTTCCGGACGCCTACAGTCGCGGATTTTACTTTTACTTCGGATGGAGCCGCCGGCAGGGGACAGGCCGCGAAGAGCGGTACGGCAGGCAGCGGTGTAAGCAACTGGCGTATCGATTACCAGTCGGGTACCATTAGTTCATATTAGCCGGTTCCGATTATAATTTAGAAATAAATCAGAGGTTCAGTTGAGGAAAAGTCCGGCTTTCACATTCATAGAATTGATCGTCGTCGTGGTCGTGATCGGGCTTTTGGTGCTGGTAGCTATCGCTAATTACGCTCAGGCTCCCGAAAGCGCGCGGGCCGCGGAAGCTTATTCCATGTTAGCGGAGATTTCCGCCTCCGAAAACAGGTATTACATGGAAAACAGCGCCTACACTACCACGTTGACTGATTTAGATATATTTGAAAGCGCGCCTTCCAGTTCGAATTTTACTTTCAGCGTTCCCTCCGCCGACGCCAGCTCCGGATACGCCCAGGCCGCGAGAAGCTGCCCGGGGGCGGGATGCGGCACGAGGAAGAGTTACGGTATGTGCTTTCAAAGTTCCAAACGCGCGTCCTGCGGCGCGGATATATGTAATCCCAGTTGTCCATAGCGGCAGACAAGGAGGAAGGTATCCTTAAAAACAGGCGGGGGTTCAACCTGATGGAACTGTTATTAGTCGTTCTGATCGTCGGTATCTTAACGGCTATCGCCTTGCCGCAGTACAACAAAGCCAAAGAGCGCGCCATAGGAAGAGAGGCTATCGCCAACCTTAAGCTTATCACGGCCGCGGAGAAAATATACCGCCTGGAAGCGAACGCTTACTTCCCCGTCGGCGCCGGTTCAGAAAACGATATAGGGCAGATAAATGATTATCTCAGGCTTGCCATACCCGAAGCGGGGTCCAGGAATTGGGATTACGAGGTAAGTTCAACCGATTCAAGCGCTACCGCCTCAAGAACGGGCGGAGCTTATTCAGGCTGCGTATATACAATGGTCTTCAGCGGTGAAGAGCCCTCCCCCAATGAAAGCTGCCCGTAACCAAGCGCTCACCTTAACCGAAATCTTAGTCGCCAGCCTCATTATGTCCCTTGTCACCTTGGGCCTTTCAGGCGTTTTTCTGGCCGGAAGGAAGCATCTTTTGGGAACGCGCACGCGGGTCCAGTCGGTGGAATTAGGCAGGTTCTTTCTCGCGCCTTTACAGATGGACGTAAGGCAGGACCTCTGGGGCAGCAATTGTTTAAGCGCAGGCTCCGGATGCCCGGGCGCCCAGGAAATAGACGGCATGACTTTTACGCCGACGTATGAGCGCACGCCGGGTTTCGCGGCTACTTCTCTGATCAAGGTCAGATTAAGGATATCTTGGACAGAGCAGCCCGCGGTTTAAAATGAGACGCATCAAAAACCGGGGATTGACGCTGATGGAATTATTACTGGCCGCGACCATTGTCGCCGTTATCATCATAGGCATTTCCAGCATCGAAATCTACAGCCATTACCATCTGCTTAGTTCCGACCGCAAAATAAGCTTACAAAACGACGCTTTTTATATTTTAGAAGACATGGCAAGCCGGATCAACCGGGCCGTTGGAGACGCCGATAACAGCGCTATCGTCATTGAAGATTCCAACCGCAGGGTCAAGGCCTATATTGACCTCGCCGTTGACGGTTCTTCCGCGGGCGACGGAAAAAGGGCGACGCAGGGCGACCGTTGGACCGCTTATGAATTTGACGATGAGGATAAAGAGATGCGTTACTACGCCGCTTACCCGGGTTCTTACGAGGTGATCAGCCGCAAGGTTTTTTCTTTTTCAGCCGATTATGACCAGGCCGATAATTTTTTACAGGTTCAATTGACCACCTGTTGGGATCCCGACGAGACCCCGAATGCCTGCGGTTCCCCTGAAAATCCAGTCCTTTCCCTGAGAAATCGCATCTCTATGCCGTTCGTTTCCACTAATTAAATACTTTCGTCGAAGCACTTTTTATTTGATAAATGCGTTAAGTTGTGTTAAATTTATGTGAAACCGCGCTTAGCGAACGAAGTGAAATTGAGCCGCGGGACAGTAAGGCAGCGAAATCTTTCGGGGCAGTAGCTCAGCTGGGAGAGCGTCGCGTTCGCATCGCGAAGGCCGGGAGTTCGATCCTCCTCTGCTCCACTTATCCTCCAGCCTCTCAAGAGCGGCAAACCACGCGTAGAATAATATGAAAAACCTGGTAAGATTATCCGCGGGTTTATTCTTTTTGTCGGTGTTGATCTGCGCCAGTATTTATTTGCCCGCCTTAACCGCGGTCCCCGCTCCGGAGGGGCTCAAGGAAGCCCTTTATTATGAAAAGCTGGAAGGAAAGGCCGTACAATGCGGGTTATGCCCCCGGAAATGTGTTTTAGCCGAAGGCAGGCGCGGGTTCTGCGGGGTAAGGAAAAACCGCGACGGAGTATTGTATTCCCTGGTTTACGCCAAACCGGTGGCCGTCCATATAGACCCTATTGAAAAGAAGCCGTTGTTCCATTTTTTGCCCGGGACAACCGCTTTTTCCATCGCCACCGCTGGATGTAATTTACGGTGTAAATTCTGCCAGAACTGGGAGATATCGCAACGGCTTCCCGAAGAGCTGCGATACGTTTACGCGGAGCCGGAAGAAGTGATCGCGCAAATAGAAGCATCGGGATGCCCGACCATCGCCTATACCTATACCGAGCCGACTATCTTCTATGAATATATGCTTGAAACCGCCAAGGCGGCCAGGCGAAAAGGCATAAAAAATATTATGCATTCGGCCGGTTATATAAATGAGGAGCCCTTAAGGCAGCTGGCAAAATATTTAGACGCGGCCAACATCGACCTTAAAGGTTTCAGCGACGATTATTACGCCAGGATGTCCGAAGGCACGCTGGAGCCGGTGCTCAGGACCCTGAAGATATTAAGGGAGGAAGGCGTTCATTTAGAGATCACGAACCTTGTCATATCCGGTTATAACGATGATCCGGAAATAATAGGGAAGATGTGCCTTTGGATAAAAGAGAATTTGGGGGCGGATACGCCTTTGCATTTTTCCAGGGCTTTCCCGGTGCATAAGCTTACTTCGATCAACCCGACACCGGTCGAAACCCTGAACAAGGCAAGGCAGATAGCTCTGGACCGCGGCCTGAAATACGTGTATATCGGCAATCTGGGAGGAAACCCGGCGGAGAATACATATTGCCCTAGGTGCAACGGGATCGTGGTAAAACGGGTCGGCTACACAATACTTTCGAATGACCTAACCGGCGGAAAATGCAAATTTTGCGGAGAAAGCATTGCGGGTATTTGGCGGTAATTTAATTTCTTTGCTTTTTTTTCTTTACGCTTGTAACCTTAGCGCTCAAGAAGTAAAAGAACCCAATGTCGCCGGCGCCTTTTATCCGGATGATCCGCGGGAATTATCCAGGGAAATCGATAATTTCTTGGACAGCGCGGACCCGCGGCCTGTGGAAGCCGATATTACGGCTTTGATCTGTCCTCACGCCGGTTACGCTTTCTCAGGGCAGGCGGCGGCTTTTGGCTATAAGCTGGTCAAGGGCAGGCCTTACAAGACTGCCGTTGTCATCGGGCCGTCTCACCATCTGGGTTTCAGGGGAGTGTCAATATACCCGCAAGGGTCATTCCGGACGCCGCTGGGCGAGCTGGAAATTGATAAGGATCTCGCGGAAAAACTGCTTTATAAAGATAAGGATATCTATTTTGAGCCGGCTGCTTTTGAGAAAGAACATTCAGTCGAGGTCCAGCTTCCTTTTTTGCAGAAGGTTTTTCCCGGGATCAAAATCGTTCCCATTGTCACGGGCAACGCCAGCCTCGCCGCCTGCCAAAGATTAGCCGGCTTGTTGAAAGAGGCTATAGGAGGGCGTAAAGACGTACTCGTGATCGCCTCAACCGATATGTACCACGGTTACGATCACGACCAGGCGGATCTGATCGACGGCCTGACCCTCTCTTACCTGGAAAAAATGGACGCGCCGGGGCTCTATGAAGGCTTAGAAGAAAACCGGCTGCAGCTGTGCGGAGGGGTTGCCGCGGTAACAACGCTGATCATGGCCAAGGATCTGGGATGCGACCGGCTGTATATCTTGCGCCATACCAATTCGGCCGAAGTAACCGGCAGGAAAACCAAAGGGACCTGGACGGTGGGATACTCCAGTTGTGCCTTAACCGCGGATAGGGGGATATTTATGCTGAATAAAGATCAGAAAAAAAGATTGCTTATGATCGCGCGGAATTCCATCGAAAATTATTTAAATACGGGGCAAATGTGTAAACTTTCGGACATCGACCCGCTTTTAAATAAAGAAATGGGCTCTTTCGTCACCTTGCATAAACAGGGTAACCTGCGGGGATGCATAGGCAGCCTCATCGGCCGGCAACCTCTTTGCTTTACGGTAAGGGATATGGCGGTTGAGGCGGCATTAAATGACCCCCGTTTTTCTCCGTTGACGCAAAATGAATTGGAGGACGTGGAGATCGAGATTTCCGTGCTTTCTCCTTTGAAGAAGGTCGATTCGGTGGATGAGATAATCATGGGAACCCATGGAGTCCTGGTCAGGTCCGGATTTAACAGCGGCGTTTTTCTTCCGCAGGTAGCGGTAGAAACGAAATGGTCGAAGGAAGATTTTCTTTCCGAACTTTGCAGCCAGAAAGCGGGCTTGTCCCGCAATGCCTGGAAGGAAAAATCCACCGAAATATACATTTTTACCGCCGAAGTATTTTCGGAAAAGGAATTGTAACCATGCTGGGTATTTCCTTCAGCCTGTTTATCACAGGCCTATTCTTTGGTTCAGGCCCCTGCGCCGCATCCTGCGGCCCATTCCTTATAACTTACGCCGCGGGAATGAAAAAGGGCCCTAAGGCGGCGATCGGCGTTTACCTGTTATTTTCCCTGGCAAGGATCTTCATTTACGCGTGCCTGGGCGTCGCGGTTTTTTTATTAAGTAAATTCGCGGTTGAAGGGTTCCTGGGCAGCGCGCACAAGTACGTCCTCGCGGCGGGAGGCGCCTTTATAGCCGCCACCGGGGCATTAATGGCCTTAGGTAAAACCCTGGACTTTAAGTTTTGCCGATTTTTAAGAGAAAGTATATTGGACCGCGACAAGAAAACCGTCATCGCCGCGGGAGTGGTCATCGGCCTTCTGCCTTGCGCCCCGCTTTTATCGGTCCTTTCCTATTTAGGTATGATCTCACAAAACTGGTTTTCCAGCCTGGTTTATTCTGTTTGTTTTGGCATAGGCACGTTCATCTCGCCTTTGATACTGCTGGTTGTCCTAGCCGGGTTGATCCCCCGGTGGCTGGAAAATAAGAGTACGGTTTATTACCGGGCGTTCAAGCGCGCCTGCGGGTGTATTATCGTTCTCTTGGGCGTCCATTTGATCTCGAGGGCTTTTTAAATGCACCGTCTATTTTGCCATTCCGGGGATATTTCGGTTTCCAAAATAAGCATCGACGATAAAGAGCAGGTGCATCACGCGAGGGATGTCCTGCGGTTGAAAGAAAATGAAAATGTGGCGATATCCGACGGAAAAGGGAATGAGTATCTTTGCTCGCTTGAAGGGGTGTCTTCCAAGGGCATGGTTTTTAATATATTGAGTAAGCGTAATGTCCCGCCCCCCGCGGTAAAAATATCCGTCGGGTGCGCTATCCCCAAGGGGCCGAGGATGGATGATATCATCGACAAGCTGACGCAGCTGGGTGTCAGCCGGATCATCCCATTGGAAACCGAGCGCGTGGTCGTGAAATTGAGCAGGGAAAAGAAATATATGAAACAAAAGCGCTGGGAGAAGATCGCCTTTAGCGCCAGCCTCCAGAGCCAAAGGAATGTCCTGCCTGTGGTAGACACGGTAAAGAAATTAGGCGAATTATTGACGGAGGCGGCAGGGTTCGACTTGAAGCTGATCCCCACTCTTTCCGGGAACAGGATAGGGTTGAAATGCGCCCTGGAGAAAATAAAACCGAAGAGCGTTTTGGTATTGATCGGTCCGGAGGGCGATTTCACCCCCGGGGAGGTCCGGGCTTCTCAAAAGGCGGGATTCATCCCGGTTTCATTGGGAGAATTGGTCTTACGCGTGGATACAGCCGCCTCCGCGGCAGCGGCGTTTATCCGGTTTTATTATGACCCTCAGTATGGAAACAGTTAAATTCATCACATTAGGCTGCAAGGTAAACCAGTACGATACCCAAAGCATAAGAGAACAGTTCCTGCGCCGTAATTACAAAGAGATATTAAACGGCTGCAAGGCGGATATCTATGTCGTAAATACCTGCACGGTAACGGCAACCGCAGACGGCAAATCACGCCATGCGGTCCGCCGGGCCATTCGCGAGAACCCCCGGGCGAAAATTATCGTTACCGGCTGCTACGCGCAGCTAAACGGCGAAGAGATCGCTGGGATCACCGGCGTAACGCACATAATTAAAAACCAGGATAAGGGCAGGATCCTTGATTTTTTAAGCCGGGGCTGCGGAAATAAAGAGGATAAGGGAATGATCCGCGGTTTTCAGGGCCATACCCGGGCTTTTTTGAAAATACAGGACGGCTGCGACAACTTCTGTTCTTACTGTAAGGTGCCTTTAGCCAGGGGCCGCTCGCGCAGCCGCCCTTTAAACGAGATCAAGAGGGAGGCATGCCAGCTGGTAAAAAAAGGTTTTAAGGAAATAGTATTGTGCGGTATTTGCCTAGGGGCTTACGGGAGGGACCTTTCCAGGAAGATCGATCTCATAGACGTAATAGGCGCGCTCGAAAAGATCGAAGGGCTATTGCGCATAAGGCTGAGCTCCATAGAAGCCGGAGACGTTAAAGCGCGCCTGATCAGGAAGATGGCCCTGTCAAAAAAACTTTGCCGGCACCTGCATATCCCTATTCAGAGCGGCGACAACGAGATACTAAGAAAAATGAACCGCCGCTACCGTTCAGAAGATTACCTGGCGCTCATTAGGCAAGTCAAAAAAAATATCCCGAAAATAGCGGTAACCACCGACGTTATGGTCGGGTTTCCCGGAGAGACTGAAAGGAATTTTGAAAATACGGTAAATCTGGTCAGGAGGATCGCGCCGTTGCGGGTGCACGTATTCCCTTACAGCAGAAGACCGGGCACCTTCGCGTCCTGTTTAAAGGGCCAGATCAACGGCCGGGCGATCAGCGCGAGGATCTCGCGCCTTAAGGTTGTGGCGGAAAAATGCGCTTTTAAGTACGCGAAACAATTCTTAAACAAGCCCGTTGAGGTACTTTTTGAAAGGCGGCACAAGTCCGACAATAAATTATGGGAGGGGTATACCGGCAATTATCTCAAGGTCAGATCAGGCTCCGCGAAAGAACTGAAAAACCAGCTCATAAAAGTAAAATTAAAGAAGATAACAAATGATTGCATTGAAGCGGCTTTGTTGTAAAATGGTAGCATCGGGGAGCGTTTTAAACCAGGGCTTCTAAAAAAAAGGAGAAATGACATGAGCAAGAAAACCGCCGTTCTTCTAGCCGTCTTTTCTTTTTTGCCGGCTTTATTTTTTCCCGCCTTCTGCGAAGAAATGGTCATTACCACATATTACCCCTCGCCATACGGAAGCTACAATGAATTAACCTCAACGGGCAATACTTATCTGGCAACCGCGGCCGCGGGAAAAGTCGGCGTAGGGACGGCAGCCCCGGGAGTTTACAAATTATACGTAAACGGCTCTTTGGCGGTGAACAGCAATACAGCCGATAAGACCGGCGCCGTTACCTGGGGGGTTTTGTCGGATGCCAGGCTCAAAGAGGCGGTCGGGGATTTCGGCTACGGCTTGGACAAGATCATGGAGCTTAAGCCTGTCCGGTACCGGTATAAACAGAACAACATTGCCGGAGCCGATCCCTCGAAAGAACACATCGGCTTTATAGCGCAGGAAGTGGCAAGTGTTTTGCCGGAGGCGGTCAGGGAAAACAGCGAAGGATACCTGGTAATAGACAGCGACCCGATCCTCTGGACGATGTTAAACGCCATTAAAGAATTGAAAATAAAGAACCAGGCCTTGGAAGAACGGGTCAGCGCGTTAGAATCGAAAGTCTTTGTCCCGCAATCAGAATAATACAAAGAAAGCCCTTTCCTTGACATTGGGTTTTTGTGTGTTATACTTTATCAGGCGTGTCTTTTCTTTAGTCATCCTTTCGAATCAATTATAAAATATAATGGCATTGTTAAACGCCTTACGGCGATTTAATTGGGTGGATATATTTTTCTTAATTATATTCATCCGAGTGGCTTATGTAGCTTTAAAAAACGGTTTTCCGGCCGAACTCTTCAAGCTGCTCGGGACCTTGTTCGCTATTTACCTCTCCCTGCATTATTATGTGGATCTTTCGGATTACCTGACCGGACAGGTAAAAATAAATTTTTTACCTGAGTACCTGGCTTTGTTTTCTTTCGCCGCCTTGGCGCTTTTCGGATATTTTTCTTTCGCTTTCCTGGGAAGACTGCTTTCCCGTTTTATGCAGATGGAAGCGGCCCCTAAGCTGAACAAATGGGGAGGGCTTATACTGGGACTGGCCAGGTCTTTTTTGTTAGCAAGCCTGATCATCTTTTCTTTTGTCGTGATCCCGCTGGGTTATTTTAAACACAGCGTGAGAGATTCTTATTACGGCAAACGCCTCCTGGCAATAGCTCCAGGGGCGTATACCTGGCTTTGGCAGAGCGTTGTCTCCAAATTCAGGGGCAGTGAGAAATTCAACGATTCGGTAACGAAAATCCAAAAGGACCTCGCAAAAAAATGAAACTCTCCCGTCTTTATGAGCTCGCGGTAAAATTCGGTAAAGAACGCGACCCCAGGAAAAAAGAAGAGTTCGGGTCTTTTGAAGATACCGCCGTTCTCTTCGGAAGCCCCGACACGGATGTCCGGAAGATCATGGTCGGGATAGACATCGATGTGGGAGAGCTTCTGCTGGCCGATAAGATACGCGGATCCGAAGGGTTGGACCTGGTCCTTGCCCATCATCCGCAGGGTGCGGCCGCCGCCCACTTTTATGAGGTCATGAGACTGCAGGTAGATATGCTGGTAAAAGCGGGGATAGAAGAGTCTACCGCCAGGGAGATGATAGAAGAGCGCCGGCTGGAAGTGGAAAGAAGGGTCATGCCCCAGAACCATATGCGCTCTACGGATGCCGCGACTATTTTAGGTTTGCCCTTTATGTGCGTGCATACCCCCGCGGATAACCACGTGGCATATTTCTTAAGAAAACTCTTTGATAGAGAAAAACCGGGGAAAGTCCAGGATATCCTGGATTTATTAGATAAAATCCCCGAATATGAAGACGCCAGGCGCAATAACTCCGGGCCGCGGGTGATACTGGGAAACCCAAGGCGCTCGGCAGGCAGGATATTTTTGGAGATGACCGGGGGTACCGAAGGCAATAAGGATATATACCCGAATATGTATAAGGCGGGTGTCCGTACCCTGGTTTCCATGCATTTGAGCGAAGAGCATTTTAAGAGAGTCAAAGACGCCGACCTTAATGTGGTCATCGCCGGGCACGTTTCCTCCGATACTTTAGGCCTTAACCTGCTGTTGGACAGGATAGAGGAAGAAGAGAAATTACTCACCATAGATTGTTCAGGATTCCGTAGAATAAGAAGGAATAAACGTTAAGGAAAATGCAGGTATGGCAGGCCGCATCCCGGAAAATATTTTAGAAGACATTTTAAGCCGGGTGGATATCGTCGAATTGATCTCCGCCTATATCCCCCTTAAGCGCGCGGGGAGGAATTTCCGCGCCTGCTGCCCGTTCCACCACGAAAAGACCCCTTCGTTCATGGTTTCCCCTGACCGTCAGATCTTCCATTGCTTCGGCTGCGACGCCGGAGGCAATGCCTTCGGTTTCCTGATGCAATACGAGCGCCTTGAATTCCCTGAGGCGGTGGAGACGCTGGCGAGGAAAGCGGGCGTTACCTTGCCGCGGGACGAAAGAAAAGACCCTTCTTCATCCAGCCTTGCCGCGCTGCTTTTAAAAATAAATGAAGCCGCCGCTTCGTATTATGTATCCTGCCTGGATTCCCCGGGCGGCTTGCCGGCGAAAAAATACCTTTTAAAGCGCGGCTTAAACGAGGAAACTATAAAAACATTCAGGATAGGATACGCCCCTAAGGGGTGGGAAACGCTGACAAACCACCTGAGAAATAAAGGTTTCAATCTTTCCCTGCTCGAGAAAGCCGGGCTTGTGCTTTCCAAAGAGGGCGGAGGTTATTACGACAGGTTCCGCGACAGGATAATATTCCCCATATTTGATATTAAAACCAGGGTGATCGCTTTCGGGGCAAGGATATTGCCTGACGCGGCGGAAGCGGCGCAGAAACAGGCGAAATACGTCAATTCCCCTGAAACGCCCGTATATGTAAAGGGCAGGAACCTCTACGGCCTGAATTTCTCCAAAGAAGCCGTCAGGGAAAATGACGCGGTCGCGGTTGTGGAGGGGTACCTGGATTTTATCATGCCGTACCAGGCGGGCCTTAAAAATATCATCGCCTCTTGCGGCACCGCCTTCACCATCGAACAGGCCAGGTTAATAAAACGCTATACCAGTAATGTAGTGATGGTCTACGACGCGGATAACGCCGGGCAAATGGCGGCCCTAAGGAATCTCGATATATTTATTGAGGAGGGGATGGATGTCAAAGTGGTTTCGCTCCCCGAGGGGCTTGATCCGGACCTTTTTGTGCGTAAAAACGGGTTCGCGGCTTTTAAAGAGAGGATCGACCGCGCGGAAAATATCTTTGATTATAAATTAAAGATCTTAAAGGCGCGCCATGGCGCCAAAAGCATCGAATCAAAGGCGGCAATTTCATCGGAGATCCTCCTTACCATTAACAGGCTCAAAAACGCGATCTTAAAAACAGAATACATCAAAAGGCTTGCCCAGGAATTGGACCTGAGAGAAGACGCCCTGCTCCAGGAATTAAGCAAGATGAAGCAGGCAACGCCCGGGGATACTTACAATCCGCCCGTAAAGCGGGCGCCGGAGATGAATCCCACGGAAAGGCTTCTCATTAAATTAATGCTTGAAGAGGAGGGGTTGATCGACGACATGATGCGCAAGCTTTCCCCCGAGGATTTCCTTGACGAGCGCGCCAGCCGTGTTGTTTCCATCATGTTCGAATTAAACGGGCAAGGCAAGAATATAGAAACGAACAAACTGATAAACCGGATCGACGACGAGACCGTATCCCGTTTTATCCGCGAATCCGCTTTGCTGCCCGAGGTCTCAGAACAAAACAAAGACATAATTATAGATGACTGCGTCCGGAGGCTGAAGAATGACCGCCTCAAGGCCAAAAAGCAGGAGCTGCATGAGCGGATAAAAGCGGCGCAATTATCGCAGGACGAGGATAAGCTGCAGCGTCTCATGCGGGAATTCCATTGCCTAATTAAAGAGAGGTAGGTTCGATATGAAAAAGAAAGAATACAGCAAAAAAGATTTTGAGAAAATTATCACTTTGGGCAGGCAAAAGGGCTTTCTTACTTATGACGAAATAAACGACCTTCTGCCGGAAGGCGTGACCTCTTCTGAGGAAATAGACCGCGTCCTCGACATATTGGTGGGAGAGGATATCCAGGTCATCGAGAGCGAAGAGGAAAAAGAGGCGGAAAAGCCCCTGGAATCATCAGCCAAAGAGGAAATTTTAAGCGAACAGCTTAAGATAGAAGAGCGGTTTTTGCCTTTGGATGACCCGGTGAAAATGTACCTTAAGCAAATGGGGTCCATATCCCTGCTTTCGAGGGAAGATGAGATCGATCTGGCCAAAAAAATAGAGGCCGCTGAAGATAAATTCAAACTGGCGGTCATTGCCACCAGGTTCGCCCGAAACGAGATACTCGATGTAGCCGACAACATACTTGAAGGGAACATCAACCTTGAGGAAGTGGTAAAGGAAGGCATCAAGGTAAGAAAGAATAATATATTAAAAAGGATGAAAAGGATCGTCCAGCAGCTAAGGTCAACGCGCAGCCAATCCCGGCAGATGACCCTCGTATTGCAGTTCAATTTTACCACTTCGGTGATAGAAGTGGCCGTGCGCAGGTTGCTGGCGCTGATAAGGGAGATGGAGCAGCTGGAGCGCCAAAAGATGGCCGCCGGCCGTTCTTTGACCAGAGATAAGCGCCTGCATATCGAGTCCCGCAGGCTTGCCATACTCAGGAGGCTGGGGGAACCCTACTCAAAGATAAAAGAGCAGATGAAATTGATAAAATCCACGCATATCAAGTTTAACCGGACCAAGAAACTCCTGGTCGAGGCTAACCTCAGGCTTGTTGTGAGCATCGCCAAGAAATATACCAACAGGGGCCTTTCCTTCCTCGACTTGATACAGGAAGGGAATATCGGCTTGATGCGCGCGGTGGAAAAGTTTGAATATAAAAGAGGCTATAAATTCTCCACTTACGCGACGTGGTGGATAAGGCAGGCAATAACCAGGTCCATAGCGGACCAGGCGCGCACCATCAGGATACCGGTGCACTTGACCGAAACTATCAATAAGATAATAAGGCTTTCGCGCATATTTGTGCAGGAAAACGGCCGCGAGCCTTTGCCTGAAGAAGTAGCCCAAAAGATAAAATTGCCTCAGGAAAAGGTAAAGGGCATATTAAAGATCGCCCAGGAGCCGATATCATTACAGATGCCTATAGGAGACGAAGGCGATACCCATTTCGGTGATTTTATCCAGGATAAAAAGGCGGTTTCCCCGGCGAACGCCACCGTGCGCACCATGCTTAAAGAGGAGATGAATTCGGTGCTCAGCACGCTTACAGAAAAAGAAAAGAAGATCCTCGTCCTGCGCTTCGGTATTACGGACGGCTGCCCGCGCACCCTTGAAGAAGTGGGCAACGTTTTTAAAGTAACGCGCGAAAGAGTACGCCAGATCGAGGCGAAAGCGCTGAAGAAACTCCGCCACCCGACCCGCTCCAGGAGACTGCGTAATTTTCTTGATATGACCCTCGTGCACCAGAGGGAATAGCCCGCCAGCCGTTTGCTCATACATGGGGACGCTTCCTGAAAAATAGAAGCGTCCCCTATTATTTCTCTTGAGACAGAGGTCCTTTTATGATACCATTACATGATAATTATCGGAGGTAATCTTTAGAGATGTCACCTTTGATGCTAATATACCTGGCGACCGCGGTTCTCAGCGTTTTGGTCGCCTTACTTTTGGTCAATCTGGCGAAATTATCCTCCCATTCCAGGAGAGCGGTTAATTTAAAGAGAAAGGTCCCGGACGCCGATATCCTTGCCGATGAACCGCTTAAGCGCACCATCTTCGAGGCGATCGATAATATAGTGGAGTCACATGATTCCCGGCACGAAGCGGCCATGAGGATCTCCGATGTTTTTTACAAAGAGCTCCAGAAAAGGATCAGCAATACCGCCCAGGAACTGAACAAGAAATATGAAACAGCCATCAAGGAGCAGAAGCTCAACGAGGAGATCGCCTGGAAAAAATACAATAAAATACTTTCCGACAAAAAGAAGACAGAGGCCGTCATACGCAGCATAGCCGAGGGCCTGGTGGTGATCGATGCCGACGGAAAGGTCATAATGATGAACCCGGCGGCGGAAAAGCTGCTCGGTATCTCCAGGAAAGAAAAAATAGGCAAGTCCCTCATGGAGGACCTCAAGGAAGAGCAGCTGGTGTCGCTGGTTAAATCCGACGAAGAAAGGGAAGAAAGGGAGATCACGGTAGTCAGCCAACGCGATGAAACGAAGAAGATCCTGCGGGCAAGCAGCGCCGTCATAGAGAATGAGAACGGCCAGACCGTAGGCATGGTTTCCGTCTTAAGCGACATTACCAAGCAGAAAGAGCTGGACCAGCTCAAAAGTAATTTTGTCGCCAGCGTATCTCATGAGCTGCGCACCCCTTTGGTGGCTATCGATAAATCATTATCGCTTATCCTCGGGGAGGATACCAGCGGGATCAATGAGAACCAGAGGCAGCTTCTCGATATAGCGGAACGCAACCTGAAGAGATTGGGTTTTTTGGTCAATGACCTGCTTGACCTCTCAAAGCTGGAGGCCGGCCGGACGCAATTTAAGCCGGAGCCGGTGTCGATCGCCGGCGTGATCACCGAGGCAGTGGAGAGCCTGAAGGCCTGGGCCGGCACAAAGTCGATCGCGATCGAAATGCGGATCCCTCCGGGCCTTCCCGAGCCGAGCATAGACACGGACAGGATATTGCAGGTGTTGAATAACCTTATAGGGAACGCGGTTAAATTCACGCCGAATGACGGCAAGATCTTTATTGAAGCCAATATAAACCAGGCGAAGGAGATGGAAGTGAGCGTCGCGGATACGGGGATAGGCATACCTCCGGAAGTTATCGGAAAGGTCTTCGATAAATTCTATCAAGTTTCGGACAGGCCTACTACCGATATAAGCGGCACGGGCATAGGCCTATCCATCGCCAAGGAGATAGTGAACCGCCACGGAGGAAAGATCTGGGCTGAAAGCGACGGGCATCACGGGTCAAAGTTCGTTTTCACTCTGCCCTTAAAATAGCGAAGTGCTGAGCGGTGAGGCCGCCCGGCAAAGGAGGCAATATGAGCGACAAGAAGATCCTTGTCCAGGTCGTAGATGACGAAGCGGATTTCAGGAAGGTCATGACCTTCTGGCTTGAGTCGAAAGGATATGCCGTCATATCCGCGGATAACGGGGAAAACGCCATAAAACAATTGAAAGACAACAACCCCGACATTATTTTTATGGATATAAGGATGCCCGTAATGGGCGGCATGGAAGCCATCCGCGAAATAAGGGAATTCAACCAGGATGTGCCGATAATAATAATAAGCGCCTATGTCGATGATCCCAGTATCGGCGACATATCCAAACTCGGGATATCCGGGATATTTTATAAAGGAAAGGATTTCGCGGAAGGGTTGGCGCTCCTGGAATCAACCCTGAGGACCCATAAAAAACTTAAGAAATAACAGCCAAGGCGATCCCCGCCCGGTTAAGCTCATCCATATGCCCCGTCCCGATAGAAAAAAGATCATCTTCTTCATCGCTCCGCTGATATTCGTCCTTTCGCTGAACATCTATTTCCGCACGTTCACGATATATTTCCCCCAGCTGAGAAAAACAGCCAAAAACGTGGTCAGGCAGGTGGCCCAGCAGATGATCGCGCAGGATGTTTACCGGAAATTCCCCCAATTTAATCCCCTGGCAAAGGACAGGCTGATAAAATCCAGGATCAGGGAATACCACAGGCAAAACAACCGCGGCCTGCGCGGGCAGATAGAAGAAGGATACTCCAAGCTTAAAGATAAGTACCAGGATGAAAACGGCCAGACTTATCTCATGGAATTGGACTGCTGGCACTGGGCGAGGTATGTGGATAATGTCATCCGCCACGGCTATCCGGGAGATGAAAAGGTCTACGGTAAACAGCTGGACCTTTTCATGCTCGCGCCTAAAGGGATGTATCTTTTCTGGGACCAGTTCCTTTTTTATTTCAGCGCTTTCCTTTATAAGCTATTCTCGCTTTTTACGCGCGTGCCCCTGTTCACCTTCCTTTTTTATCTTCCCCTTTTTTTCATAGCGGTCTTTATTACCTGTTTATACCTGTTTTCACTGCGCTACTGCGGCCCCGCCGGAGCGGCTTTAACCTGCCTCTTCGCGGGGTTGGGCCCCATATTCCTTCCCCGCAGCACCGCCGGATGGTTCGATAAGGATATCCTGAACCTCCTGTTCCCGTTAATGGCCGCCTGGGGATACCTTCTCTCTTATGACGGCCGAAGCAGGAAGGATAAGCTTCCCTGGCTTATTTTTTCCGGTTTCTGGATAGGGATATTCTGCTCGAATTGGACATACTGGTGGTTCATACCCGCCATAATCGTGATCTACGAATTCCTCGCGATCGGCTCTTTATTCTTCAGGAAGGTTTACTTTAAAGCCGATACTGCTTATTCGCTGAAGGAACATTCGTTTTCCCTCTCCGCGTTATTGTTGTGCGGCACCGCCTGGATCGTCTTACTTTGCGGCTTTTGGCCGCTGTCTGATTTCTATAAACGGATAAGGATGGCCTTTGTTTTGAATAAGCCGTTGATGAGCTCCATCTGGCCGAACGTATATTCCACTGTCGGGGAACTGAGGACGATGAACCTGCGCGAGATCGCGGGTTCAGCGGGAGGAAATTTTATCTTCGGGCTCTCCCTGGCCTGCCTGTTGATAATATCGGCGCGGGTAATTTTTGACAGGAAATACCCCGTTTTTAAGCGCCGGGCTTTTATCATCCTCGCGTTATGGTTTATCTCGATGTTCTTCGCGAGCACCCGGGGTATCAGGTTCGCGGTATTTATACTGGTGCCCCTTGGCGTTTTTTTGGGTTGGGCGATCAATGATGTCTATGTTTTCCTGAGAAAGAGCATCAAGTTATGGGCCGCGGTATGGTATTTCGCGGTCTTCGCCGTATTGACCTTCGGGTTTATGGGCAGGGCGCGCCGGACCGCGGAAAACATATACCCTCTTATGAACGATTCCTGGTATAAGGTGCTCAGCATAGTGAAGGAGAAGACACCGCAGGACACGATACTCAACTCCTGGTGGGATTTCGGGGATTGGTTCAAGGTCGCCGCCGGCAGGAGGGTAATATTCGACGGGCAGAGCCAGGATACCCCGCAGGCCTATTGGATGGCCAGGGCCTTATTGACCAATGACGAAAAGAAGGCGATCGGGATCTTGCGCATGCTTAACAATTCAGGAAACGAAGCGTTCGAAACCATCGATAAACACCTTAAAGACCCTTCTCAGTCGGCGCTGCTTTTAGAGAGCATAATCGGCTATCCGCCCAAGCAGGCGCAAAAGATCTTGTTGGATTTCCTGCCTATTCCCGCCGCGGAAGAAGTGATGACCGCGCTTTTTAAACGGCCGGCTAACGCCTGTTTCATCGTGGACGACTCGATGCCTTACAAGATGCCCGCCATATCGTATCTGGGCAACTGGGACTTCACTAAAGTCTATATTGCCCATAACCTCCGGAAGAAAGAAAAAGACCAGATCATGGAGCACCTGAAGAAACTCGGCAGGGATACGGCGCAGATGCAGCATTTTTACCAGGAGGCGTTCCTGATCACGTCCGGGAATTTAGACGATTGGCTTTCCCATAGGGTCCAGTTTTACAGCGGGTTGGCAAACGGCCAGGAGAAAGACGGGGTGGTCTTTTTCGACAATAATTTCATTTATAATCCCAAAGAGCAGACGATCCGTTCGAATCCCGGTGACCAGGTACCGGCGGCGCTTTTTACGTTGATGGGTAACAATTTCACGAAGACGACCTTTCCCAAAGCGAACCTGGGCTTCTCGGCCCTGGTTTTCAAGAAAGAAGGGAATTACAAGTGCGTCCTGCTCGACACGGAGCTGGCCGACAGCGTATTCACGCGGCTTTATTTTTTCAATGGCCAGGGATTGAAGCATTTTCAACCTTTCATAGAAGCGGAAGAAGGCAATAAGTATACCCGGGTTTTCAATATCGTATGGTAAAGCAAAATGATAATATTGATGTATCGGTAGTGCTGCCCTGCCTGGACGAAGAACAGGCCGTCGGCATCTGCGTGGACAAGATCAAAGAAACGTTCGCCAGGGAAGGTATCGCGGGAGAGGTGATCGTCGCGGACAACGGTTCGATTGACCGGTCAAGGGAGGTCGCGGAGTCCCGCGGGGCGAAAGTGGTCCTTGAGCCAAGGCACGGTTACGGCGCGGCGTACCTGAAAGGCATCCGGGAAGCGCGAGGCAGGTACATAATCATCGCGGACAGCGATAATACTTACGATTT
>JAQUPI010000013.1:7161-36713 GCA_028716705.1 Candidatus Omnitrophota bacterium | reverse complement strand
CTCTTCCGATCTAGGGACGGTTCTATCCCGGCATATCCGGGAGTAAGGTGGATATGCCCGGCTTTACTCGCTCAGCTGGCCGCGGTTTCTTATAGGCTGGGCGAATCCGGGGCGGCGGATAAAGTCATGGAATATATCCATCGCCTGCAAAATCACAGCGGCGGATTTTACGGCAGTTATGGAATAAGGCCGGGGTATTCTCCCAGGAATGAGATCCCCCTGGCCGTAAAATCCTACCTCGACGCTTATTACTGGAAGATAAAGGCGTCCTTTAACCAGGAAGTAGGGATCTATCGCGAATCCATCAGCGAAGAGGACGGACGGGTCAAAGAAATCGTATCGTTCATGGACCATCCTGAAAATAAGAAGATCCTCGATATAGGATGCGGCAAGGGAAGATTCATCAGGGCGTTGAAAAAACAATGGCCTAAAGCGCAATTCTACGGGATGGACCTGTCCGAAGAGATGTTAAAAAGCTGCCCGGAAGGGGTGGATACGAAATGCGGGACACTGCTCAACGCGTCTTACCCCGATGCTTTCTTTGATTGCGTTTACTCCGTCGAAGCGCTGGAGCACGCCCTTTTGATAGAAAACGCCATACAAGAAATGGTCCGGGTATTGAAGCCCGGCGGAAAGATCATCGTCATTGATAAAAATATCGCCAAGATCGGGCGGCTGGAGATCAAGCCGTGGGAAAGGTGGTTCGACATGCGGGAAGTCGCGGACATATTCAAGAGATCCGGCGTCGAGGCCGATTTCAAAACCATATCTTACGGAAACCGCGCGCAACCGGATGGTTTGTTTGTCGCGTGGGAAGGAACGAAAAGATGAGGATCTTCTGGCATAAAAAGAATTCTTTGGAAAAGGCCATACGCTGGGTAAAGAGGCACAGGGTAAGGAAGAGGGGGATAGCCGTGCACCAAAAGACGAAAAAAATATCCCAGGAGGTCACGGGTTACCTGATCAGCAGCCTTTACAACGCGGGAGAAAAGGCCCTCGCTTATGAATTGGCGAAATGGGAGGCTTCGGTCCAGCAGGCGAGCGGAGCGTTTTTGGCCCCCGGCGGGAAGGAATATACATTCGATACCGCGCAGGTGATGCGCGGTTTTTTAAGCGTCATTAAAGATATGCCGGAACTTAAAACCAATCTGCGTAAGGCAGCGGATTATGTTTATTCCAATATAGACGATGAAGGGTATGTGTACACGCCTTCTTACAGCGCATGGAAATTAAACGACGGAAGCTATTTCTCGCGCTATTGCGACCTGTATGTGCTCTGGCCGCTCATCCACGCGGGAAAGATCCTGGGTGAAAATAAATATATTTATGCCGCGGAGCGCGCCCTCGCTTGTTTTAAAAGAACACCAGACCTTATAAGGTTCAAGCCGGAACTGGGAACGATCTCGCATATTTTTGGATATATGATGGAAGCCCTGGTCGAGCTTGGCGAATTCGATCTGGCCGAAAAGGGCCTTATTCAGGCCGCGGCCATCCAGAAAGAAGACGGATCGATACCGGCATTCCCCGGGGCCGGCTGGATATGCTCGCCAGGCATTGCCCAGATCGCCATTGCCTGGCATAAATTGGGAGAGCGCCAGCGCGCCGCCAAAGCTTTCAGTTACCTGGAAAAGATACAGAACCCCAGCGGCGGCTGGTACGCGAGTTTCGGCAAGGACGCGGATTATTTGCCGGGCAAGGAAGTAAGTTGGGCGAATAAATTCTTTATAGACCTGTATTTATTGGTGCGCGGAGGGAAATAATTATGGCAGGACCCTGGAACCTAAGTTCAACCGAATGGTCGAAAGTCTTAAACACGGGCGAGAGCGCCGTATCCCTGGCTTTACAGTTAAAGAAGGGCAAGGCCCTGCCCTGGGTCGCCAATTTGATCGAATACACGCTGGATTCGGAATCGACTATTGATCTAGGCAGCGGCGCGGGCCAGAATTCCGCTATCCTTGCCTTACGGGGCAAAAAAACGGTGCTTCTGGACTGGTCTAAGGAAAATATCGATTTCAGCAAGGATCTTTTTGACCACTTGGGATTGAAAGGCGAATTTTATAATTTGGATATGACTCAAAAGCTTCCTTTCGCGGATAAGTCCTTTGACACGGTTTTTAGCTGCGGGGTCTTCGAATATTTTTCCGATACTCAAATCGCCAGCATCCTTAAAGAGGCATTCAGGATATCCAGAAAACGAGTGATCATCATGGTGCCCAATGCCGCGTCCATTCCTTATCGTCTTGGGATGTGGTACATGAAAAGGGCAAGAAAATGGCAGTGGGGAGGGGAAAGGCCGTTCTTCACCTTGAAACCGTATTACAAAGAATTAGGGAACATCCGCCTTAAAGAGCTTACGGTGGGGACCAAGCACTCTCTTAATTTCCTGAAAATGCCTTTCGGGCAGCAAGTTAGAAAAATATTGACGGTTTTGCTGCGGCTTAAAGACCATCCCGGGCCGTCGATCTTAAGGCAGGGTTATTTATTGATCTCCATAGCGGAAAAAATTCCAGAGGCTTAAATGAAGATCCTGACCGTTTTCGGCACGAGGCCGGAAGTGATCAAACTGGCTCCTGTTATAACAGAGATACGGAAAAACAGCGATAAGTTGGCCTGCAGTGTTTGCGTAACCGGACAGCACAGGCAGATGACGCAGCGCCTCATCGAATTGTTCGGCATTAAAATCGACTATGACCTTGATATTATGGCGGAAAACCAGACGCTTGAACATATCGCCGTATCGGTCCTGACCAGGATGAAAGAGATAATTTCCCGGGAAAAGCCCGATTTTTTGATGGTCCAGGGCGATACCTCTACCGCGATGGCGGCGGCGCTGGCCGCTTTTTATCAAAAAGTAAGGGTTATTCACGTCGAAGCCGGACTGCGAACCAGCAACAAGCTCCAGCCTTATCCGGAAGAGGTGAACCGCAGGATCATCGACAGCCTAAGCGATCTGTATTTCGCGCATACCGCTTCCGCTAAAGATAATCTTGTCAGGGAAGGAGTGCCCGAAGAGAACATTGAGATCACCGGCAATACGGTCATCGACGCGCTGTTGGATGTAGCCGGACGGGATCCTGATCCCGGGTCCTTTGTGCCGCAGCATGCGCCTTTGAACGGGGAAAAAATCATCCTTGTAACCGCGCACCGCAGGGAAAGTTTCGGCGAACCCTTCAGGGATATTTGCTACGCCTTGAAAGACATTGCTTCGCGTTACAACAACATGAGGATAATTTATCCGGTACACCTTAATCCCAATGTGCAAAAACCCGTGCGGGAGATCCTGGGAAGCATGGAAAACATTTCGCTTGTGGAACCGCTTGACTACCTGCCCTTTGTCCATTTGATGAAAAGATCTTATATCATACTTACCGATTCAGGGGGGGTACAGGAAGAAGCCCCCAGCCTGGGGATACCTGTTTTGGTCCTGAGACAGACAACGGAGCGGCCGGAAGCCGTAACCGCGGGGACAGTCGAAATAATCGGCACGCAAAGGGAGAAAATTGTCAGCGCGGCATCCGAACTGATCGATAACAGCGACAAATACAACCGTATGTCCAGGGCGATAAATCCGTATGGCGACGGCAAAGCAAGCCAAAGGATCATCGCGCGCCTTCTGAAAGAAAATGCGTAAAATGGACCCGCTCGTCAGCATTGTCCTGCCCACATATAACGGCTCAAGGTATATCCGTCAATCGATAGAAAGCTGCCTTGGCCAGACTTACGAGAATTTAGAGCTCATAATAGTGGACGACTGCTCGACGGATAACACTATGGATATCATTAAATCTTACGGAGACGGACGCGTAAGGATCGTCCGGCATGAAAAGAACATGCGCCTTCCGGAATCGCTCAATACGGGATTTTCCTTGAGTAAGGGCCGATACCTTACCTGGACTTCAGACGATAATTGCTACGCTAAAGACGCGATAAAAAGCATGCTTGGGTATCTGCAAAGCAAAAAAGCGGATTTCGTCTATTGCGATTATTTTATTCTCGAAGGCAGTTCTTTTGAGGCGGCGAAGCGCGTAAGCATACCCGATACTGCCACTTTCAGGGAACTTAATTTTGTAAGGGCGTGTTTTTTATATTCGCGAGATGTAAAAGAAGCCGTGGGAAAATATTCGCCCGAGGCAGAGCTTTCCGAAGATTACGATTATTGGATACGCGTCTCAAAGAAGTTCATATTAAACCACCTGAAGGAACCTTTGTATTATTACCGTGTTCACCCTCAAGCGCTCTATACACGCAGGTATTGGGAGCAGGAAGCGGTGAAATGCCTGGTGAGGTTCAGGCACGGGCTTTTTTCTGAAAATGAGGCGGCAGGGTTCCTTTTCCGCCTTTTCGCGCGCAAGAAGAATCCCGCGCTAAGGCTGCTATTTTACCTTTCAGCGCCTTTTTTCTTTACGCCTTCATTGCGGGTATTGTTAAGCGAATTCCAGGAGCAGTCGATATCTTTTACGGAATGCAAAAACCGGATCATGGGTAAGGCGCAAAGATGAAAGCCGCGTATATTTTAGAGTCTTTTCCGAATATTTCCACTACATTCGTGCTTAACGAAATAGTCGCCATGCAGGACAGGGGAGTAAATGTCGAGGTTTTCGCCTTCTTTAATCCCAATGAAAAGGTCAGGCATTCCAGGATAAACAGCGTTAAAGGCGTTTATTATTTTAATTCTAATTCCAGAAGATATTTAAAGGCCATTCTTTCACATTTTTACTGGTTTTTCCGCAAGCCTTTCAGGTACACGCTTACGGCCTTCTCGACATTATTGCCTAAAAGCGGGATCTTCAAACTTTTCGTGAGCTCGCTCGCGAACGTGAGGATGGTCGATTCGCATAAGCCGGACCTATTGCACGCGCATTTCGGCAGGCGGCCCGCGGACTTCTGCATGCTTGTGAACATGCTTACCGGGATCCCGTTTACCTTTACGACGCATGGCTATGACGTACACAGGCAGCCGGCTGTCAATTACCGTTTCAAGAGCCTTCTATCGCAAAGGCACATTACGATATCCGAATTCAACCGGAGGGTGCTTATAGACGAACATAAGGTGCCGGAAGCCAAGATCGCGGTTATCCGCTGCGGCGTGGATTTTGGAAGGCCTTTGCCCGCCGCGCGGCCAGGCAGGGATAACCTGATAGTTTCTGTCGCCAGGCTGCAATATATAAAGGGGCTCGATATCCTGATAAACGCCTGTAAAAGGCTTTCCGATGAAAATATCGATTTTAACTGCGTGATCATAGGGGAAGGCCCGGAAAGGCATTCTCTTGAGAGCCTTATCGAAGGCCTGGGCTTAAGATGTAAAGTAACCATGCCCGGGGCGCTTCCTCACGAAGATGTCTTCGGCTATTTGAAGAAGGCAAGGCTCATGGTGCTGCCAAGCAGGAGCGAATCGTTGTCTGTGGCGCTTATGGAAGCCATGGCCTGCCGTGTCCCGGTGATAGGCCCGGATATCATGGGTAATCCCGAGCTGGTCCGGGACGGTTTTTCCGGATTTTTGGTGAAACCCGGAGATATAGAGGGGCTCACGGAGAAAATGAAACGCCTGCTTACGGATAAATCGCTTAGGCGCAGGTTCACCGAAGCGGCTTATGAGAAGGTATACAGTGATTTTAACATTCAAAAGGAGACGGAAAAGCTCTTTAAGGTTTGGCAGGAATGTAGAAATCTATATTATGGATAACCTTCCTTTTGTTTCCGTGATCATACCGGCTTATAATTCAGAGAAAACGATAGGGCAGCTTATACAATCCCTTTTGGGGCAAACTTATCCTAAGGAACGCTTTGAGATCATAATCGTGGATAATAACTCCCGGGATAATACATATAAGATCGCGGGTACTTTTCCAGTTAAGGTCATACAGGAGAATAAGGCGCAAAGTTCTTACGCTGCCAGGAACAGGGGAATAGAGCAGGCGTGCGGGGAGCTTTTCGCTTTTATCGATGCTGACTGCACCGCTTCAGGGAATTGGTTAGAGGAAGGCGTCAGGAAGCTGCATGCCGAAAACGCGGACCTGGTCGGGGGCAGAGTAGGTTTTGTATTCACAAAAAAGAGAACAGCCTCCGAGATGTATGACGCGATAACGCATTTTAATATGGAAAAAAGCGTTAAGACTAGGCAGACCACCGGAAGCGGAAACCTGTTTGTCCGCGCTCCGGTTTTCAAGAAGATAGGCCTGTTCAGGGAGGATGTCCGTTCCGGAGGGGATATGCAGTTTACTTACAAGGCGGTAAATTGCGGCTATAAGCTGGTCTATTCTCAGGAGGCGCTTATCCTGCATCCGGCGCGCACGTTTAAGGAACTGTTAAAGAAAAGCTTCAGGGTAGGTACGGGATGCGTTGATATCCTGAAGGCAAGAAGTATGAGAAGCTCCCAGGTAATGTGGAGGATACTCAAAGACTTTCTGCCTCCGTCGCCTTTGTCGATAAACCGGAGCATAAATGAAAGCGGGACCCCGGGAATGAAAAGGGAATTTATGAAGATACTGGCTGTCGCTTATTTATGCAAAATAACCAGAGGCGCGGGAATGGTAAAAAGCCTTATAGGCAAGGCCAGGATATGAATATCTTACTGAGCATGCTTAAATTCCCCCCCGATTTTACAGGGGCCGGTTTGCGCACAGCCGCTTTATATTCCAACCTGCAAAAAAACGGCAGGATTGGGAAGGTGCTGGTCCTGACTTCCAGCCAAGGCGGCCGTACAAATCCAATTTACAGGGTGAATGGGCTGGATGTATTTTCGGTAAATGGGAATATTTATCCCGCCCCTGAGAGCACTCTTTTCAGCCGTGTAAAAAAAACATTTTACGTACTGCGTTCTTCGCTGCGTATCTCGCGCCAGTATATGCGGTGTCACCGGGAATTCGATATAATCCATACGGTCGACTCCAGCTGGCTCTCTACGCTTGTGGCGTGGCTTGCCTTCTTTACCGGCAGGCCCCTGGTAAAGGAGATAGTGCTTTTAGGCTGTGATGACCCCGCTTCAATAAAGAAAAGTAAGGGCCCTTTGTCAAGATACCTGTACCTATTCCCCTTTCGCTATGCCAAATTGATCATAGTTATCTCTCCGCCTTTAAAAGAGGCCTGCGTCAAGTGCGGTATAAGCGCCAAAAAGATCTGGTGCCGGCATAATCCGGTTTATTTCTTGAACGGCGCGGAAGTTTTAAACGGGAAAGATAATATCGAGCTGGAATTCTCAAAGCCCACGATACTCTGGGTGGGCGCTTTTGGAAAGAGGAAAAACGTCGAGTTCCTGCTTGAGGCGGCAAGATTTTTGAGGGGGAGCCTGCAGCTTTTATTCATAGGGCCGGTCACTGACGAGGGGTATTTTCTGGGAATACGCAAACGGGCCAATGAGCTCATGAGCCAAAACAAGGAAATGAGTGTGGGGTTCCCGGGGATGATCTCGGACCGCCGATACTTAAGGTCTGTTTATGAGAAATCAAGGCTATTCTGGTTCTCTTCGCATAATGAGGGGCTGGGCAACGTCGTTATAGAGTCGCTATTGTGCGGCACTCCGGTCGTCGCCCTGCCGGTCAACGGCGTGATGGATTCATTGATCTCGCAGCCCAGGGACGGCCGGATCGTGGATACGGATGACCCGCGGGTTTTCGCGCAAGCCGTTAATTTTTGCCTGTCGCAAAACTACAACCGCGCGGAGATAGAACTAAACGCCAAAAAAAGGTTTGACCCTTTAAAGATCGAAGACGGTTACGCGGAAAGATTCGATTCGATACGGAGGGAAAAAAGGCGATGAAAAACGGCTTTGCGGTCACGCTTTTTGTCTCAATATCGGCGGCTTTTCTTGTAAGCAAATTAATGCTTCTCCCGGAACCGCTTTCTATCAAGATGCTTTTTTTACTGGTCCCCGCTTTCTGCCTGTTTTTCTTCCTTAATCCTTTGAGGGGATTTCTCGTATTCCTGATGGTCCGGCCTTTATTGGACCCTTTCAGGAGCACAAAGTTATTAGGAGTTTCAGTGCTGGCTATAACCGGCGCGTTTATCGTTATCCTCGTTATCTTTCTTTCGCTGACGGACAGAAGATTCAGGTTTTTCCCGCCTACACCCATAAAAATGATGTATATTTTCTTTATTTTCGCCATGATAGCCTTCATGCAGTCCCCGGATAAGTTTTCTTCCTTTGAAAACTTATTAAAAATACTCTCGATCATCGGCATATATATACTGGCCTTTAACTTCGTGCATAAAATGTCGGATGTGCGCTTGATGTTGAGGATACTGGTATACTCCTCAGTCATTCCCATTGCCGTAGGCCTGTCCCAGGCCTTAAACAAAAGCGGGATCCTGCAAGGAGGGTTCTCAGAACTAAGGATCCATTCAATGTTCGTCCTGGCGAACGTTTTCGCGATATACCTGTCCGTAGCCATGTCCCTGGCATTATACCTTTTGTTCGATACAAATACCGGAAGGAAGGAGAGGTTTTTTTTAAGCGTGATATTCTTTAGCGGCGCCTTTTGCCTGATAAAGACCTACACAGTCTCGGCATGGATCACATTTGCCGTAGGCTGCCTGATCATGTGCCTGTTCCAGAAAAAGATGCTGCGCATTGTAATCCCGATGGGATTAGCGGTCTCTTTATTTTTCAGCCAGAATTTAGCGGATAGGATAAGAAGCGTGACCGAGGCCCCAAAATACGGCTTCAACAGCGTTACTTTCAGGCAGGATATCAACAGGCAGCTTTTAACCCGGGCGCTTCCGGTCCATCCTTACATGGGCTTTGGCGTAGGCTCCTCATTGAGGGTCGTCTCCAGGTACACCGATTTCGGCGCCCTGCCTCACAGCGACCTGGTCAGGATAGCTATCGAAACGGGCTTGATCGGCATCCTGATCTATTTATCGTTTATTTTAGCGGTATTCTTGCGCGCTGTTTTTAACTTCGCGCATAAAAGGGTTTCTTTTTATGACCCGGTTTTTTTCAGCATATTCGTGATGTATATGATACTTTCGGTGGGCACGAATACATTCTACCACATCGCTACTTCCGGCTACATGTTCTGCTGTTTCGGGGCATGGCATAAAATGAACCTGCTTTATAAAAATGAGGCCGAAAATGAAGGTCCTGATCTTTGAGGCATATACCGACGCCAATGTCGGAAGCGCCTCTCTTATCGAGAACGCCTGTAACATCGTAAGGTCCGCCTTTAAAGACGCCTCCATTTCCATCTTAGCCCAAAACAAAGAAGCGGTCGGGAGATTCTCAGGGCTGCCGGTCTTTTCCGAAATATTCATCTTACCCTTGAATAAGGGCCGTTTATCCCAGGCCTGGTGGTTTGTCGTTAACCTTTTCTGGATGGCCGCGGACGCTTTTTCGCGGATATCGCGCTTGCGCGCCCCCTGCGGTTTTTATACCCTGAGCAGGGAGAAAAAACGGGCCCTTAAGGCGATCCGGGAAAGCGACGTGGTTTTCGGCATTGGGGCCGAGCGCATAAATGACAATTTCTTTTTGGCTCTGCCTTTTTCTTTGTATTCTATTTGGCTGGTCAAATCTTATAATAAAAAATTGATCTTGCTGCCGCAGACTATCGGCCCGTTTTATTTTTCTGTCTCAAAGTTCTTCGCCAGGAAAGCGTTGCTTTTGTGCGACCGTATTTACACAAGGGATAAACGTTCTCTTGATGTTTTAAAAAGCCTGAAGATACCCGAATGGAAGTTTAAATTCGTCCCCGATATGGCCTTGCTGCAGAAAACCGCTCCGGCGGAGGCGATCAGCAGGATACGGCTTAAGGAGGGGATCCCTCAAGGCGTCAGGTTCGCCGGTGTCTCGGCATTAAAGTGGAGTTATTTCAAGTCAAACGGTAATTACGCGCAATATAAAGAAATAATGGCGAAGGCATGCGATTACCTGTCAGGCGAGAAAGATTATCACGTTATTTTCATGCCGACAAACGTAAAGGTCCACGGCTGCCGGGAGGACGATATAGCCACAGCAGCCGAGATCCACGGGCTTATGAAGAACAAAACCCGGGCCTCGCTGGTCACCTCGCTTTACACCCCGGCTGAAATCAAAGGCCTCTGCGGCTTAATGGATATTTTCATCGCCACACGCATGCATGCCTGTATCCTGGCAACCAGCGCTTTCGTGCCTACGATCGCCATAAACTATCAGTTCAAGCTTTACGAATACATGAAATTATTGGGATTGGAGTATTACTCTTTGGATATAGGAGAATTGGATTTTGGGGTACTACGCTCATTGATGGACGATCTATGCTTGTACAAGGAAAGATTGCGCCCTCATCTGCAACGGCAGATAGCCATTTTAGGAAGCCGCGTCCATAATACCTTATCAGCGGATCTTAAAGACATAACGATAAATGATCACGGAAAACCTTGATGTCGTGGACCAGTTATGCGCGCATTGCGGCGTATGTTCGGAGGTATGCCCTCGCCAGGCCATAGCTAACAACGAGGACAGGTATGGTTTTTTCCTCCCGCGCATAGATAAAAATAAATGCAACGGTTGCTTGCTATGCCATAAAATCTGCCCCGTGGAAGCGTTTCAGTTTAAAGAACGCCTGAAAATGCTGGAGAAAGACCGCCTTTCCGTCATGGGTAAGGCGCTGGGTACTTATCTTGGTTACCACGTTGACAGCGAGCGGCGTTCGCGCTCTTCATCGGGAGGTGTTGTCAGCGGCCTTCTCCATAGCTGCCTTAAAAGCGGGCGTGTTTCGGCAGCGCTGGCGGTAGGGGAGAACCCCAGCTTCCCTTTAAAACCGGTCTTCAGGCTTTTCCGCACCCCTGAATCGCTCAAGGGCCTGGCGGCCTCAAAATACTCGCCTGTCTTTATGGAAGGCGCCCTGAAGCAAGCAGCGCAGGACCCGTCTGTGGATAGGATGATATTTGTCGGGCTGCCATGCCACATCCGTGCGGTAAAAAAAGCGAAAGCCCTGATACCGGCTTTAAGCCAAAAGGAGATAATTACCATCGGGATTTTTTGCAAGAAAAGCAAAGACCTGCGTTTTACCGGGTATTTATTATCACGGCTGACAAGAAACAGGAACTTCAGCCTTCCTGACGTGGCGTTCGCGCGGTACAGGGGCAGCGGCTGGCCCGGGGAGACCTCGATGCGCGTCTGCGGAAAAGAGTACAGGCAGGA
The DNA here is from genome assembly GCA_028716705.1 of Candidatus Omnitrophota bacterium. Taxonomy (GTDB): domain Bacteria; phylum Omnitrophota; class Gorgyraeia; order Gygaellales; family Profunditerraquicolaceae; genus UBA1562. The sequence continues at coordinate 25,597 of JAQUPI010000013.1, read as the reverse complement.
CAACCGGAGTTGCGCGATATACTCTTTCCCGTGGAAATGGCACCTTTTTTCGCCTGACAGCTGCCTTTTTTGTTATGACCCTTTCGCGAGGGACGCGGATATATCCGTGGGAGACCCCTGGTTAAAAAAATATACCTCCGGAGCGGAAAACCAGCCGGGGCTTTCTTTTGTGATCGCGCGCACCGGCCAGGCCAGGGAAATCCTGGTCAATTGCGGCGAGCTGGTTACAACGCAGGCCAGCCCCTTCGAAGTCCTTGAATCCCAGTCTCCGGAAGAAATAAGGTCAAAGCTGCAAGACGCGGCATCCAGGATGCGCATCGTATTAAAAAGGCGCGGCAGCCCGCTACGGACAAGGAGCCTGATGAACGCCTATTGGTTTTTATCTTTGAAACGCCTGTTTGAAACTATTTTTGAAAATAAGGATCATGTAACCGGCCTGCCGGATATTTTCTTTAAAGTTTTGACGAGGCTGCCGACCCGGATCATGGGCGCAAGCTATTTATTATGAGAATACTATTAATTAATAAATTCCTGTACCGCAAAGGCGGCGATGCCATCGTTACCCTGGAGACAGGGGACCTTTTGCGTAAAAAAGGGCATGATGTTTCCTTTTGGGGGATGAGCCATCCCGAAAACCCGGAATCCGGCTATGGCGAGTATTTTGTGCCCTTTGTCGACCTTAACCACGAATATCCGCTTGCTAAAAAAATCCGGATCTCCCTGAATATGCTTTATTCCCTGGAGGCCAAGTCAAGGCTGGAAAATGTTATTAGGCGGGCCAAGCCGGACCTTGTCCACTTGCATAATTTCGCGCATCAGATTTCCCCTTCAATATTGCATGTATTGCGCGACCGCAACATACCGGCAGTCATGACACTGCACGATTTCAAAATGGTTTGCGGGTCTTATTCCATGTTATCCGGTAACCGGGTTTGCGAAAGGTGCAAGGGGAGGAATTATTTTCATTGTTTCTTGCAAAGATGCGTCAAGGGTTCCCTGGCAAAGAGTTTACTGAGCACGGTCGAGATGTACCTGCATCATAAATTCCTTAAGATATACCATTCTATCGACGCGTTTATCTCACCCAGCATTTTCCTGAAAAACAAATTGAGGGAAATGGGGTTCCCTATCCCGATAGACTACCTTCCGAATTTCGTCAATCTGCCGGATTTTAAGCCCGCCTACGAAGGCGCCAGGAACAAGATCGCTTATATCGGCAGGCTTTCCGCGGAAAAAGGGTTATTAACTTTGCTGCGGGCGGTAAAAAACCTGGATGCCGATCTGAGGATCATCGGGGACGGCCCAATGAGGCCGGTTCTCGAAGAGCAGGCCAGGGCCAGAAAAATAAAAAATGTGCGTTTTTTGGGGTATAAGTCCTTTTCGCAGATGCAAGAAGAAGTAAGCAAAGTAGCCGCCGTGGTCATACCTTCAGAATGTTATGAAAACAACCCGAAGTCAGTGATCGAAAGTTTTGCCTGGGGAAAGCCGGTGATCGCGTCAAGGATCGGGGGACTGCCGGAATTGGTCATTGAAGGCAAGACAGGCTTTACATTCAGGCCGGGGGACGCGGAAGACCTGAAAGGCAAGATCATGAAAGTCCTGCGCGACGCCAAAAAAAGGCGCCTTCTCGGCATGGAAGCCAGAAGGCTGGTTGAGTCAAAATTTAACCCGGAATCACATTATGAACGGCTAATGAGAGTATACGAGGGGGCTATCGCCTGTCATTCCCATGAAACTTAAAATATCGGTTTTCGCGCTGTTTATCATTTTTTCTTTCTCTTTATGTTTTGCCGAAGAAGCTATCATAATTTTCGACCAGGAGAAGGGCCCGGTAAATAAAAACATTTTCGGGGTAAACCTGACCGGTTACGACCCGGGTTCCTACAAACGGATGAAGACGGGCTACGCCGGGCATTCGAATTTCGGCTCCGGTATATGGGACCCTGACGCCAAGGCGCCCGCCCGGGAGGCGATGTCTTTGATCAGGAAAGCCGGGGCTACCGTGCTTAGGTTCCCGGGCGGATGCGGCGCGCATCACTATAACTGGAAAGATACCATAGACAAAAAGAGGAACTCTTTTTTATACGGATTGAACGAGTTCCTGTTCACCTGCAAGGAATTGAACGCTGTCACGGTGATCACTTTGAGCGAATTTGAGGGAGACGAGAATGACGTCCGGAACCTGGCGCGGTACGTCAAATCTTATTTCAAAGGGTACAGCGCCCAGCCTATATTTTTCGAGGTCGGTAATGAGACCTGGCATGGCGACCATAGGTTTATCCGTTCAGTAAGCCCCGCATGGTACGCCCAAAAATACCTGCGCTACTATAACGCCGTTAAAAGCGCTGAGCCTGATATACAGGTAGGGGTTGTCCTTGGCGAAGACAAATGGAATAACAGGGTCCTGTCTTTGATCAAGGAAAAGTGCGATTTCGGGAGCCTGCATTTTTACGCAAAGTGCTGGCTGGATAATAAAGAAATTAGGGCGGCGGCTCCCGAGGAAGCGTTCAGGGAAACTTTCATCGTCCTCGCGGCAAAACAAAAGCGCTTAAACCAGGTAAGCGGGCAGCTGGAAAGGTCAGCCGGAAGGAAGATCCCGCTTGCGGTCACCGAATTCAATTCGCTTTTTCCCGGGCATAAATCGATCCCCTTTCGGCATACGCTGGGCAGCGCCTTGCTAAACGCTGAATTGATATCATTTTTCTTGAATCCGCAGAACAATGTTTCCTTTTCCACTTACTGGCAGTATTGCAACAGCTACATGGGGATGGTGGCCAATGGTTTTGACGGGACGGCGAAGACCTTGCTTAATAAGTACTATAAACGGCCTAATTTTTATGTTTTCAATTTATATAAAGAGCATTTTGGCCAAATTCTGTTAAAAAGCGAAGTTTCCTCATCGGATGGCTTTGCCTCAAAAAAAGGCCTGGTCCATTACCTTTCGGTAACCGCGAGTAAGGATAAAAAAAACAAAAAAATCTATCTTATGGTCATCAATAAAAGAATGGATAAGCCGGTTACGGCGAACATATACCTGAAAAATTTTCCGAACAAAAATAAATGCGACGCCTGGGTGTTGAATGGCCCCGGGATCGAAGCCACAAATGAGATGGACCATGATAACGTAAAAGTTACCCGTAAGAGGTTAAGGATAGACGGCAGCCCTTTCACATTCACCTTTGAGCCGCATTCGGTTACCGCCATTGAGATCAGGAAAGAATGAAGCCGAAACCTTACGATTATTATAACATCGACGTTTTAGCGGGATTAACCAGCCGGCCGCATGGCAACCGCCCGGACCGGCTTACGGTCTCTGCTGGCCTGCTGGGCGCGGATGTTTTATTGCCGCGGCAGCCCGGCCGGCGCGCTAAGCGGTGTGACCAGCACACCGTCACCCGTTAAAAAACAGCCGATACCGATCCTCAAAGCTTCGCGGCCGGATTTGGATCCCATTTCTATGAAGCCGAAATTGCACGGTTCTATCATCGTGACCTACCGCTGTAACGCGCGCTGCAACATGTGCGGAGTATGGCATTTTCCTTCAAAGCCAAAAGAAGAAATAAGCCCCCAGTTAATAGAAAAACTCCCCCAGATGTATTTCGCCAATGTTACCGGAGGCGAGCCGTTCATCAGGCTGGACCTGCCGGAGATCATCGGTGAACTCAGGAAAAAGGCGAAGAGGATAGTGATCAGCACAAATGGGTTTTTTACGGGCAGGATCATACGCTTATGCGAAACTTTTCCGGACCTCGGGATCAGGATAAGCATAGAAGGCCTGCAGGAATCCAACGACAAGATCCGGGGCATCCCCGAAGGCTATCTCAGGACCCAGGAGACATTGAAGAAATTGCGGGAGTTGGGCATGAAGGATATAGGCTTTGCCATGACCGTACAGGATGATAACCGCCGGGACCTCGTGCCTTTATATGAAATGGCAAGGGAGTACGGGTATGAATTCGCCACTGCCTGTGTGCATAATTCCCACTATTTCCATAAATGGGACAATAAGATAGCGGATAAAGAGGCCGCAGCCGATGAATTCAGGAGGCTTATTGCCTGGCAATTAAATTCCTCAAAAGCCAAGGAATGGTTCAGGGCGTATTTCAACTACGGCCTGATAAACTATATTTACGGGAAAAAGCGCTTTTTGCCGTGCGAAATGGGAGATAACGGTTTCTTCCTGGACCCTGCCGGCAATATCCTGGCATGCAATGGAATGGAAAAGGCCGCGCCTATGGGAAACCTGAAAGCCCAAAGCTGGGAAGAGATCTGGAACGGTTCCCGGACAAGGCAAGTGCGCCGGATGGTTAAGGAATGCGATAAGAACTGCTGGATGATAGGTTCTGCCGCGCCCGCGATCATACATCATCCGGTCAAGCCCATAATCTGGGTTTTAACGAACAAGATAAGGGTTATCTTTGGCAAAGAGCCGAATACGCGTATTTAACGATGAAAATCGCTGTTCTTGGAACCCGTGGTTTTCCTTCGGTTCAGGGGGGAGTAGAAGCGCACTGCGAAAATTTATACCCAAGGCTGGCGGCCGGAGGCTGTAAAATTACCGCCTTTACACGTGCCGCTTACGCGGCCGACCCTTCATTAAAAAGATTTAATGGAGTTGACCTGGCAGCGTTAACCTGCCCTAAGAACAAGTTCCTCGAAGCTTTATTCCATACCTTTAAGGGCGTTCTGCGCGCCAGCCGGATAAAAGCGGATATAGTCCATATTCATGCCAGCGGACCGGCGTTGTGCGTCCCTCTGGCGAAGCTGTTGGGGATGAAAGTGGTCATGACCAGCCATGGGGCTGAGCATCTCAGGGATAAATGGAAGGGTTTGGCCAAATACGCCCTATTGCTGGGAGAATATTTAGGCGTCTCTTTCGCGGATGCGGTCATATCCGTTTCAAAGAGCAACGCGCGCAGGCTCATAAGGAAATACAAGAGAAAGATCTCTTTTGTGCCAAACGGCGTGAATATCCCAAAGATGGCCGAGAGCAGCGGCATACTGAATCGGCTGGGATTGTCAAAAGGGAGATACCTTTTGACTGTGGGAAGGTTCGTGCCCGAGAAAGGGTTCATCGACCTTATCGGCGCGTTTAGAAGATTAAACCGCGATGACCTAAAGCTGGTAATAGCGGGAAGGGCAGACCATGAGGATGGATACAGCCGCAAACTAAAAAAAGAAGCGGCGGAAAATCCCGGGGTCATCCTGGCCGGTTTCCTGAGCGGCCTGCCGCTGCGGGAATTATACAGCCACGCGGGGTTATTTGTCCTGCCTTCTTATTATGAGGGTTTGCCCATAGCTTTATTAGAAGCGCTAAGTTTCGGGCTCTCCTGCATAGCCAGCGATATCCCGGCGAATAAGGAAGCGCCCCTGACTGACGAGCGTTTTTTTACTCCCGGGGATATAGGGCAGATAGGGGAGAAGATAAATAAATTCATAAACGCTCCCTTGAGCCAGAGCGAAAAAGAAGCGCAGTTAACCAGGCTCAATGAAAGGTATAACTGGGATGTTATCGCCGGGCGCATCCTGGAAATTTACAAAGGCCTATATATAGGTAAAGAAACCTGCGCGCGGATCCCATAAAATTTTTCCCCCCCGCCCCTTGACACGGGTCGTTTTCATGTTATACTTTTTTTGGTTTTAATGTTCATGGTTCTTTAAGCGCTATTAATAATAGTGGACCGATAAAACGGTAAACTATCCGAAAGGATGGGGCACAAAACTACAGGGCCTAAAACCTTTTAATGGGTAATGGCAGCCAGTTGCCGAAGTCAAGAATCAAAGAGTACTTTAGAGTGCCCCCATATCTTCTGCTGAAGTCGGCAGGGTGGGGGCTTTTTAATATATAAATAACTCTAATCTCTTCAAAGCCCCATATCCAGCAACATCGGGTATGGGGCTTTTTTTGGACTCTGGTTTTATGTGCCTGCGTTTGGAAGATATAAAATCTTCCGGACGCAGGTTTTTTATTGGAAAGGGAAGATGAAGAAAATTAAGAAGACAATCAGGAATACGGCTTTTGGGATCGCGGCTTTGATCTCGTTGGGTTTAAGCGCTGATGTTTTCGCTCTGCCTGAGGTGGAGCAGGTAGTTTCAGGGGACGTGGAGTTTGTGAACATCGACCCCGGTACTGTCCAAGTCAACGCTTCGGATAAATCCATCGTAAACTACAAGTCATTCAATATCGCGGGCAATGAATCCGTGGTCTTTAATATGGCTAGTGCCGGAAACCAGATATTAAACCGGGTAACCGGCGGTACGATGAGCAGCATATTGGGAAAGATAACCAGTAACGGCATTGTCTTTTTGGTCAATGAAGCCGGGATCAATTTCGGGGCAACAGCGAATATCATCGCGCAAGGCCTTGTCGCTTCCACAAGGGATATAGCCAATGCCGATTTTTTAAATTCTAATTATGTCTTTAAGCGCTCATCCAAGGACGCGGACGCGCTCTTGTTGAATGAGGGCACTATAAACCTGCAAAAAGGCGGGTTCGGCGCGTTCATCGCCGGCGCCATAGAAAATAAGGGCAACATCATCGCCCCTTTAGGTAAGATCGCCATGGCAGCCGGGGATATGGTTACCCTTGATATCGGAGGAGAAGGCCTGGTCTCGGTCGCGATCGATCAGGCAACCGCGGAAGAGGTCTACGATGTGAACGGAAAACCGGTGAGCTCCCAGATCAAAAATACAGGGACCATTTCCGCTCCTGGCGGGGCGGTCCTGCTAAAAGCGGAAAGCGCCGCCGGCTTGTTCGATCACGCCATTAATCTTGAGGGCGTGGTCAAGGCGGATGTCCTGGAAAACCATAATGGAGAGATCAGGATAGTATCAAGCGGTTCAATACGCTCCAAAGGTTCGCTGGCGGCCGATACGATACATTTGGATGCCGGCGGCGCGATCGAAAGCCTTGGAGAATTAAAGGCAAGATCGTTATTTGAAAAAGGAGCTTCATTCCTTACGGGCGGTGTCTTCGAGGCCGGCTATGCCGAATATGATAACCTGGATAACGCCGTGATCCATGACACCGGAAGTTACAGCGGAACATATACGGATAGCGACAACATCATCATTAAGGATAATGCGGTAATCAGCCTTATCGGGGATACTGTGTTCTGGGCTGATTATGATGCTGACGGGACCGGCGCTTTTACCATGAATCCGGGTTCATCCATTATCGGCGCGGGGAATAATTTAACGTTGAAGGCTTCCCAGGGTTCCGCCTTGAGGTCGATAACCGGATTAGCCAATTTCACGTTACAGCCGTCAAAAGCAGGTTCGAACCCGATGTATACGGCGAATAACAAGATCTCCCTTACGGGTACGACTAATATAAGTTCCTCTGTTTTGAATATGAACTCCAATGACCTTAACACGGGAAGCATAATTAACAGCGGTACGTTGAAGGGCGCTAATTATTATGTGGATTCTCTTTCAGGCAACGATTCTAAGCCAGGCACTTCTCCGGAGATCCCCTGGAAATCCATAAGCAGGGTCAATTCCGCCAGCTTTAAACCTACGGATACGATCAAATTTAACCGCAGCGGAACCTGGAGAGAGCAGTTGATCGCCGATTCCGGGGATGCCTCGGGGTATATTACCTATACTGCTTACGGCACAGGGGACGGCCCCAAGCTTTTAGGTTCGATCAACCTGAACAACGATCCGGAATGGGTCTCTTTAGGGGGTAATCTCTGGAAGAACAGTAATTCCTCCCTGACCATAGATGTCGGAAACCTGATCTTCAATAATGAAAGCGGAGTAGGTTTTAAGAAATGGTCGCAGGCGGATTTGAAGGCGCAGGGAGATTTCTGGTATGACCGGGCAAATGACGCGGTAGTGATGTATTCCTCCGGTAATCCCGGGGCGGTCTACTCGAATATAGAGGCGGCCCTAAGGCGCAATATCATTAACGCCGATAATTATAATATCATTGAAAAGCTGCATGTTATGTATGGCGGTTATATGGGCATTGAGGGGGTCAACAACCACCATATGATCATAAGGGATAATCATATATCCTATATCGGAGGAGGAGACCAGTTTCAGGACGGCAGGACGGTAAGATTAGGCAACGGCATACAATTCTGGAACAACGCCAGCGATATTATCGTGGAAAGAAATATTATCGATAACATCTACGATGCGGGAGTGACCAACCAATACAACGGGACCGCCTCCGGAGTACGCCAGGAAAATATCATTTACCGGAATAACATACTTTCGAATTGCGAGTTCTCCTTTGAGCTCTTTAATACCAGTACGGGCGGGACTTTGACCGGCATAAGGATCGAGAATAACACCTCAATTAATGCCGGAGGAGCATGGTCTCATAATCAAAGGCCCACCCCGGACGGCAAGCACCTGCGCCTGGGGACGCTGCCCGCGGTTTATGACGTGGTGATAAAGAACAATATTTTTTATAATACCACGCATTATTTCATCCGCTACAGCGTACCTTCGAACATGACCAAGTACGTACTGGATAATAATATATACGGAGGCAGCTATGTTAATTTTGCCAAATCAGGGAATTCCACCTTATATCCTACTTTCAGTAATTATAAGTCTGCAACGGGCCAGGACGCGCACTCCTTACTTACTGACCCATTATTGGATGCTGACTTTAAACTAACGCCGGATTCTCCCGCGATAAATAAGGGGGCAACCCTGTCAGATGTCACCGATGATTTCACCGGCGCAAGCAGGCCTGTCGGGGGAGCTTATGATATTGGCGCCTATGAATACGGAGCAATACCCCCGGATCCGGAGCCCGATCCTGACCCCGATCCCCTGCCCGGCGATTATATTTTTACCGGTGCAGGTAATTGGTCGGATACTTCTCTTTGGTCTTCAGGGGTAATACCCGGAGCCGACTCCATAGTTCTTATCGACGGTATCGCTACCCTGACTTCGGACGTATTTGGCCTGAATTTGTTGACTATAAACTCCGGAAGATCGCTTGACCTTTCCGGGTTTGATATCGGGACTATTAACGGTATCATCAACAACGGTACGCTTCGCCTGCTGGGCCCGGAGACGATCACCGGCGGCCTTACCAACAACCACCCAAGCGCTGTGGAATATTTGGGGAGCGGAAGTTATTCTACTTTGACGGCGGGGAACAGCTATTGCGACCTGACCTTTAAAGGGACTGGAAGCTGGACCTTAGCCGATGATGTAAATATACACGGTAATCTGCTCATTGATTCAGGGCATATTTTATCCGCCAATAATAAGAATATAGCTTTGTCCGGAGATTGGACAAATAACGGTACATTCAACGCAGGTACCGGGACCGTTATCTTAAACGGCGATGCCTTGCAGCTGGTCAAAACAGGGGGGCAGGCTTCAGCCTTCAACACCTTAACCATAAACAATACCAGCTCATCCGGCATCCAGTTTACCGATGCCCTTTACGCGAATACGCTTAACGCGGTCAACGGCGTTAAGAGATTATCCTTCGCTCCGGGAAGCGGCATCACGCACACCATAGCCTCTGGCTTCAATGTCTCAGGCCAGGAAGGCAGCCTCCTGGAATTATCCTCAAGCGCTCCAGGCCAAACCTGGTATCTGGACGCGCCGGTATCTACGGTAGAATATGTAAATGTAAGCGACTCTTCCCAGGCCGCCGGCAAACTCATAACCGCGAATAACTCCGTTGACTCAGGAAATAATGCCGGTTGGGATTTTGGCGGTATCCTGGATTTTATATTCAGCGGTACCGGTAATTGGCTGGATAGGGCGCTGTGGTCCTCAGGCGTTATACCGGGTGCCAACGATACGGTGACTATAGACGGCTTCGCTACATTGAACACTAACGTCCTGGGCCTGGAATCTTTGACCATCAATCCACAGAGATCCTTAAACCTCGCCGGATTCAACTTAGGCACTGTTAACGGGCTCACCAATAACGGCACGCTTTATCTACTCGGCTCGGAGAGCATCACCGGTAACATCATCAATAATCCCTTAAGCGCCGTGGAATATAAGGGAAGCGGCACCTACGCGTCATTAGCCGCGGGGGATAACTATTATAACCTCAGCCTTAAAGGGGCGGGCAGCTGGACCTTGGCCAATGACCTGAATATAGGTAAAGACCTGCTTATCGATGCGGGTAATACCTTAGCCGCTAACAAAAAGACCATTACTATCGCGGGCAACTGGACGAATAACGGCGGCTTCGCCAATAACTCCGGGAGAGTCATCTTTGACGGGGAATCTACCATAGGCGGGACCCAGCCAACAGCCTTTTCCAGCGTCAATATCAACCCCGGCAAGATACTTAACGGCCCTGCGGGAGGCGCTATTTACATCTCCGGATGGCTGACCAATAGCGGGACTTTTAACGGTAATTTGTCAACGGTCAACGTTAACGGCTACATTAAAATACTCGGCTCGGGAACGAATTTATTCCATAACCTCACCATTCTGCCAGGCAAGTCCCTGACCCTGCTTCCGGAATCGGGTATCGTCAGCGTTTCCGGGAATTGGACCAATGATAATATCTTTAACGCGAATTCCCAGGAAGTTATCTTAAACGGCGATGCCTTGCAGCTGGTCAAAACAGGGGGGCAGGCTTCAGCCTTCAACACCTTAACCATAAACAATACCAGCTCATCCGGCATCCAGTTTACCGATGCCCTTTACGCGAATACGCTTAACGCGGTCAACGGCGTTAAGAGATTATCCTTCGCTCCGGGAAGCGGCATCACGCACACCATAGCCTCTGGCTTCAATGTCTCAGGCCAGGAAGGCAGCCTCCTGGAATTATCCTCAAGCGCTCCAGGCCAAACCTGGTATCTGGACGCGCCGGTATCTACGGTAGAATATGTAAATGTAAGCGACTCTTCCCAGGCCGCCGGCAAACTCATAACCGCGAATAACTCCGTTGACTCAGGAAATAATGCCGGTTGGGATTTTGGCGGTATCCTGGATTTTATATTCAGCGGTACCGGTAATTGGCTGGATAGGGCGCTGTGGTCCTCAGGCGTTATACCGGGTGCCAACGATACGGTGACTATAGACGGCTTCGCTACATTGAACACTAACGTCCTGGGCCTGGAATCTTTGACCATCAATCCACAGAGATCCTTAAACCTCGCCGGATTCAACTTAGGCACTGTTAACGGGCTCACCAATAACGGCACGCTTTATCTACTCGGCTCGGAGAGCATCACCGGTAACATCATCAATAATCCCTTAAGCGCCGTGGAATATAAGGGAAGCGGCACGTATCCATCGCTAGCGGCAGGTAACAATTACTACAACTTAAAGTTTAACGGATCCGGGACATGGAACGCCGGCTCCGATATTATATTGGATAACGCGCTGACTATGTCATCCGGCACACTGCGCATGGGCGTTAATGAACTGTACGCTTCGGCTATAGTTAACGGTTCCGGAAAACTTATAGCCAATTATTTCGTGGATGCCTTAAACGGAAGCGATGCCAGCGTGGGCACTTCCCGGGCACAGGCATGGAAGAGTGTCGGTAAGGTAAACGCGAAGACGTTCCTCGCGGGCGAGAGCATTTATTTAATGCGGGCAAACATATGGAATGAAAGCTTGATCATCCCTTCATCCGGCGCTTCGGGAGACTATATTACCTTCGACGCTTACGGAACGGGAAATCTTCCGCAGCTGATCAGGATAGATACCAACAGCAATAGCTATTTAAGGATAAATAACCTTAAGGCATTGGTGAACGCGAACGGCATATCCGCCCTGGATATAAGAGGCGGCACTGATATAGCGGTGGATAACTGCTATTTCGACGAGAACCGCTACGACCAGCCCACGGTAAGGATAATGCCGCCCCCAAACTCTTGGGCGACATTTGTATCTATAAGAAATTCCATTATCGCCAACTCCGGAAAATCCGCCAACGTGAATATTGGGGGCGGGACCCATGACATATTGGTGGAGAATAATAACGTCTTCGGAGCGCACGGTAATAATATCCAGGCTTACAACACTTCCTCGAATCTCGCCTTCGCGCCTTACAATATAACTATCCGTGGGAATAAGGCCTACAATTCCGTCAAAGGGCATGGAATATGGTTAGGTAACGATGTCTTTAATTCAGTGATCGAGAGGAACCTCGTTTACGGCAATTTCAGCACCGGTATAATGACTTATAATTCGCATAACAACATCATCCGCAATAACATCGCGGAAAATAACCTGCAGAATATGTCATCCATGGGTAACAGCCGCGATAATCAGTGGTTAAATAACACCCTTATAACCGGCGCGAAGACGAAAAAGGGTATGTGGTTCCAGAAATATAACGGCACGGGCAACGTATTCAAGAATAATATCGTGCTCGGGAAAAGCGGCGTATGGACGGAATTATTACGGATAGATACAGGCATGGTCCAGAGCGACTACAATTCTTTTTACAGCCCGGACGGTTTATTGCGTATGGTATGGCATGGATCCAACAAATACGGGTATAATCTGGATCTAACCTCCTGGAGGACCGCGACAGGGCAGGATAAACACTCTATAACCGCCAATCCCCTTTTGAACGCCGATTACTCATTATCCGCTAATTCGCCGTTACGGGACAAAGGAACAAGCCTCTTGGCCGTAACCAACGATTACCTGGGCTACATAAGGCCCAGCGGCAACGGATTCGACATCGGCGCTTACGAATTCCAGGCCATTCCTTAAGTATTTGCCGCGTTTAACCTTCTTTCGAGGGAAAAGGCACATCTTTTTAGATGTGCCTTTTATTTTCCGAAAATATAAGCGGATTCTTCCTGGGGGATACGGCCTGAAATATCTTCGATAAATTCACGGGCGAGTTTGAGGGAACCGTTGATATTATCTTCCGAAGAAGGTATATCCAGCCTGGCCATCAGCCCTACCTTTTTCTTATTGAACATGGAGTACCAGAGCTGGATAGCCTTTTGCTTGGTCCAGTCAACGACTTCTTTATTTATGCAGATCCAATATACCAATAAATACCCTTCTCCGCCCTTTCCGGCGTAAATGGTTTTTGCCTCAAGGCGGCGGTTGCCGGCAACGGTCAGTTCCAGGTCGGGCAGCTCTTTCATGGTGTAACCGGATGCCCCGAAGCAGACTTTGGGATTATGGAAATTCCCGGCGTCCAGAATAAGGAAGGCCAGATTTTCCCCGTAGCGGTTATTATAGAGCCGGGCGAACACATTGCCCGCGAAACCGTATGTGGGATCATCCAGGTCAAGCTGGTAGGATATATCGCGGCTTTGCCAGTCCTCGAGCCAGAAAGGGACGTTGATCCTGGAAAGAAAGTCCGTGCTTTTATATTTTACTTTGGGCGCGAGAAAGCTTATTGCCAGGGTGGCCGCAACCAGTGTGATAACCACCGCCAAGCGTGTTTTTTGCATTTTTTCCGTTCTCCAATAAATATTCCAGGCCTATCAGGGATAAGATGAGCCCGGCGAATACCACATAACCGGAAATATCGTGGATCTTGTGGCCTACGGATTCGCCGAAGCTATATGTACCTACGCAAACCGAAATGACCCTGGCCAGATTGCCAAGAGCGGCAAAAGGGATAATGCAGGCTATAAGAGCGGCCTTTTTCTTAAACGGCCCGGAAGAGACATACACATACGCGATGCCTAAAGCGATCATAGTGATCAGTGAACGAAATCCGCTGCAAGGGGCACCCATATAGATCTGGTGCTCTCCTATCTTCAGTAAGAGGCCGTCCCTTAAAATGGGATAGTGCGCGTTTTTTAAAAGCCATTCCACGGCCACCGAATTCCAATAACGCATTGGAAGCGTGATCTTATCCAGGATCCCCAATGGCGGAGGGACAAGCAATAACAGGTAAAGGATGGGGAAGGTTACGGCCCTGACTAACTTCGCGCCGTACAGGAAAGCGGTTATCCCAAGAAGCAGGGGGATCAGCGAAAAAGTGGAGATCAGCAAGTACTCCTGCTTATAGCCGAAAAGGAAAATTATCAGGGCGAAAATTATGGTGATCAGCAATGGCCATTCCTTCGCTATAGGCGAAGGCGCTTTTTGTATCAACCGAGGCAATAATTTGCGTTTACGCCAGATCAGCCACAAGGAAACAGGAAGGATAAAATAGGCATGGGTATAGTCTATTGTTTCCCACCGCGAACGGTATAATTGGACGAAAATGGGAGAGTAGAGGAGGGCAACCAGCGCCCAGGCAATATAATGCAACATACGGATATGATAGCATTGACCGGCAAGACTCAATTGACTTAATGCTACTTATTTTTGACTTTTTTCTACCGGCCTTCCCGCAAGGGAAGGCATAAGGAAGAGGGAGATGGCCGCCGCTAAAAAGACGCCGAGGACGATCACCCCTCCAAAACGCTGGGAGGGCGGGAATTGAGAAAAAAGGAATATGCCGAAGCCGAGAGAAAAGATGAGCATGGCGTTTAGAATAGGGCCGGAGAGGCGGTTCCTTACCGTTTCCCAGGCGTCTTTAGGCCGGTCTTGGCCTTGCCTGACCAGCCTCCAATATTTTACCATATGTATCATGGAATCTATGCCGATGCCTATAGCCACATTAATGGCGGGAGCGGCGATTATATCCAATGGTATCTTCGCCCAGCCGGTGATTCCCAGTACGGTAAAAGGTATGGCAAGGATGCTTATGGTCATCGCCGTGCCTACCCGTAACGACCTTGACAGCAGGCAGTTTATAACAAAAAAGACAAACAGCAGGCTCGCCAGTCCATAAATCAAGCTGGAAGCGACTAGTTTTGACATATGCCCCTGTAAAGCGTAGATCCCGCCCACGGTTTCCGGCTCAAATCCGTTTTCGCGGACGATCTCCTTCAATCGATCGATGATCTCAAGCCGGGTGCTTTGCCGGTTATACTCTTTCATGCGCAAAAGAAATAACCCGTATTGCCGGTCATCGCTGACAAAACTCTTGGCGATCTCATGATATTTCGGGTTCTCCAGGATCTGCAAGAGCCAATCCCAGGTTAAAAAGAAGGCTATGGGATTTCTCCGGGCGTGGGACATTAACACGGGCAGAGAAAGCACTGTCCCGGTAGCTTCGTGGTTTTCCAGCGAGCATTGTAATTCCCATAATTTCTTGTACGCTTTGGTTGTGTCCAGCCTTTCCCCGGTTTTAAGGCGCACAACAACGATCAATGGGCTGCTTCCCCCGTTATGGTCGATGTAGGTCAACCCTTTCGAGATCTCGCTGCTCGGCTTAAAATATGAAAGCAAAGAAGGGTCAAGTTTGACCGACGAAAGCCCAAAACAGGAGAGGATTATTAAAGTCAGAATAAGCATGAGTACGTATTTTTCCCTGCCTCTTAGTTTCCTGTAAATGAAATTTCCATTCTCGCGGAGCGGTAAGGGGCGCTCCCTGCATTTAGAGCTCTTTTTTAAGAATGCGGGGAAGATAAGATAAGCGGCGAGCATGGACATCGCTGTCCCTACGGCTCCCGAAGCACCCAATTCCCTGAGCGGTTTCGCGGGCACGATCAACAAGCAGAGAAATCCAAAAACCGTAGTGGCCATGCTCCAGAAAGAAGGGGAAAAAGTATATTTTACCGCTTCCCGTACAGTTTCGCCGCAGATCTTCCCGGGCGGAAGGCGCAGAAAATTGAATGTAATGAATATCACGTGTTCCAAGGTGAGGACGAAAATGACCGTTACCAGGTTCGCGGTAAGTATGCCTATATTGATCCGCAGGAGATTTGTGGCCATTAATGTCCATACCGCCGCGTTCAGGCAGCTTATCAGCGCGCCGGTCAAAATGCTTATGGAGCGGAAGATAACGAGAATAATTATCCCGAAAAGGATAAAAGCGAGCAGGCTGAAGGTTTTGAAGTCGCGGCCTAAATTACGCTGGATCAATTCCGCGATATAGGGGGAGCCGGATATACGCAGGTGGAAAGACGGGGCGTCGAATTCTTTTACCCGCTCCTCGATCCGCGGAATGGCTTCTTCCGAGCGGGTCTCATCAATGACTACTATGATATTGGACGAGCGCCTGTTCTCCGAGACTAATACCCGTTTCCAAAATGGGCTTTCCAGCGCCTCTTTGATATTCTTGGGGCCCTCGGTTATGCTTAAAATAGTGATGACCCCGGGAATGGGCCTTAATTTTTGGCCCAAAGAGAGTACCCGCCGCGCATATGCCGGAGAATTTATCTTTCCCTGCGCGTTGATGATGACCTGGGTGTCTTTTCGCGTAAAATGCTCGGATATGCGCCTTTCTTCCTGGAATTGCGGGTCGCTGGTGGAAAAGAAGAAATTCTCGTCAACTTTAGGGACCAGGTCCACGAAGCGGATCAGCACAAACACGGAGCACGCCGTTAAAAGCAGATAAACCGCTATCTTGATATTATTTAAGAACGCGCTTTCCCTGAATATTCTCATGAATATATTATATACCTATAAGAAAAATAAGAAATAAATAAAAAAGCGTTTCTACTCCTGAATATTAAGGTATAATAATTCATATATTCAGAAAGGAGAGCGCGATGGATTTTAACGCAATAAACACCACCCAGAAGATAGCCGAGATCGCAGTGCCATTCATTACCTTCTTAATTACCCTGTTCTTTGGGATCTTTATGAGAAGGGTAATCCTTAGCCGTCTTTCCCGCCTGGCCCGGGATCCCGGGTCCAAGATAGGCATTGTCATGGACGCGGCCAGAGGGCCGTTCATTATCTGGAGCCTGATGCTGGGTATATATTTCGCTTTAAAGGTTTCGAATATACCTGAAAATCTGGTTAATATCGCGGGAAAAGTCTTGCTTGTATTAGGCGTTACTTCGGCCACATTGGTCCTGGCGAATATATCCGCGAAACTTATACAAATTTATTCCGCGAGAATTGAGACTGCTTTACCGGTGACCTCGCTTACCCAGAATATAAGCCGGATCATAGTTTTCGGCATAGGGATCTTGATAATCTTAAACAGCCTGGGTATTTCCATAACGCCGATCCTCGCTACCCTGGGAGTCGGAGGCCTTGCTGTCGCGCTGGCGCTGCAAGACACGCTTTCTAACCTTTTTTCCGGTTTTTACATCATCGCCTCCAGGCAGATCCGCGTCGGGGATTATATAAAGCTGGAGACCGGGGAAGAGGGGTACGTTACCGATATAAACTGGCGCGCCGCGAAGATCAAGATGCTTCCTAATAATGTGGTCCTGGTGCCTAATGAAAAATTGACCAAGGCCATAATCGTTAATTATTACCTGCCTGACAAGGAAATGGCGGTATTAGTGAACCTGGGAGTGCATTACAAGAGCGATTTAAAGACCGTTGAAAAGGTAACCTGCGAGGTGGCAGGGCAGGTGATGAAGGAAGTAGCGGGAGGGATCCCGGGGTTCGAACCTTTTATCCGTTACCATACGTTTTCCGATTTCAGCGTAAACTTTACGGTGATCCTGCGCGCGAGGGAGTTCGTCGATCAATACCTGATAAAGCACGAATTTATCAAAAGGCTGCACGAGCGCTATGCCAAAGAGGGCATCGTAATACCCTACCCCATAAGAGCCGTAAACTATGAACAGGAAAAATCCGCGTAGCCGCCTTCCGGCAAGAAAAAAATCTTGCACTGAATAAATATTTGCAATAATATAGAAAGAAGTGCTTGTACTGCAAAAGGTTAAGCGGCTTCAGGTGAATTAAAAGGAGGTGCGTAATGACTCGATCAAAGCAGGTATCGGAGAAGATCTCCGATCTGCAGAAGTGCCCCACTGGGATCCAGGGTTTAGACGAGATCACTTACGGCGGACTGCCAAAAGCGCGGCCTACCCTGCTCTGCGGAGGAGCCGGATGCGGCAAGACGCTTTTAGCCATGGAATTCCTTTACCGCGGCGCCACAGAATTTGGTGAACCCGGTGTTTTTATGGCCTTCGAAGAGAAAGAAAAAGAACTTATCGAAAATTTTTCTTCCCTGGGATTTGACCTGGACGCGCTTATAAAGCAAAAGAAGATCGCCGTTGACCATGTTTATATCGAAAGGAACGATATCGAAGAAACAGGGGAATACGACCTTGAGGGTTTGTTCGTGCGCCTGGAGAGCGCGATCAACTCGGTTGGGGCCAAAAGGGTGGTCCTTGATACTATTGAAGCCTTGTTCTCGGGTTTTACCAATGAATCCATACTCCGGGCGGAATTAAGGCGGCTCTTCCGCTGGCTAAAAGACAAAAAAGTTACCGCTGTAATTACCGGAGAAAAAGGGGAGAACGCGCTTACCAAGCACGGCCTGGAGGAATACGTCGCTGACTGCGTGATCATCCTTGACCACAGGGTGAACGAACAGAGAGCGACCCGCAGGCTCAAGATCATAAAATACCGCGGTTCCAGGCACGGGACTAATGAATTTCCGTTCCTAATAACCAGCAAGGGGCTGTCTATATTCCCCATTACATCGGTTCTATTAGGCAGCAACGCTTATAACGAAAGGGTCTCCACCGGTATTAAGGAA
>JAQUPI010000013.1:0-7151 GCA_028716705.1 Candidatus Omnitrophota bacterium | reverse complement strand
AATTAGACCAGATGCTGGAGAATAAAGGATACTATCGCGGCAACGCTGTGCTTGTATCGGGTTCAGCCGGAAGCGGGAAGACAAGCGTAGGGGCGCAGTTCGCGGATTCAATCTGCAGAAGCGGAAAGCGCGCGCTCTTCTTAAGCTTTGAGGAATCCGAGCAGCAGATCATGCGGAATATGAAAAGCATCGGCCTTGACCTTAAAAAATGGGCCGACAAAGGGCTTTTACTCTTTGCCTCTCACCGGGGAAGCTTCTTCGGCCTGGAGATGCATCTTGTGTCGGCGCATGACGCGATCAATAAATTCAAGCCGGATGTGGTGATCATGGACCCGATCACTACGTTCCTGGAAGCCGGGACATTGGAAGAGGCAAAAGCCATGCTCGCCAGGCTCATGGATTACGGGAAGAATAGAGGTATAACGTTTTTGCTGACCGATTTGACCATCGTCGGCTATAAACAGGAAGCTACGGAGATAGGGATCTCCAGTCTCTGTGATGTCTGGATCAAGCTCAATATGGTCGATGAGGGCAACAGCAAAAAGCGCAGGATCCACATTTTAAAGGCAAGAGGCCTTAACCATTCTCATGAGACGATGGACCTGGTTATTTCCAGCAACGGATTATCGCTGCGGCGCATTCAGGGTCAGAAAAGGGATGAAGATGAAAAATAAAACTAAGAAAAAAATATGGAACCTCAGGCTCTACGTAGCCGGGGCAACTCCCAAATCGATAGAAGCATTCTCCAACCTTAAAAAGTTATGTGAAGAATATCTGAAAGGAGAATATACTATCGAGATCATCGACCTGCTTAAAAACCCAAAGCTCGCCGCGGGAGACCAGATCGTGGCTATACCCACACTGGTAAGGAGGCTACCGCCTCCTTTGAAGAAGATCATAGGCGATCTTTCCAACAAGGAGAAAGTCCTTGTTGGCTTGAACATTAAATAAGGATAAAAAATGACCAATTCAAGAGATAGCATTAGAAAACAATTGGAAGCAAGGCTTAAAAAGAGCAAGCCGGGCAAATATACCCTTTGCCTTTATGTCGCGGGTTTATCGCCCCGGTCGCAAAAGGCGATACAAAACATCAGAAAACTTTGCGACAAATATTTACCGGGCAACTATGAACTTACTATCTATGATATTTACAAGAATCCCATTGTCGCCAAGGACGGGCAGATCCTGGCTTTGCCTACACTAGTCAAAAAATTGCCTCCTCCGCTGCGTAAATTCGTGGGAGACATGTCAAATACCGATAAATTACTTGTCGGAATGGACCTAAGGTCAGAAAATGGAAGCGCCGAGAAACCTTTTAAAGGAAAACGAAGAACTTAAGAACCGCCTTAAAGAAGCTGAAGAGCTCTTAGCCGCCATTAAATCCGGCTCCGTAGACGCTTTTGTCACCGATGAACAGAAGGTCTTCACCTTAAAAGGCGCTGACTATGCCTACCGCATCCTTATAGACACCATGATCGAAGGCGCGGCGACTCTGGCATTGGATATGACGGTAACCTATTGCAATCGCAGCCTGGTAAAGATGTTCGGGAAGCCCTCCGAGAAGATCGTCGGGTATTCCTTCCTGGGTCTGTTCCTTCCGGAAAACCGGGACAAAGTGAAGTCGTTATTAAGAAAAGGCGTAAATCAGGAGGAGTTCCTACTTAAGAAAAACCGGAAGACTCCCCTGCCGGTACTTATTTCATCAAGCCCTTTAAAATTGGAGAATGCGGGATATTGCCTGGTATTGACCGATTTAAGCGAGATAAAAAAAGCGCAAGAGGAGTTGCAGAAATCCCACGACGAACTGGAAAGAAAAGTTTTTGAGCGTACCCGCGAACTGTCGCAGAGCGAAAAAAAATTCCGTTTGGCTTTTGAAAACTCCCAGGATGCCATCTTATGGGCTGATGTCAAAACAGGGATCCTTGTCGCGGCCAATAACGCCGCTGTAGCTTTATTTGAAATGCAAAAGGATAAATTGATCGGCAGCCATTTTTCCGCGCTCCATCCCCGGGAGGCGATTGCAAAAGCCAAAGAGGCCTTTCAAATGCAAGCTCTTGGCAAGGAGCCTTTGGAAGAGGTTCCTATAATCACAAGAACGGGCAAGATCAAGACCGCCCAGATATCATCTTCTGTAGTACATCTGGAAAAGATGACGATCATCCAGGGTGTTTTCCGCGATATCACCAGGCAAAAAGAGCTCGACGGGATGATAAAAGAAATCGCGGATAAGTATTCCACGCTTTTCGATACTACTTCCGATGGCATTTTAATCCATGACCTGAAAGGAGAGATACTCGAGGTAAACGATGCCTATTGCCGGATGTCCGGTTACTCGCGCAAGGAATTGACGCATATGCCGATGAGTAAATTGGAGACGATCGAAACAGGCAGGCAGATCTTCCGGCATATAAAAAGAGTAGCGGATAGTAAACACGAGAGATTCGAATCCCGCCACCGGCGCAAGGACGGTTCCGTATATGATGTGGATATAACCTGTTTATACCTGGAGAGAGAGGGCGGCCTGATCGCTATGTTCATGCGCGATATTACCGACCGTAAAAAATCGGAAAGGGACATTTTTGAGGCGCGTCAGCGGCTTCAGACGCTTATGGAGGCGACGCCTGTAGGGATCAGTTTTACCGACGACGCCACTTGTCAAAGTATAAAGGGTAACGCCGCTTTTCTTTCTCAATTTGAGGCAGGGCCCCGGGATAATATTTCGGCATCAGCCCCGGATGAAAACGCCAAGGGCCGGAAGGTGCGCTATTTCATTGACGGCAGGGAAATTGCCGGCCAGCAACTGCCCCTACAGCGCGCCATTAAAGAGAACAGGGTCATCCCCCCTGTGGAGCTTGAGATCCTGCTTCCCAGCGGTAAACGCTGGTTTTCCATGGTCTCGGCGGCGCCTATAAACGACGCGCAGGGGAGGGTATTAAGCGGCGTGGCCGTTACCATCGATGTGACTGAGCGTAAAAAGTCAGAGAAGGCGCTGGAGGATGCCGAGCGCAAATATAGAGAACTTGTCAAATACGCCCCCGCCGGTATTTATGAGATAGATTTAAGGAAGAAAAGATTCATCTCTGTAAATGATGCCATGCTCCAGATGTTGGGTTTTAGCAGGGAAGAGCTGGTCGGGCTGGATCCATTGAGCATCCTGGATCCCGAAAGCCAGGAGCATTTCCAGAAAAGGATCAAGCAATGGCTTAAAGGAGAAGAACCGGATAAGCTGGTTGAATATAAGATGCGGGCCAAAGACGGCCATTACTTGGATGCGGCCTTGGAAGTGAGTTTTACGACCAACGGATCAAGTAAACCTTTGAGCGCGACAATTGTGTGCCATGACGTCACCGAACAGAAAAAGGCCGAAAAGAAACTCAAGCAGTTGAACCGGACACTAAAGGCGATGAGTGACTCCAACCAGGCGATGATGCGCGCGGAAGATGAGCTAAAATACCTGGAAGAGATCTGCAAGATCATTGTGCAGGACTGCGGCCATTTTATGGTTTGGGTAGGGTTCATCGGGACAGATGAGGCAAAGGCAGTGCGGCCGGTGGCCCAGGCAGGTTTCGAGGAAAATTATCTTAAGACGGTCAATATCGCCTTGGAAACTGAGCGCGGTTTGGGGCCGACAGGCATGGCGATCCGCAGCCGCAGGCCTTATATCTGCAAAAATATTCTTACAGATCCCAATTTCGCCCCTTGGCGTGAAGAGGCGTTAAAAAGAGGCTATGCCTCTTCGATCGCCCTGCCTTTGATCTCAGCTAATAAGGTACTAGGCGCGATAAACATTTATTCCAGAGAGGCTGACCCGTTCTCCGAACAGGAAGTACAATTACTTTCCGAATTGTCCGATGACATGGCGTATGGGATCACGGCCATAAGGCTGCGTATCGAGCACGCCAAAGCGGAAGATGCGCTGGCTGCCAGCCGTGATCTCTTACAAAGCATTATCGATAATACCCCGCATTTGATATATATCCTGGACCTTGAAAGGCGGTTTTTGATCGCCAATAAGGCTGTAGCCGAGACCGTGGGTGTGAGGCCGGAGGAATTAATTGGGAAAAGAAGGGAGGAGGTCATGCCCCCGGAATTCGCCAGGAATCACGACGCGAATGACCAGCAGGTCATAAAAAAACGCTCTCCGATGCAGTTTGAAGAGCAGGCGGATTTTAAAGGCCGTACGACAACTTTTCTTTCCTCGAAATTCCCCTTGTTTGACTCGCGTAAGCGCATATACGCGGTGGCGGGGATCTCTTCGGATATCACCGATAGGAAAAAAGCCGAGGATTCCTTAAAAGAAGACAAGGAACTCTTCGAAAAGATGGTCCAGGAAAGAACCAGGGAGTTGTTCGAGGCGCAGATCGAACTGGAGCGGGCCAAACGCCTTTCTGACATCGGGGTATTGGCTGCCACTGTCGCTCATGAGTTGCGTAACCCTTTGGCGGCGATCAGCATGGCGGCCCACAATATCAAAAGAAAAGCCAAAAATCCGGAATTGGAGAGCCACCTCGTCAACATCGATAAGAAAATAGCTGAAAGCGACCAGATCATAAATAATCTTTTATTTTATTCGCGCCTGAAGCCGCCTCATTACGAAAAGGTAGATATCTTCAACCTCCTCGAAGAATCTATCGCGGCCATGGAAGAAAAACGCAAGAAAGACGTGCCGGTAATGAGAAATTTCGAAACTCTTAAGGGAGTATTTATTGAGGCCGACCCGCTGCAGATCAAGGAAGTCTTTAATAACATACTGAATAACGCCTACGACGCCGTCCCTCAGGAAAAGGGCCAGATAACGGTCACTTCGGAAGATGAAACCGATCTTGTCAATATCAGCTTTAAAGATAACGGCGAAGGGATAAGGGAGGAGCTGCTGGAGAAAGTTTTCGACCCGTTCTTCACCACAAAAGCCAAGGGCGTAGGCCTTGGGCTTTCCGTATGCCGGCAGATAATCAACTTCCATAATGGCTATATCCGTATTGAGAGCGGCCCTGGAAAGGGTACGAACGTGATCGTGAAACTGCCCAAGAAAAAGGATGTATGAGCAAAAAGATCCTCATCATAGATGACGATAAAGAATTCTGCGAGGAGCTCGCCGAATGCATAAGAGAAGAGGGTTTCTACGTGGAGTGCGCGACCGATCCCCTGCAGGGGCAAAAGCTGATCTTGAGCGGCGATTACGACGCTATAATCCTGGATTACAAAATGCCTGAGCTTAGCGGCGCGGACTTACTGAAAAAGATGAGAACGCTGAAAGTAAAAGGCAACGTCTTTATACTCTCCGGCAGGCCCTTCGTGGAAAAAGTGTTCGAAGAGGAAGGCTTATTGGATCTGATAGGCGGATTTTTCGCTAAACCCGTCGACATGGGATCTTTGCTCGAAAAGATAAGAAATGCCGCTTCGCGCAAACATGATAAATGACGAGCTTGCCGCCGCCGACCTATTAAAAGAATCGTTATCGCATAATAAGGTATGGGTAAATATAACCGGCAGCAGTATGTCGCCGTTATTAAGGCCGGGAACGCGGGTTTTGCTGGAAAAGCCGGGACAGATCCGGTTCGGGGACATAATTATTTATCGGAATAAAGGCGGGATCGTCTGCCACCGGTTGATCCGGCGGACAAAAGATATAAACGGAAACGCGCTTTACCAAACTAAAGCCGATAACGGTAATTGTTTGGA
This sequence comes from Candidatus Omnitrophota bacterium, assembly GCA_028716705.1. GTDB lineage: Bacteria > Omnitrophota > Gorgyraeia > Gygaellales > Profunditerraquicolaceae > UBA1562. The sequence continues at coordinate 1,469 of JAQUPI010000013.1, read as the reverse complement.
CCGGCCGGTGTGCCCTGAGGATATATTGGGGAGAGTCTCCGCCTTTAAAAAGGGAGATAAAATCATTAAACTCGATACTTTTTCCGGGCGTATAAGCGCGTGGAACTTATGGGCCTTTTCTTTAACGCGAGTCATAATCCATAAATATGCTAAAATACGAAGAGCGGTTTAGCATCGCTAAGCTTAATTTTTGTGTTAATGCGGACAAAGATCCGCCTATCCGCTGGTTAAGAGAATTAAAAGGAAGATTTCCGCGGTATTCTTCCGGGAGGAAACCTGATATAAGGATCAGCCTTTATTATAATATAAAAAAAAGGCGCGGTTTTAAGCAAAAAAAACTTTTTGATACTCCTTATGACGTATATGGCCGGATAGATAACGGGCTGCATGTCACGGCATACGCTAAGAGAAACTACATCCCTTTCGGGGACATCCTGCGGATCTTGGCCTGCAATTTCCTCATCAAAAGGAACGGTTTTTTTCTGCATTCCTGCGGCGTGAAAATCGACGGCGGGGCCTATCTTTTCGCCGGGCCGTCCGGAGCCGGAAAAACTACCATCGCCAAACTTAACCTTAAGCGTAATAAAATATTGAGCGATGAGACGGTCGCGGTAGTAAAAAATCAAAAAGATTACAACGCTTACGCCACGCCCTTTTTCGGGGACCTGGCTAAAGTCACCTCTGACGATAACGCGCCGGTCAAAGCCGTATTCTTTCTTAAGCAGTCCAACCGTTTTGGCCATAAACGGCTGGACACCCTTCGCGCCGCGCAGGCGCTGTTACAAAATATTTTTCTCATAGGAAATGAATGCAAAGATAATCTGGGCAGGGTATTTGATATCGCGCTTGATCTTGTAAAGCGCGTACCGGCTTATGAACTGGGTTTCTTGCCTAAGGAGCAGATATGGCGGTATATCGAAAAAGAAATATCCCCTGGCGGATAATTGACGGCGAGGCGCTGGTGGTCGACCCGGAGAAAAGCCTGATCTATCCGTTCAATGCCGTTGCCGCGCGGGTATGGCAGCTTATAGACGGGGCTAAAGATACGGATGAGATTGCCGAAATGATCTTCCGGGAATTCGAAGCTGAAAAAGCGCTTATCCATGCCGATATTACGGATTTTATCGCGCAATTAAAAGAATCCGAGCTGATCGAAGCAAGATGACGGACCTAGAGCGTATTTACGCAAAAGTCGAATCGTTGCGTGTGCCTTTGAATATCCTCATCGAGCTTACGAACAGATGTAATGAAGATTGCATCCATTGTTTCATAAAAGAAGCTCGCGATAAATTCAGCCTCTCGCAGGATGACCGCGAGTTGGATTTTAACCAGATATCCGCGCTATTCGGAGAATTGGCGCGCGAAGGCACGCTGAATTTGATATTTACGGGCGGAGAAGCCATGCTCAGGGGCGATTTTTTCCAGATCGCCCGGCTGGCTAAAGATAAAAACTTTGCCGTCACTCTTTT
>JAQUPI010000012.1 GCA_028716705.1 Candidatus Omnitrophota bacterium | reverse complement strand
CCTGAAAAATAATTTGAAGATCGATGTCGCTACCGCCCGCAAGGAACATTATCCCCAGCCGGCGCATTTACCCGTGGTTATCTGCGGCATCCTGGATGACGATCTGACGCGCAGGGACTTTACCATAAATTCCATGGCCATAAGCCTGAACAGGGAGGATTTCGGCGGCCTGATAGACTGCTTTAAGAGCGCCCAGGATCTGAAGGAAAAGAAGATCCGCGTATTGCATGACTTAAGCTTCATTGACGACCCTACCAGGATATTACGGGCGATCAGGTTTGAGCAAAGATACGGCTTCAGGATCGAGCCGAAAACGCTCAGGTTGTTAAAAGAAGCCGACAGGCTGGATATGCTGCATAAAGTCCAGCCGCACCGTTTACGCGACGAGCTTATCCTGATGTTAAACGAAGATAAGCCTTTAAGGCCGCTCAAGCGCCTTAAAGAGCTCATCGGGTTTGATTTTATCCACCCCAAAATAAGATTATCCAATAAGATCGTCGAGGATCTGAAATCGATCGAAAAACAGATAAGCTGGTTCGGGGGCGCCCACGCTGCCCGCAGGCAGCTGGAAAAATGGCTGATGTATTTTATCGGCCTGACAGGCCAGATGAGCAGCGGGGATATCAAATCGATATGTAAGAAATTCGCGTTACGCAAAGGCGAGGAAAAACGGATGCTGGCGCATAAAAGCGCTAAACCCGCGTTTATCAGGGATCTGAGCCGCAAGGATATAAAACCTTCGCGGTTGTTCGGGATGCTCGAGCCGTTAAGCTATGAAAATATTGTGTTGCTCAAGGCGGTATTTAAGAACTCAAGCCTCAGGAAGAATGTCGAAGATTTCCTGAAAATATATAACGGCACCCGCGTGCACGTTACGGGGGAGGACCTGGCAAGGCTGGGTATTACCCCGGGGCCCGTTTATCAAAAGATCCTTCGCCGCGTCCTCGAGGCGAAACTCGACGGGCGAGTTAAAACAAAAGATGACGAATTGAAGCTGGTCTCTAAAATAGCGGGAAAAAAATGACGGTCGGGATCTTGAGGGTAAATTTATTTATTCACGAGAGCAACTCCCTGAAAGAAAAAAGAATGGTGCTGCATAGCCTAAAGGCAAGGCTGCGTAATAGTTTCAATGTCGCCGTTACTCAAATAGACGAGGAGGACAAGTGGCAGAGAGCGACGCTGGCTGTGGTCGGAGTGGAGAAAGATAGAGACACGATAAACAGTATTTTATCGAACGTGGTCAATTTTATCGGAGAATTTAAAAAAGCGGAATTGATAGACAGCGAAATGGAGTTGATCTGATGGCAAGGCAAGAAAAGGTAAGCGAAGCTTTAAAACAGGAAATAAGCAGCATAATCCAATCAGAATTGAAAGACCCGCGCCTGGGTTTTATCACTATTACGCGCGTAGAGATAACCCACGACCTAAGGTACGCGAAAGTTTTTTTCAGCGTCCTTGGCCAGGAAGAGGATTATAAGAAGACCAAGGAAGCGCTGGATTCAGGCCTGGGTTTTATACGGAGGCTGATCGCGCAGAGGATACGCCTGAGGTTTGTCCCGGAGATCAGTTTCAAGGAAGACAGGTCAGCGGAGTATTCCGTACAGATACAGAAGGCGTTGGATGAGGTTAAAGAACTGACCGCGGAAGAGAAGAGAAAGGAAGAAAGTGAGCCTAAAAAACGTAAGCGCGCTTCTAAAAAATAAAAATTATAAACGGTTCCTGATCACCAGCCATACTAATCCCGAAGGCGATGCCTTGGGTTCGGAGCTGGCTTTTTATGCCCTCCTCAATAAATTAGGCAAATCCGCCGTGGTCGTTAACGAGGATGACCTTCCTTACGGGTATGATTTTTTGCCCTTCAATGAGAAGATCGTAAAATACAGAGATAACTTAAAGAACATAGAATTTGATTGTTTCGCGGTCATGGATTGCTCTGACTTGAGCAGGACAGGGGAAGTTTACAGGATGAATTCCGCGAGGAAAACAATATTAAATATTGACCACCATATCAGCAACCGGAATTTCGGTGATATCAACTGGGTAGAGCCCGCCGCGGCTTCATGTTCGGAGATGGTCTATAAGCTCTATAAGGATTTGCGCGTGCCATTCGACAAAGAATCCGCCCTCCTTTTATATACAGGGATACTTACAGATACCGGATCTTTCCGTTATTCCAACACTACCGGTTTTACGCATCAGGCGATCGCGGAACTGATGAAATTCGGTTTGGATGTCCCGCAGGTATATAAGAACGCGTATGAGAACATACCTTTTCAAGATATGCGTATCCTCTCGAAGATCTTGCCGGGTATGAGGCGGGAGGCAGGAGGAAGGGTGATCTGGTTCCAGATCAAACATAATTTATTAAGGAACAAGAAACTCTCTTTCGATCTTTCTGAACATATTTTGAGTTTCGGCAGGGCGATAAAGGACGCGGAAGTCGTGGTTTTATTCAAAGAGAACCTTGGCGTGACCAACGAGATCAGGATAAATTTCCGTTCGCAAGGAAAAGTGGATGTGAATAAGATCGCGCAATATTTCGGGGGCGGAGGCCATAGGACCGCCGCCGGAGCGACTGTTAAAGGCAAGATCGACGTCATCCGCCGCCGCGTCTTAGCCAAGATAAAGAAATCCTTGTAGAGCAAGAGCAGGGACGTTCCCTCTTAACGCAACTCTTTATCTGGCAATAAATTACATAGGGGACTATCCCAAACAGTTCGTAATATATTTTGCTGCGGGATTTGCTCGCGTGCTGAAAACTTTTTCCGTGCACTACGGTTTATTCATCGCTTCCGCAACTACTTACGCGGGTAAGATACTGCTACAGCGACTCGTAAATCCTTGTGCACTCTTGCAAAAAGTTTTCTAACGCACGCTCACAAACCCTCCGCAAAAATAACCCGATCAAGAGAATGGATAGACAACTTAATTGGACTTCTGCTGCAAAACAATACATTGAAAAAACAGTTACTGAAAACTTCCCGCATGAAGCTCATAGATGGCCAATAATCCATCACTTTAACGCAGAATGCTTAGAGTGGAATAAAACACATTGGATTATTATATTACGGGATAAAACTTCTGGTATACCCCATATTGGAGCGATTAAACCATTAGATGAACCGGATGCCCCTAAATTAAGACCGACAAAGGATTCGCTTTTCTTATGGTATAAATATATAATCAAGCAGTATAATATTAGAATTCAAGATGCCTTTTTCATTATTCCTCTTGTTGATGAACCCGGAAAAGTGGAAGAAGAATATAAGAAATGGAGCCAAGAAGATCAAGAGTTATGGCGTTATCAAGTTGAATTTAATATAAGTAATCACATGAAATTTTTAGGAATATTAGATTTCAACATTCCCGGAGGTTATGATTTTCTAAAAGAAAATTTAAAAGTCTTCTTTAATGATAATAAGGATTATGAAAAAAATGTTTTTATTATGTGTAGATTCGACAAGACTGATAATAAATTAAAAGAATGTACAGATAAAATGAAAGAAATTCTTTCTAATGATTTCGGATTAAACGGTTTATTAGCAGAAGATAAGATGTATCTTGGCGATAGAAGCTTTTGGAATAATGTATGCGTTTATATGATTGGATGTTCTAGAGGGATAGCCTTGCTTGAGAATTTCAAGTCAGATGAATTTAACCCTAACATTGCTGTAGAATATGGATTTATGAGAGCGCTAGATAAGAAGGTATTAATCTTAAAAGAAAATAAATTTCAGAATATTATTAGAGCAGATATGTTAGGAATTTATTATGAACCCTTTGATTATTATAACTTAAATGAAACTCTTAAGTTTGCGCTTAAAAGTTGGCTTACCAAATGAATAATAAAAAGGAAAATTTTCTAGAAAGAAATTGTTTTAAATCAGTTAAAGAATTTTATGGTTCGTTCGAAGCGGTAAGAAATTTTTTGCTTAAGCTATGAATTTGAGTCTGCAAGGGATTACGACGATCCGGAGCAGTATCTTACCCGCGTAAGTCGTTGCGTAGGCGAGGAGTAAACCGCAGCAGACGGCAAAAATATTTCGACGCGAGAATGAACATAAAATTCTTACATAGCTAATTGTTTGGGACAGTCCCGCTGTGGTCTACAGTAAAGTTGCAGAGGGGGACAGTCCCTGAGATAAGATGAAGATCATATACGGTGTCAATAAGATCAAGAAATTCAAGAAGCCCGTGGTGGCGCTGGGGGTTTTCGACGGGGTGCACCTGGGGCATCGCAGGATATTAAAGGCGGCGGTGGAAAAAGCCAGGCGTATAAATGGCACGAGCGTGGTCGTGACCTTCTGGCCTGACCCGCACAAAGAAAGCAGCCTTTATTCTTTGGAACACCGCCTAAGATTAATAGGGGAACTGGGATTGGATGTAAGCGTCGTCATAAATTTCAACAAGGCGTTTTCGGGTTTATCCGCGCGAGATTTCGTAAAAGATATATTGGTCAAGAGGCTCGGCGTACACTATGTTTATACCGGGAGTAATTACAGGTTCGGTAAACACGCGTCGGGCGATTTTAGACTTCTAAATAAGCTGTCAGATACCTGTCATTTTAAAGCCAAGGCATTCAATATCATAAAAAAGAACCGTCGGCCGGTGAGCAGCACATACATACGCAAGCTGATCGCGAATGGAGAATTAAGTTCCGCCGAGAGATTGCTTTCAAAACCGGTGAGTATCCTGGGGACGGTGGTCAAGGGCGATTCTTTGGCCGCAAGGCTGGGTTTTCCCACCGCTAATATAAATCCTCACCACGAAATACTGCCGCCGGCGGGGATTTACGCGGTGAAAGCCGTTCTGGATAATAAAAAACACAAAGGAGTATGTTATATCGGCACGAGGCCGACAATAAGGTCACGGGCCGCAGGTCACGGGTCACAGGTAAAACGCGTAGAAGTACATCTTTTTAATTTTAAAAAGAATATTTATGGAAAAGATTTAGAAGTTCATTTTGTGAAAAAGATAAGGAAAGACAAGAAATTCGCCACAAAAGAAGCTTTGGCCCTCCAGATCAAAAAAGACGTGTTTTCCGCGAGTAAGGCTTTTCCCCCCCATTCTTAATGCCACAATATATGCCCATCGTTCTCAAATAATACCACTACTTGTTGTGTTATAGTAAGTTACGGAAATTTTCTTCTTGACAAGGATGCCTGTTTTATCTATACTTGGCATACAAAGTGGATATAAGTGGAGGAAAGTGGAAAGGACATAAATTATGTTCTATGGGGAGTATATTCATTCCATAGACCGCAAGGGACGTGTCATCTTGCCCGCCAAATTCCGCGAAGCCGCCAAGGCGCATTTCGTGGAAAAATTCTTCGTTACCCGGGGATTGGATAAATGCCTCTTCATGTTTTCTGAAGAGGAGTGGCGTTCTCAGGAAAACAAATTCAAGGCCGTTTCTTTCACTAAACAGCAATCCAGGACCTTTAACCGTTTATATTTTTCCGGGGCGGTAGATGTCATTGCCGATAAACAAGGCAGGATCCTTATACCCCAATACCTGAAAGATTTCGCCCAGATAAAAAGGGACGTGGTCATCGTAGGCGTATCCAACAGGGTAGAGATCTGGGCAAAGGATAAATGGCAGGAATTTTACGGCAGCTCCCAGCAGTCTTTCGAAGAGATCGCTGAAAAATTAATGGACACTTAGTGTCGAGTTTATTCCGTGGCTCAGAAATATCATATCCCAGTTATGTTATCTGAAGTGGTAGATTATCTCATGCTTAGCCCCGGCAAGACTATAGTCGACGCGACTATAGGCACGGGCGGGCATTCACGCGCGATGATCGAACGCATTCTGCCGGGCGGAAGGCTTATCGGTATTGACCGGGACGAGGATTCGCTTATGATAGCCAAAAGCAGGTTAAGCGATTTTGGCTCAGCGTGCGAATTCGTGCACGGGAACTTTTCCGATATCGACGCGGTAATGCGTGAGCTGAGAATATCAAAGATAGACGGAGCGCTTTTTGACCTGGGGCTTTCCTCTTACCAGCTGGAAGACCCGGAGAGGGGTTTCAGCTTCCAAAGCGAAGGGCCATTGGATATGCGCTTTGACAGGAGCAGTTTCATCAGCGCCTATGACCTGATAAATAACCTGAATGAGGAGGAGATCTCTTCCATGCTTTGGACTTTTGGGCAAGAAAGATGGCACAATCGTATCGCGCGTTCGCTCGTACAGGAAAGGGAACGCCGCGCCATTACCACGACAAAGGAATTAAGCGATATCGTGGTCAGGGCAATACCTCCCAAGTACAGGCATTACCGGATACACCCGGCCACCCGCACTTTTCAAGCTGTGCGCATCGCCGTAAACAGGGAACTGGAGACCATAGAAACCGGTATAAGTAAAGCCATAGAACTTTTAGGGGTTTCCGGAAGGATCTGCGTGATCTCATTTCATTCTCTCGAGGACAGGATAGTCAAGTTCGCTTTCCGTAAATTCGCCTCCCAAGAGAGGATAAAAATAATTACCCAGAAACCGCTTGTTCCCAGGGAAGCCGAGGTCATTGAAAACCCCGCGAGCAGGAGCAGTAAGTTCAGGGTCGCTGAGAAAATATAAGATGAAACTGCCTAAATTCATGTTACTGGTTGCCTCTGTCACCTGCCTTTGCCTTCTTTATGTCTGCCAGCAGACAGAGATATTCCGCCTGGCTTATGTGGGGCAAAAAAGGTCCGTATTGCTGCGGGATTCGCTTGATAAAAATACCATGCTGAGGTATAATATAAACAAAAATACGTCGCTCGTGCTGCTCAACGACAGGATAACCGCGAGTAATTTCGAGATGCCTGACAGTTATCGTGTGGTAAAAGTCCCCGGCGTCTCACAAGGCACGACGGCCGATCATAGATCTTCGAGCCTCAAAAGTTTAGCCGCTTCGGTTTTCGGCATCAAAAGGCAAGCTGAAGCCAGGACCATCGACCGTCGTTAGTTTCAGCGAAAGATACCTAACCTTTCAATTATTAACCTCGATATAAACGTGTGCATATAGTCAATAACCGCCGCAGAGTTAATGCGGTATTTTTATTTTTCTTCGCGTTCCTCTTATTTTGTATCGCCCGCCTGTCTCTGATCCAGTTTTTCCGAGCGGATTATTTCGCGAAAATCGCGCAGAAGCAACATAATCTTTTTGTGGAGCTTGAGCCGCGCCGGGGCGCTATATACGATTTGAACCTCAAGCCGCAGGCCGTAAACGTATCCGCGGATTCCCTTTACGCCTCCCCCAACGGGATGGCGGACAGGGACAAGGATACCGCCATAAAAAGCCTCCCCTCCATATTAAATCTCGACCACTCGTTTTTAAAAGATAGGCTATACCGGAAGAAATCCTTCGTTTGGCTGGCCAGGAAGATCTCTCCTTCGCAAAAAGGAGCGATCGAGAAGCTTGGCATAAAGGGGCTGGGATTTCTAAAGGAGAGCAAGCGCTCCTATCCTAACAGTTATCTCGCCAGCCATATTGTAGGTTTCTGCGGCCTGGATAATGTGGGATTGGAAGGCATCGAGTTACGCTATGATAAATACCTTAAGGGTTCCCAGGGTTGGTCTTTGATCCTGAGGGACGCCCGCCAGAAGAGGCTGGACCTTGAACAGAAGATGGCGCTTCCCGTAGACGGATATGATGTGGTCCTTACCATTGATGAAGTGATCCAGTATATAGCCGAAAGGGAATTAGAAAAGGCGTTTAAGGTTTACCGCGCTTTCGCGGCCAGCATTATCGTCATGGACCCGCGGACAGGGGCGATATTGGCGATGGTTAACCGGCCCACATTCGATCTGAACCAGTATAACAACATAGATAAAGACAGGCGGCGCAACCGCTCGGTCTCCGATCTGTTTGAGCCCGGTTCGGTATTCAAGATAGTTACCGCGTCTGCCGCCCTCGAAGAGAAGAAAGTAGTTGAGCAGGATAAATTCTTCTGCGAAAATGGCGCTTATAAGGTGGGCGGGCACATACTGCATGACCACCGGCCGCACGGCTGGCTCACCTTCAGGGAGGTCATAGAGCAATCCAGCAATATCGGGACGGCCAAGGTGGCGCAGGTCCTGGGTCCGGAGATCATCTACAAATATGTAAAGTCATTCGGTTTCGGCGCAAAATCGGGGATCGATCTTCCGGGAGAGATCTCTGGGATGGCTAAGGAGCCCAGGTTCTGGTCCAAGACAACTATGTCCGCCATTCCAATGGGGCAGGAAGTAGGGGTGACCGCGCTGCAGTTAGCCAGCGCTATATCGGTAATTGCCAATGGCGGCCAGTTGATGAAGCCGCATATCGTTAAAGAGATAAGAGATAAACAAGGAGAAACGATCAAATCTTTTTCCCCAGTTTCTGTGCGCAGGGTCATCTCCGAAGATACGGCCAACAGGGTAAAGAAGATCTTGACCGGGGTCGTGGAAACGGGAACGGGAAGGATGGCGAAAATCCCCGGTTTTACGGCAGGCGGCAAAACCGGCACCGCGCAAAAATTAGAGCCGAACGGAGCTTATTCGCACAGGAAATTCATAGCTTCTTTTATCGGATTCGCTCCCGCCGAAGAGCCGCTGATCGCCATTGTCGTAACGCTGGATGAGCCCAGGCCTTATTATTTCGGCGGGGTCGTGGCGGCGCCTGTGTTTAAAAATGTAGCGGCTGATGTCCTGCGGTACCTAAAAAACAAGAATCCCGTAAACGAGGTCTTAGCGTCCAATGAAAGCCAAAGAACTGATTAGCGCGCTGGATAAGCCAATAACCGCCCGAGGTTTTGAGGATTTCGAAGTAAAAGGCATCAGCTGCAATTCCAAGGAAATTTCCGATGGCTTTATTTTTGTCGCTATAGAAGGGACGCGTTTAGACGGACGGCAATTTATCGAAGAGGCGATAGAAAAGGGAGCAAAAGCGATAATAGTCACAAGACACAAGTCACAAGACACAAGCAAAAGAGCAGCGTTTATTCAGGTAAAAGACGCGCGCGGGGCGCTGGCGAGGCTGGCCGCTGGATTTTACGGTTATCCTTCCTCAAAGATAAAAGTCGCGGGTATCACCGGGACAAACGGCAAGACCACCATAACTTACCTTTTGGAAGCGTTATTAAAGAGTTCCGGTTTTAAACCCGCTGTCATAGGTACGATTAATTACCGCCTTAAGAATAAAATCCTACCTTCCAGGAATACCACCCCGGGCGCGGTCGAGCTGCAATCCTTCCTTAAGGAAATGGTAAAAAGTAAACTAACCCACGCGATAATGGAAGTTTCGTCGCACGCCCTTTCCCAGGACAGGACAGCCGATATCGATTTCCATTCCGCTATTTTTACCAATTTGACGCAGGACCACCTGGATTATCACCGTACATTCGCGGATTATTTCCTGGCCAAATCAAAGCTTTTTAAGTCTTTAGGCCGCGACGCGTTCGCCGTGATCAATATTGACGATAAATATGGCCGCAGGCTTAAGGGCATGGTTAAGGGGCGCCGGGTAATTACTTACGCCATAGAAAACGACGCCGATGTGCGCGCCGGCGACATAGAGCTGGGCATTTTGGGTACCGAATTCGATCTGAAATTGCTTAAAGAAAATATACGCCTTAAAACCAGGCTTATAGGCCGCCATAATGTTTACAATGTCCTTGCGGCTTGCGCCTGGGCCCTAGGGGAAAGATTGCCCAGGGAGGCGTTAGAAAGCGTTTTTGAGAAATTTTATTCTGTGCCCGGAAGGCTGGAGCGGATAAGGTGCGACAAAGGTTTTTCCGTTTTTGTGGATTACGCGCATACTGATGACGCCCTTACCAATGTAATAAGCTCCTTAAGGCAGGTATCCGAAGGAAGGATAATTGTCGTCTTCGGGTGCGGGGGCGAGCGCGACAAGGGGAAAAGGCCAAAGATGGGGCGCGCGGCTTCTGAACTGGCGGACCGCGTTATTATTACCAGCGATAATCCCCGGTCCGAGGACCCGGAAGAAATAATAAACGGCGTAATAAAAGGGATAAAGAAGGATAATTACCGGGTTATTTTTGACCGCGAGAAGGCGATCAGGGAATCGCTCTTCCTGGCTAAGAAAGGGGATATCGTGTTAATAGCCGGCAAGGGCCATGAGAATTACCAGGTGTTAAAAGGGAAGACGGTATATTTTAACGATAGCAAGGTTGCCAGAGAATGTTTACGCTCGATGAATTAACGGAAGCGTCTGGGGGATATTTCTCCGGCGGAGTTTCAAACGGGCGCGTAAAGGGCATATCCATAGATTCAAGGACCCTGAAACCAGGCGACGCCTTCATAGCGGTAAAGGGGGACAATTTTGACGGGCACGATTTTGTCGGCCAGGCGATTAAGAGGGGAGCAAAGGCCGTAATAGTCACAAGTCACAAGTCACAAGTCACAAGTCACAAATTACCTGTCATTAAAGTAAAGGATACGACAAAGGCGCTGGGCGATATTGCCAGGTTCCACAGGAGAAGATTCGATATCCCGGTTATCGCGGTTACGGGCAGTAATGGGAAGACCACTACAAAAGATATGGCCGCCCATGTCCTTTCGAATAATTTCAAGGTATTGAAAAACGAAGGCACTAAAAACAACCATATAGGCCTGCCCTTAACGCTGCTTAGGTTGGACAAGTCTTTCCAGATCGCCGTGCTCGAAATAGGCACAAACCATTTTGGGGAAGCCGGGTACCTCGCCGGCATATGCGAGCCGAATATAGGAATTATCACAAATATCGGGCCTAGCCACCTGGAGCATTTCGGGACCATAGCGGGAGTTTTGAGGGAAAAATACAATGTCGTAAAAGGGCTGAAGAACCCCCGCATCTGTATACTGAATTCGGACGACGGCTTATTAAAAAGCAAGATAGCGGCCAAAGGCGGTAAAACTTTTGTTTTAAGCTTTGGGATAAACAATGGCGGGGACTTCTCGGCTTCGGATATAATCAGCCTCCGCGGAAGCCACAGCTTTTACGTTAATAAAAAATATAAATTTACATTGAATACTCCAGGGTATTATAATATCTATAATGCCTTGGCCGCGATAACGGCCGGGCGGGTATTTGGCATTCCCCATAAACATATCGCCTCAAGGTTAAAGACATTTGATTTTCCTCAAGGCAGGCTTAAGATCAGGGTATTACGCGGTATCAGATTTATTGACGACACCTATAATTCTAACCCTCTTTCTCTAGAGCAGGCATTGGATGCCTTCACCCGTATACCGGTAAAGGGAAAGAAGGTTTTTGTCATGGGGGATATGCTGGAGCTGGGCAGGGACAGCCAAAAATTCCATTATGAGGCCGGCCGCCGCGCGGCGCAATGCTGCGATGTATTTATAACGGTAGGGCCCTTATCGAGAATGGCGGCAAAAGCGGCCGAAGACGCCTATTTTGACAGAGGCAGGATCTTTTCCTGCGATACCTCCGATAACGCGCGTGATATCATTTTTTCCCGTCTATCGCTGGGAAAAGGCGATTTTGTGCTGGTTAAGGGTTCCCGCTCCATGAAAATGGAAAATATTTTTCCGGGAAAATAAAAAAATATGCTTTATCATTTACTTTATCCGTTACACCAGTCGATCTCCTTCTTCAATATCTTCCGCTATATTACCTTCCGCGCCGCGATGGCGACCATTACCGCCTTTTTGATCAGCGTTGCCCTTGGGCCCGTGATCATCAGGTTTTTGACCCGCCTGAAAATAGGGGAGAACGTAAGGAAGGAAGACAGCGTGAAACTTTACGAGCTGCACGGAAGAAAACAAGATACCCCCACGATGGGCGGCTTATTGATCCTGTCTGCCGTATTATCTGCGTCCCTGCTTTGGGCTGACCTGTCCAACCGTTATATACAGCTCGTTTTCTTCAGCACGGTATGGCTGGGTATAACCGGCTTTACGGATGATTACCTGAAGCATATCAGGAAGAAATCAAAAGGTCTTACCGCCGCCTCAAAATTCATGAGCCAGATAATATTAGGCCTGGTTATAGGGACTATCCTCTTTTTGACCCCTGATAACCCCACCAGAGTGGATGTGCCTTTTCTTAAGGATGTTTCCCTGGAGCTGGGGATCTTTTATATCTTTTTTGTCATCCTTGTGGTGACAGGCTCCTCTAACGCGGTTAACCTGACTGACGGTTTGGACGGTTTGGCCATAGGCACGGTGATCATGGCCGCTTTGGCGTTCAGTGTTTTAAGCTATGTTTCAGGGAATATCCGGTTCAGTGAATACCTTTTTATCCCGTACCTAAAAGGCAGCGGGGAGCTTACCGTATTCTGTTCGAGCATCCTCGGCGCGGGACTGGGTTTTCTCTGGTTTAACTGTTACCCGGCTTCTATATTTATGGGAGATGTCGGGTCTTTGGCCCTGGGAGGGGCTTTAGGTACCGTCGCGTTATTGATAAAGAAAGAGCTGCTTTTGATCATAGTAGGAGGTATTTTTGTTATCGAGGCCCTTTCGGTAATTTTACAGGTCGCGTCTTTTAAGCTCACCGGAAAACGCATATTCAAAATAGCTCCGCTGCACCACCATTTTCAATTCCTTGGCTGGCCGGAAAGCAAGGTGATCGTAAGGTTCTGGATAATAGCGGCCTTACTTTCCCTTTTCACGATAGTCACCTTAAAGATCAGATGAGGAACGCCGATTATTTCAGGAGCAAAAACGTAGCCGTGGCCGGGCTTGCCCGCTCGGGGTTTGCCTGCGCTAAACTGATCGAGGGTTTAGGGGCGCGGGTAAGCGTGACGGATAATCAGTCCAGCGATCTGACGCGCGGTTACGCGGACCAGTTGAAACAAAAAAATATAAAAGTCGAGATAGGCGCGCATACCGAGGGTTTTATAAAAGGAAAAGATATGCTTATACTCTCGCCCGGGATACCCGATACCGCGCTGCCTGTTATATGGGCCCGGAAATTTAACGTTCCGGTCATAAGCGAGATAGAGCTTGCTTGGATGTTATGCCCTTCTTATGTGATCGCGGTAACAGGTTCGAACGGGAAAACCACGGTAACAACATTGATCGGCAGGGTTTTGGAGGCGTCCGGGAGGAAGGCTTTTGTCTGCGGGAATATCGGCAACCCCTTTTGCGGCGAAGTGGAAAAAATGGCGGCGGAGGATTTCGTGTCTTTGGAAATAAGCTCTTTCCAGCTGGAAAAGATCCGCGGATTTAAGCCGAGGATCGCGCTGATATTGAATTTTACGCGCAACCATCTCGACAGATACAGGGATATGGAAGAGTACCTGGAGGCAAAAAAGCGCGTATTTATGAACCAGGATGGCGGGGACTATCTGGTTTTGAACGGAGAAGACCCTGTTTGCAGGGGCTTGGCTCAGGGCGCCTTGCCGAAAACAGCGTATTTCTCAAGCGCGCCCGGATCAAATCCGAATTACGCCGCGGTTTTGGCTGTGGCGTCAATATTAGGCATAGACAAAGAATTATGCTTGCGGGTATTTAGCGGCTTTAAGGGCATAGAACACCGTTTAGAAGATGTCCAAATGATAAATGACGTGCAATTCATAAATGATTCCAAGAGCACAACCGTTGACTCCACCCTGTGGGCATTTAAAAATATCTCGCGGCCCATATTGCTGATAGCGGGGGGCAAGGACAAGGGGAGCGATTATGGAGCCGTTTCTGATTTGATCCGGCAGAAGGCCAGGGCCGTTATTCTGATCGGAGAGGCTAAGGGTAAGATAAAATCGGCGCTTAGGGGTACCGCGGATATCAAAGAGGCTTCTACCCTGGAGGAAGCGGTTGGCCTGGCTTATCTTTCGGCCAAACGCGGGGATTGCGTGCTGCTTTCTCCCATGTGCTCAAGCTATGATATGTTCCGCGATTATGAAGAGAGGGGCAGGGTATTCAAGAAATCTGTCATTGATCTGGCAAAAAAGGCGATAAGCCATGGCGCGTAATACAAGAATAAACATCTTTACGGTTTCATTCATCCTGATATGCATAGGTACGGTGATGATCTACAGCGCGTCCAGTATTTACGCCTGGGAAAGATACGGGGACAGCTTCTTTTTCCTGAAAAGGCATTTAAGCTTTCTTCTTATAGGCTCTATCCTGGCGCTGTGGGTAATGAGTTTTGATTACAAGAAATTCCGCAAGTGGGCGAAACCCCTGATGGCCTTAGCGCTTCTTTTGCTTGTCCTGGTCCTGATCCCGGGGATAGGCAGAGAGGTTTCAGGAGCGCGTCGATGGTTCAGGTTCAAATTCATAAGTTTTCAACCTTCCGAATTCGCCAGCCTTGCCGTGATAATTTACGCGGCGGATTTTATCGCCCGCAAAGGCGATTACATAAGGACCTTCATGCGGGGATTTCTTCCCCCGGTGATGGCGTTGGGCGCGACCGCGGTCTTGATCCTGGCGCAGCCGGACCTGGGGACGGTGATGGCCCTGGCGATCGTGATGTTCATTATGCTGTGGGTCGCGGGGGCGCGTACATCCTACCTTGTATCGATGATCCTGGCCAGCCTGCCGGCCCTTTACGTGTTGATATTCAGCGTACCCTACCGCCGCGCGCGCATCCTGGCTTTCCTGAATCCCTGGCTCGACCCTAAGGGCACAGGTTTTCAGGTGATCCAGTCGCAAGTCGCGCTGGGTTCCGGGGGGATATTCGGAGTAGGGCTCGGGCATTCAAAACAGAAATTATTCTATCTGCCTGCCGCGCACACCGATTTCGTTTTTTCCATAATCGGGGAAGAATTAGGGTTGATAGGCACGATAGGCGTAATAATACTGATCATAGCGTTTGTCCATCAGGGGACTAAATTGGTAAAAAACGCTCCGGATAAATTCGGGTATTTTTTAAGCCTCGGCCTTATTTCGATGATCTCTCTGAAGGCGGCGATAAATATAGGCGTTGCCTGCAGCGTATTGCCCACAAAGGGGCTTCCCCTGCCGTTCATAAGCTACGGAGGCTCCTCTTTTGTTTTTGATATGGTAAGCCTGGGTATATTGATGAATATAGGAAGGACGGGGGAGTACCCTTAATCGATGAAGATATTGGCGGTAAGCGGGCATAGCGGCGGGCATATATTTCCGGCCCTGGGTTTTCTGGACGCGCTAAAAGACAGGAATAAGGATATAGGAACGCTTTTGGTTTTACCGAAAAAGAACGCGGCCGGTTTGGCGGAAAGCCGGAAGCATAAAATGAATTTTATTTCGATATCGAATTTCAGGCCGGGGCCCGGAGCCATACCCGCCGTTTTTAACTTCTTTAGGGGGTCGATAGAAAGTCTTTCTATCCTCATTAAATTCAAGCCGGACGCGGTTGTGGGGTTCGGCAGCATCGCCTCTGTCCCCATGGTCTTTATCGCCCATCTGTTCAAGATCAAGACCATGATACATGAGCAGAACGTAGTCCCGGGCAGGGCCACCAGGTTCCTCGCCGGCTTTACGGACAAAGTCGCGGTATCGTTTGAAGGGACCAGGCAGTACCTTAAGCGTAACGAGGATAAAGTGGTTTTCACGGGTAATCCCCTGCGCCCTGGATTGGCCAGGATAGATAAAAATAAAGCCCTGGATTTTTTCGGGTTTAAATCCGGCCGGTTCACTATCCTTGTGATGGGGGGCAGTCAATCGAGCCGCGCGGTGAACGCGGGATTTTTAAGCGCGACAGCGGGGATCCCGGATAAAACGGGCCTGCAGGTCATCCATCTCTGCGGGAATAAAGACAGGGAATTCCTGGAGAACGGGTACAGGGAATTGAAGGTGGATTTTCGCTTATTTGAATTCCTCCAGCAGATGGAATACGCCTACAGCGCCTGCGACCTGGCCGTATCCCGCGCCGGAGCGACGGCGATCGCGGAAATGATCCATTTCGCTCTCCCGGCGATCCTTATCCCTTACCCTCTCGCATACGGGCATCAGAAAGCTAACGCCGGGATCTTGGAGGAGATGGGTTCCGCGATAGTGATCGAGGAAAACCGGTTAGGAAGCGGCGAATTGGGCGGGCGTATAGGCGATCTTATTCATAATCAACCGGAACTTGAAAGGATGCGTTCCTCTTACGCGCGTTTTCCCGGACATGACGCCAGGGTTTTGCTTATAGAGGCCGCGTTAAATTAGATGAAGCGATATTTATTGGCAGCAGCGTTTGTTTTTTTGTGCGTGCCGCGCGTTTTTGCCGCCGACGGGGACTGGTCGGTGGAAAAAAGCACGCATTTTTTAGTGTATTATAAGAACGCGCCTGCCGGGTTTATCGGCGAGCTCATAGAAAAATCCGAAAATTATTACAATGAGATAGCGGATAAGCTGGGTTTCAGGAGATTTGATTTCTGGCTTTGGGATGACCGCGCCAAAATTTACATCCATGACGACGCGAGGGCCTTTCAGGAGGCGACCGGCCAGCAAAGCTGGTCCGCCGGATGCGCCATGGTAAACGAAAAAATAATACATTCGTTCCCCTACGCGCACGGTTTCTTCGACGGCACCCTGCCGCACGAAATGGGGCATATTATCTTCAGGGAATTCGTGGGCTTTAACAACCGGGCAGTGCCTTGGTGGCTGGATGAAGCGGTCGCTACTTACGTGGAAGAGCGGGCGCATTCATCCGCCTGCAGTATCGTCAAGGATGCGCTTGCCTCCGGGAAGTTCATCGGCCTGGAAAGCATCCCGGGCATAAATCCCTATTTGGCCGAAAATGACGCGGCAGTCCTTATTTTTTACGCCGAGGTCGAATGCCTGATAGGATACCTGGTGAACGAATTTGGCAAGGATAATTTTATGCTCTTTTGCCAAAATTTAAGGGACAAACGGGACCTGGAAAGGGCCTTAAGCTACGTTTATCCTTTCCGGAACATCGCCGAGCTGGAAACGGCCTGGCGAAAGAACCTGCAATGACCAGCCATTATCATCTGATCGGGATCGGCGGCATCGGGATGAGCGGTATCGCGCGCCTCCTTTTGCACAAAGGCCAAAAAGTAAGCGGTTCCGACCTGAGAGAAAATAATATCACACAGGAGCTTAAAGAATTAGGAGCTCAGATATTTTCCGGGCACAGAGCGGAAAATATCGGCGGGGCCGACGTGATCGTCTATTCTTCGGCGATAAGGGAAGATAACGCTGAAATCCTTCAGGCAAGGTCAAAAGGCCTGCCTTTGATCAAAAGGGCGCAGGCGTTGGCCCGCCTTATGGAGGATGAAACAGCCATTACCGTGGCAGGCAGCCACGGCAAAACCACCACCTCTTCTTTATCGGCCTGCCTTTTGCTGAAGGCCGGCCTTTGCCCGACGATAGCTGTGGGCGGCGTAATAGGCAATATAAGCGCTAACGCCTCATTAGGGGCGGGAAAGTTCTTCGTTGCCGAGGCGGATGAGTCCGATGGGTCATTTTTATTTTACCGGCCGGAATACTCTATCATTACCAATATAGACTTTGAGCACCTCGATTATTATAAGGATTTTAAAAATGAGGTCGCCGCGTTCAAGGAATTCATCAACAATACCAGGCCCGGCGGATGCGTTTTTGCCTGCGGCGACGATCAAAACCTACGAACGCTTTTGCGTGATTACGGTAAGAGGCACGTTCTTTTCGGCCTTAAGCCCGGGGCGCATATATATCCGGAGAAGATAGAAATGAACGGGCTTTCAAGCGCGTTTGATTGCGTTTATAAGGGCAAATTCATAGAAAGATTTGTCCTGGCGCTGGGAGGAAAACATAATATTTCCAACGCCCTCGCGGTTATCGCGCTGGGTTTAGAGCTGGGAATATCCACCAGGTTCATAAAAGACGCCTTAAGCGGCTATAAAGGCGCGAAAAGAAGGCTCGAGGTAAAGTTCAATGACAACGGCCTGCTTCTGGTCGACGACTACGCGCATCATCCCACCGAGATACAGGCGGCGTTAAGCGCTTTGATGAATTTTAAATCCCGCCGGATCATCGCCGTATTCCAGCCGCACCGTTATACCCGCACAGGCCTGCTTTACGAAGAATTCGCGAAAAGTTTTGATTCGGCCGATCAGGTTATCCTTACGGATATATATTCTGCCGGAGAACCTCCGGTAGAAGGGGTCAATGCCGGGATCATACTTGATAAAATGAAGGCGCGTTTTCCGGGCAAGCAGATATGTCTTCTCCCTAAAGAAAAAATAGTGCCGCATGTATTAGAGATCGCGAAGCCCGGTGACCTTTTGGTCACTCTTGGAGCGGGCGATATAGTAAAAATTTGTGATGAGCTGGCGCAAAAGCTTAAAAGGCAGGATTAGCCTAAACGAGCCCCTTTCAAAACATACGGCCTTTAAGATCGGGGGCCCGGCAGAGTTTTTCATTGAGCCGGAAGGCCCGGGCGATATAAAAACGCTTTTAAGGATATCCAAAAAGAAGCGGTTGCCTTTTTTTATCATCGGCGCGGGCAGTAATCTTCTGGTAAGCGATAAAGGGATAAAAGGCATGGTCGTCCGGTTAAGCGCGCCTTATTTCAGGAAACTTTCCCGCGAAAATGAAAGCGTTTATGCGGCCTCCGGGATAATGCTGAACAAGCTTCTCGCCTTCGCTAAAGAACGCGGCTTATCGGGAGCGGAATTCCTTGCCGGCATACCGGGAACGGTTGGAGGGGCATTGGCGATGAACGCCGGGGTAACCCGGCCCGCCGCCAGGAGCATAGGGGACCTGGTTAAAGAAGTCAAGGTGATGGACCGCGAAGGTAATATCAAGGCCCTTAAGAAAAAAGACATAAAATTCGGCTACCGGGAATCGTCGCTCTCCGAATACCTGATCTTAAGCTCGGTTTTGATACTGAAAAAACAGGATAAACGTAAAATAGAGGAAAAGATGCGCTCGTATCTTGAGCGCCGTAAGTCCACGCAGGAGCTGATGAAGCCCTCCGCTGGGTGTATTTTTAAAAACCCGCGATCCGGTTCCGCGGGCAGGCTGATAGACCTTTGCGGCATGAAAGGGAAAAGGGCGGGAGGCGCGCAAGTCTCCCGCAAGCACGCTAATTTCATTTTGAATTCCGGCCGCGCCAAAGCGAAGGACGTGCTGAAATTGATGGACTCGATAATAGAAAAAGTAGAGGCCGAATTTAATATACATTTAGAGCCCGAGATAAAAATATGGCGCTGACATCAACAAGGAATTTTGGGAAAATAGGCGTACTGATGGGCGGGCCGTCTTCGGAGAGGGATATCTCGTTAAAATCCGGAAAGGCCGTGCATGAAAACCTGGCGCAAATAGGGTTAAACGCGGTCTGCATCGATATAAAAACCGACGGCATCGAAGATAACGCCCGCTTAATAACTTCGTCCGGGATAGATATCGCCTTTATCGCCCTTCACGGGCATTTTGGAGAAGACGGCCAGATACAAGCGGTCCTGGAAGGCCTGGGGATACCTTATACGGGCTCGGGAGTAAAGGCGAGCAGGCTGGCGATGGATAAAACCGCCTCCCGCCGGATATTCGAAAGGTCGGGTTTAGCCGTCCCTAAATACAAGGAGGAAGAAAGATCTACCTACGGCGCCGGCTGGGCCGGCCTGCACAGCGATTTCAGCTTTCCCCTTGTGGTTAAGCCCGCCACACACGGCTCAAGCATTGGTTTAAGCATAGTTGAAAAAGAGGAATTCCTGGACAGGTCCGTAAATCTGGCGCTTAGTTTTGACACAAGGATAATTATCGAGGAATTCATAGCGGGAAGGGAATTAACCGTGGGCATTTTAGGCGAGAGGGCGCTGCCTGTGATAGAGATAGTTCCCAAAAAGGGCGTTTTCGATTATGACGCAAAATATCATCCGGGCATGACAGAATACCTGGTCCCCGCTGAACTGGAAGAAGGCTTACGCGCAATGGTCCAGGCCGCGGCTTTAGACGCGCATAAATTGCTGGGTTGCTCAGGATGCTCAAGGGTAGATCTGATATTAAGCGGCGAGAATATTCCTTTTATCCTGGAAGTAAATACCATCCCGGGCATGACCGCGACAAGCCTTTTGCCGAAAGCGGCTAAGGTTACAGGCATGGATTTTCCCGCGCTTTGCGTTAGATTGATAGAACTTGCTTATGAAAAAGGGCAAATTAAAAAAACTTCCGGTTAAGCCGGTCATATCCGGCATACTTCTGGTTACGGCCGTTTTTTTGGCTCTAGGGTTGGCTGTTTCCGGGCTTTGCGGGCTGGACTATTTTAGGATAAAGGATATTTCTGTCAATAAGCCCATGGGAAAAACGGATTTTTCACATCTTCTTGGCCGAAGCATATTTCATGTTGACTTGAAGAAGGAATCGCGGTATATTTCTGACCAATATCCGGTGTATAAAAATATCAGGATATTCAGGATATTCCCCGACCGCATTTATATAGTATTCACCGACCGCCAGGCGCTCGCCGCGGTAAAAAGTTACCGGGTTTTTCACGTGGACAGCGACGGGGTTTTTTTTGAGGCCGATAACGGCGAAGCGGAGGGCCTGCCGTTGATCACGGGGCTGGAAAGAAAGATCCCCGCCCCAAAGTCCGGAAGGCGGTATAATATCGGTGAATTGACCGCCGCTTTAAATATAATAGAAGAGATAGGCAGGGAGGGCCT
Source organism: Candidatus Omnitrophota bacterium (assembly GCA_028716705.1). Taxonomy (GTDB): domain Bacteria; phylum Omnitrophota; class Gorgyraeia; order Gygaellales; family Profunditerraquicolaceae; genus UBA1562. The sequence continues at coordinate 17,275 of JAQUPI010000012.1, read as the reverse complement.
CCCGGAAAGGTATAGGCTCGAAAGGATCAGCGTTTCAGACCCGGAAAGCCTCTCATGTTTTATGCGCGCGGGTGATTCTTCCCACCTTGAAGTAAAGATCGGGCGTAACGGCCTAAGCGGTAAAATAAGCGTGCTGTCGAGGCTTTTAAACCAGCTTAAGGATGATACCGCTAAGATAAAATATGTCGACCTGAGATTTAAGGAACCCGTGATAAAATTCAGCGAAGACAAAACCCAAGGAAAGAAATGAACATGCTGCGTAATTATATTTGCGCCCTGGATATAAGCTCAAGCAAAGTAGCGGCGGCGGTCGCGCTGACTAAAAACAGGCGCATCATCGATATCTTCTTCGCGACCCAAAGCTCGAATACCGGGATAAAGAATGGCTCGATCGTGGACTCTATAGACCTGACCGGATCCATAGGGAGCGCGTTAAAGAATTTAAAGGCGGCGTCCGGGGTAAATATCAAATACATTTACGCCAACGCCTCGGGATCCGACATCGTTACCAAGCACAGCCGGGCCATCATCCCTCTCGCGGAGCGCGGGAACAAGGTTATCACTTTATCCGATATCCACGAAGTCAATGAGCAGGCCAGGATACTGGGTTCCAGCCTCGAAGAAGAGATCATCCATATGGTACCTCAAAATTACGCGATCGACTCTAACGAATGCATATTAAATCCCCTCGGTTTATACAGCCACCGGTTGGAGGTGGACTTATACCTGGTGTGCGCGAAGATCGCGTTTATGCAGGGGCTGACCAGGGCGGTAAACCACGCGGGCTACGAAATAAAGGATATTTTCCTTTCCGGCCTGGCAACCAGCGAAGCGGTATTCAATAAAAAACTAAGGGAAGGCGCTACCGTTCTCTGCGATTTAGGGGCTGACCTGACGGAGACCCTGTTTTTTAATGACGGTATCCTCAAAAATGTCCAGATACTGCCTTCAGGAGGGAGGTATCTGACGGAACGGCTCGAAGAAAAACTCAAGATATCTTTTGACCTGGCTGAAGACGTAAAAAAATCTTATGGAAGCGCGGGGGATTTTTCCCAGGCGGAAAACGCGAAAGAGATACTGATAAAACAGAATAACACCTATACCCCGATAAACCAAAAACTGATCTCGGAGATATTGACGCCGGGATCAAGGTCCATCTGCGAGTCAATAAAATCAGGGATGGAAAAGATCATACCCTGCGCTAAAGTAGATAATTTCGTCGCCTGCGGAAGGACGGTGCTGCTCGAAGGGTTTCTAGAAACATTGGAAAATACGCTCGGCATGCCCGTCAAGCTGGCCAGGATCCATAACCACAATATCATGTCATGGGCCAGTAAAGAAAGCAGCATCAGCGGGCAAAGATACCTGGCTTACGTCACCTGTTTAGGCATAATCTGCAATGTACTCTTCCCCAAGCCGCGCCTGCAGGCGCCGCCCGCTTACCAGCCAAGCAAAAACCCTATCGTTAATCTTATAAATAGGGTTAAAGAGATATACCAGGAATATTTTTAAATCCCTTGAGATCAAATCCGTTACCTCTTGCCCGCGGCGGATTTAAATTGACCCTTGGCGTTTATGGTATATAATATTTAAGTTCATATGATCAGGGACAATATATTTAAGGTAAGAGAGCGCGTTGACGCGGCCTGTTTGAGGGCTAAAAGAGAACCTTCCGCGGTGACCATTGTCGCGGTGAGCAAGGGCAGGCCCGCGGAACAGGTAAAAGAAGCCTTGGGCGCGGGCATTTTGGATATAGGGGAAAACAGGGTCCAGGAAGCCTTGCTAAAGTATGATCAGTTGCGCGACTCGGGCCTGGTTATAAAATGGCATATGGTCGGGCACCTTCAAACTAATAAAGTAAAAGACGCCGTAAGGATCTTTGACTTGATCCAATCCGTGGACAGCCTGCGCCTCGCGGAAGAAATTGACAGGCAGGCAAGTAAGATAAATAAGGTCCAGGATATCCTTTTTGAAATAAAGACTTCTCCGGAGGAGACTAAAACCGGGGTGGATCCGGATAAAGCGGCCGAAGTCATGAAAGAGGCGGGCAGGCTCAAAAACATCAATGTAAAAGGCTTGATGACCATCGCTCCTATCGTGGAAGATCCCGGACAGGCCAGGCAGTTTTTCAGAAAGCTAAGGGAGATCTCCGAAAATTTATTCGGCAGACATCCGGAGACAGACGCGTCCGTGCTATCCATGGGGATGACCGATGATTTCGAGACTGCCGTCGAGGAAGGGGCTACCATGGTCAGGATAGGCAGGGCGATATTTGGCTAGAAGTCGGGGGCGGGAGATATGCGTGAAAAATTAGGTATCATCGGTTTTGGGAACATGGGAAGCGCCATCGCCAGGCAGCTTAAAAACGATTTCCGTATCTACGCTTTTGATAAAGATAAGGCGAAGACAGCGGGCATCCCCGGTATTACGGCCGTAGAGACAAATAACGATCTGGTAAGCAGCTCCGATAATTTATTATTCGCCGTCAAACCCCAGGAATTCGACGGCGTTCTTGGCGAAATAAAGGACAGCCTTTCGGCGGACAAATTGATCATCTCGATAGCGGCCGGCATAAGCACCGGCCATATAGAAGGGCGCTTAAATATAGTCAGGGTTATAAGGGCGATGCCAAATATACTCTTGAAAGCGGGCCAGGCCGTAACATGTTTGTGCGCAGGCAGGTTTGCCGCCGAGAAGGACCTCGAATTCGCGGAAAACTTATTCGGCTATATGGGAGAAATCCTGACAATAAAAGAAGAGATGATGAACGCGGCCACAGCCGTTTCCGGGAGCGGCCCGGGTTATATTTGTTATTTTATCGAAAACGGCCGGATAGATCCTAATAATATCCACAATCCGGAAAATGAAAGTTTTTTGGCCGATTTTAGGAAGGCCGCGGTAAACCTCGGTTTCTCCGCGCAGGAAGCGGCTTTTTTGGCTGATAACACATTTAAGAGTACTATAGGTTTTTTGAATAAAGAAAGATTTCCAGCGGTTAAACTCCGGGAGCAGGTCACCTCAAAAGGCGGGACAACCGAGGCGGCCTTAAAGGCGCTGCGTGAAGGCGGCTCCCTGAACGAAGCCCTGAAAGCCGCGGTTGACCGTGCGGAAGCATTATCCAGGAGTACGTAATTAAGCGAAAAGGAGATAGAATGTCGCGGATCGGGATTATCGGCGGAAGCGGATTATATAAAATAGAGGGGATCAAAAATATCAAGGAGATAAGCGTTACCACTCCTTTCGGAAAACCATCGGATAAATTTATTACTGGAGAGCTCGCGGGCAAAGAGGTAGTATTCCTCCCCAGGCATGCCAGGGGCCACAGGATTTCCCCCAGTGAGATCAATTACCGGGCGAATATCTTCGGGATGAAGAAGCTGGGAGTGGAGAGGATAATCTCTGTCACCGCCTGCGGCAGCCTTAAGGAAGAACTAAAGCCTTTGGATTTTGTGGTAGTTGACCAATTTGTTGACCGCACCAACCATGCCAGGAACATGACTTTTTTTGAAGGCGGCATAGTCGCGCATATCGTATTTGCCCATCCTGTGTGCGGCGGCCTCTCCAAGTCGTTATATGAGGCGGGAAAGAAATTAAATTTGAAGATGCACGAAGGCGGGACATATATAAATATGGAGGGCCCGGCTTTCTCTACCCTGGCCGAATCAAACCTCTACCGCAGCTGGGGCATCGATGTCATAGGTATGACCAATATGCCTGAGGCAAAACTGGCGAGAGAGGCGGAGATCTGCTACTCAACCTTAGCCTGCGTGACCGATTATGACTGCTGGCATCCGCAGCATGAATCCGTGACCGTGGAGATGATCATCAATAACCTGAATAAAAATGTCGAGAACGCGAAACGCCTTATCTCAGAGGCGGTCCGCGGTTTGCCGCCCGAGAGGAACTGCGCCTGCAAAGATACATTAAGGTTCGCGATCATTACAGATAAGAAACTGATACCGTCGAAGGTCAAAAAAGAGCTGGATATAATCATTGGAAAATACATTAATTCCTGAAAATGGATTATAAAAATACGCTTAATCTTCCGAAGACTGATTTCCCGATGAAGGCGGGCCTGCCTGTAAGAGAGCCGGGTTTTCTGGCTTCATGGCAGGCGCGGGATTTATACCGCCTCATCCGCGAGAAGTCGCGAGGAAAGACCGGGTACATACTTCACGACGGGCCTCCTTACGCAAACGGCGATATCCATATCGGCCACGCCCTGAACAAGACCTTAAAGGATATAATCGTGAAATACAAGACCATGCGCGGTTTTGATTCGGCTTACGTGCCGGGATGGGATTGCCATGGATTACCGGTAGAGCACCAGCTTTTTAAAGAACTAAAGATATCCAAGCACCAGATACCGCGGCTTGAGTTCCGGAAGAAGGCCCATGAGTACGCCTTGAGGTTCGTTGCCGTGCAAAAGGAAGAATTTAAGCGACTGGGAGTATTCGGCGACTGGGAGAATCCTTATTTGACTCTCACCGCCGATTACGAGGAAGCCATAGCTTCGTCGCTGGCCACGCTCCTGGAAAATGGTTATATTTACCGCGGCTTAAAGCCGGTAAATTGGTGTTTTAAATGCGAAACGGCGCTGGCCGAAGCCGAGGTGGAATATGAAGAGCATACCTCTCCTTCGATATTCGTAAAATTCAAGCTGGACGATAAAGAGGATTTTCAGAAAGATACTTTTCTGGTGATCTGGACGACAACTCCCTGGACGCTTATTGCCAACGTCGCGGTGGCGGTGCATCCTGATTTTATTTACGTTTATATTAAGACGGACAAGGGGAACCTGATCGTCGCCAAGGGTCTGCTGGATACGTTCCTGGCCAGGGCCGGCATAGAGAAATACGAGTTGATCCGGGAGATCAAGGGCGTAAAACTGGAAGGCTCCGGTTACGCGCATCCTTTCGGGCTAAGACAGGGCAGGGTAGTCCTGGCGGATTATGTCTCTGGAGAAGAGGGGAGCGGCCTGGTGCATACCGCCCCCGGACACGGCAGCGATGATTACCTCACGGGTATAAAATACAAGCTGGATATAATCATGCCCGTCGATCCCAAAGGAAAATTTGACGCCGGCGCGGGGGAATTTTCCGGAATGAATGTTTATGACGCCAACGCGCTTATACTTGAAAAACTGCAAAAACTCGGTCTTTTACTTTATTCGGGGAAGATCAACCATTCTTATCCCCATTGCTGGCGCTGTAAAAATCCCGTAATATTCAGGGCGACAAAACAGTGGTTCTTAAATATTGACCATTCCGGCTTAAGAGAAAAATTGCTCGACGCGATCAAAGATGAGGTTACGTGGGTTCCTTCTTCCGGAGCTGAGCGTATTTCTGCCATGGTCCAGCTCAGGCCTGATTGGTGCCTCTCCAGGCAAAGGTATTGGGGAGTCCCGATACCGGCGTTGATCTGTGAAAACTGCCGGGAAGAGACTTTGGACGCCGCGGTGGTCAGGAAATTCGCCGGATTCGCCGCGAAAGAAGGTTCTGATACCTGGTTCAGCAGAAAGATCGAGGATTTTATCCCGCCCGGTTTCAGATGTAAATGCGGCGGCGACAAATTCACCAAGGGCTCGGATATACTTGATGTCTGGTTTGATTCCGGAGTGAGCCACCAGGCCGTGCTGAAAAAAAGGCCCGGGCTGGGAGGCGTACCCTGCGCTTTATACCTGGAAGGTTCCGACCAGCACAGGGGATGGTTCCAGTCTTCGTTGATACCGGGGGTATGTATCGACGGAAAGCCTCCGTTCAAGAGCGTGCTTACCCACGGTTTCGTCGTGGATGGGGAAGGCAGGAAGATGTCTAAATCCCTGGGCAATGTGATCTCGCCGTTGGAGATCATCAAAGATTACGGGGCGGATATTTTAAGGATGTGGGTGGCTTCCAGCGATTATAATGAAGACATAAGGATATCCAAGGAGATATTGACTAGGCTTTCCGAAGCGTACCGGAAAATACGCAACACCGCCAGGTTCATCCTGAGCAACCTCTATGATTTTGATCCGGATACGGATAAGCTCCCGCCGCGCGAATTGAAGAAGATAGACCAATACATACTGACTAAAATGGGAACGGAGCTTTTGCCTTCCCTGGAGAAAAGTTTCGACAGCTTTGAATTCCATAAAGCCTATAAGCTGATCTATAATTTTTGCAACGAGGACCTTTCCATGTATTACCTGGATATGGTAAAGGGGAGGCTTTATACCTGCGCGGCGAAATCTCCCGAGCGAAAGGCCGCCCAGACCGCGCTGTATGAGATCCTGGACGCCCTGTCCAGGGTTATGGCGCCGATATTGGTTTTTACCGCCGAAGAGATCCGCCAGCATATGCCTAAAGGTAAAGATGAGGCCGCCGCGAGTGTGCACCTTTTGGATTGGCCCGCGCAAAATTTCTCATATATGGAAGAGCCCGATTTCAAGCGTTTTTCCGAAATGATCCAATTGATCCCGGATGCCGCCAAGATCCTGGAAGAAAAGCGCCAGGAAGGGCTGATCGGCAGTTCCTTTGACGCCAAAATAAAATTGTTGACAAATAACGAAGAGCGTTGTAAATTCTTAGCAAGCCTGAAGGACGACCTTTGCGAGATCCTCAAGGTTTCGCTGGTCGATATTGAAAAAACGGGTTCTTCAGAGCTGGAAATAGAAGCCGCGAAAGCCGACGGAACAAAATGCGCCCGTTGCTGGAATTATAAGGCCTCCGTCGGCCGTGACAAAACGCATCCTACAATTTGCGAAGAATGTATATCCGCTATCGGAGAGGAGTAGAATTTGAAAAAGAAATTCACTAAAAAAGAATTGGAATATTTCAAGAAATTGATCATAAAGACCAAAGAAAAGATCACTGATGAAATAAAACAGATATCCGAAGACACGCTCAAGAAATCCCAGAAAGACGCGTCCGGGGATATATCCGGTTACACATACCATATGGCTGATGTCGCCACCGATACATATGACAGGGAATTCTCCCTCGGTCTCGCCTCAAACGAAAGGCAGTCCCTGTATGAATTAGACGAAGCCATCAAGAAGATCGAAGAAGGCACTTTCGGTTTTTGCGAAGAGTGCAAGTCCGCGATCGCCAAGACCAGGCTTAAGGCCGTCCCATTCGCAAAGTTCTGCATTAAATGCCAACAGAAGAAGGAGAAGCGCTAAAGGCTTCACCCCTCATGGTTTTTATTATCACCCTGTCCATTCTTTTCCTGGACCAGTCCACTAAGCTGATCGCCTTGAATAAACTGTCCTTGCACCAGTCCGTCCCTTTGATCGAAGGGGCCCTTCATCTGACCCTTGTTCATAACCGCGGAGCGGCATTCGGGATATTCAAAAATCAACTGCCGCTTTTCATCTTTGTTTCCGCGTCGGCGGTAATAATGGCCATTTTGACCTTGCGCAGCCATAGCCGCAAGCTCGGCGTTTATACCGTTTCCCTGTCCTTGATCCTGGCCGGCGCCGCCGGCAACCTCATAGACAGGCTGCGCCTGGGTTATGTTGTCGATTTTTTGGATCTTCGTGTCTGGCCGGTATTCAATGTCGCCGACAGCGCCATAACCGTAGGGGCGGTTCTTTTAGGATGGAAAATATTGTTCGCTGATAAATCCGGATCTCCGAGGTAACCTATGCATCCCGTAATCTGCCAGATCGGCCCTTTTACAGTCTTTTCCTACGGCCTTATGCTCGCCGCGGCTTTTCTGGCGGGGTCCTGGTTAGCGGTATCCCGCGCTAAAAAAGAATCCATCGACCCGGAAATGATCATGAACCTTTCCTTGATCGCCGTTATTTCAGGGATCGCCGGCGCGCGTGTTTTTTATGTGATCGAAAACGCGGATTATTTTCTCAAAAAGCCGCTGGAAACGATCATGTTCCAGCGCGGCGGATTATCCTTTTTCGGAGGCTTGATCACAGGCACTCTTTGCGGGGCAGCCTACTTAAAGAAAAAGAAGGCGTCCATTTACCGCGTGCTTGACTTAATGGCGCCTTTCCTTGCGCTCGGCCAGGCGATAGGCAGGATAGGCTGCTTATTGAACGGGTGCTGCTTCGGGAAGGCCTCGCTCCTTATTCCCATCCAGATCTATTCTTCTTTCATTCTGGTATTTATCTTCGCGTTCTTAAGGTTCCTGCAGGAGAAGCCCCATAAAGAGGGGAAGATATTCTTCGCCTACCTGATCCTTTATTCAACTAAAAGATTTTTTATCGAATTCTGGCGCGCAGATAACCCGCCGTTAATGTTCAACCTGTCTTTATTCCAGATCATAAGCATCCTGTTATTTTTGTTTTCTGCCTGGAAGGTTTCACGCCGCTGAACATTTTTTAGGTCCTACAACTCCCATGGGGCAATACTCAATAAAAGTAGAAGAGGCCCGCCCGGATATCCGCCTGGATGTATTCCTGGTGGAATTTTCATCCGGTAATAACCTGGGGCTTTCCCGCACTTCCGTACAGAAATTGATCTCCGGCGGGAAAGTCTCGGTCAACGGGTCAATTTGCCTGAAGGCCAATTCCAAGGTAAGAAAAGGGGACGATATAGGATTTGCCACGGAGGATAAACCGCGCGAAGGCCCTAAGGCGGAGGATATCCCGCTGAATGTAGTTTATGAAGACCAGGACCTGGCGGTGATCAACAAGCAGCCGGGCCTAGTTGTGCATCCCGCCCCCGGGAATTACGAGCACACGCTGGTGAACGCCCTGATGCACCGGTTCAGCGGGCTTTCCAGCGTCAACCCTGCCAGGCCCGGGATCGTACACCGGCTCGATAAAGACACCTCCGGGCTTCTTTTGATCGCGAAAAATAACCCCGCCCACCTTGAGCTGGCGAAACAGTTCGCCGCGCACAGCATAAAGCGTAAATACGTGGCTTTAGTAAAGGGAAAGATGGAATTCGATGAGAATATCATAGAGGCGCCGATAGGCAGGCACCCATACAAGAGAAAAAGCATGTCGGTAGGTTTCGGCAAAGAAACAAAATACGCGAAGACTTATTACCGCACGGTCAAGCGCTCGGAGAATTGGAGCCTTGTTGAATTAGAGCCTTTTACGGGGAGGACGCATCAATTAAGGGTGCACCTCGCTTTCATAGGGCACCCTGTCCTGGGTGACACGAAATACGGCAAGAATAACGAATTTATCCGGCTTGCCCTGCACGCGAAATCCATCGGCTTCACGCACCCCCGAACCGGCAAATTTATGGAATTTTCAAGCCAAATCCCGCCTGATTTTCAAAAAATGCGGCCAAAATAAACCTTGATTTTAAAAGGCCCGGCTGATATAATAAATTTTTAATAAATAAGGAGGAGAGATGCCGGATAAAGCGAAATCTTCCATCATGATACTTGTCTTAATAATAGCCGTTTCGCTGGCTTTCGCGGGTATCGGTTTTTATCTTTTACAAAAGGAAAAGATAAAGAACCTTGGGCTTCAGGAGGAATTAGACAGTTTAAGGATAAAGCAAAACGCCACCGAAGCCAAACTCGAGGAGCACAAAAAGACGATCTTCCAGCTGGAAACCAATCTTAAGGACGCTCAATCCCAGATGGATGACCTAAACGAAAACCTTCAAGTCGAGACAAGGTCCAAAGAAGAAGCCTTGACAATGGCGCAACAACTCAGGAAGAACCTGGAAGAACAGACAGAATTAAGAAGCGGCCTGGAAGCGAAACTCGCGCTGGCGCAAAAAGACGCCGTAAAAGCGCAGGCCCAGTTAAAGGACATGGAATCGCGAAGGGGCCAGCTGGAGTCGAGGCTTAAAGAGCTGGAATCGCAATTGCAGAAAGTGCAGGCGCCCGGAGTCGAACTCGGCACGATCGTTGTCGGCCAGGAGACAGCCGCCGGGACAACACAGCCACCGTCGGGACAATCCGCTCAAAAGAGCGCCAAACCCCTGGAAGGCGGCGTCCTTGTGGTCAATAAAGAGTATAATTTCGCGGTTATAAACCTTGGCAGCAATGACAGAGTGAGCCAGGGGGATACTTTTTCAGTGTTCCATAACGAGAATTACATAGGAGATATTATCGTGCAAAAAGTCCACGAATCCATGTCCGCGGCTGATTTTGCTTCGCCATCCGTAAAAGACGCGGTCAGCGAAGGGGACAGGGTCGTGCTTAAAGCTAAATGAGTTTTTTCGCAGTCAATCCCGCCAGGCATGCCAAGGGGAAGGTCAGTTTACCAGGCGATAAATCCATAGCCTGCCGTTCGATAATAATAAGCTCTCTCAGCAAAGGTAAGACCACAATAAAGAATTTCCCTCCCGGAAAAGACCCTTTTTACGCGGTACAAACTTTCAAGCGTTTCGGAATAAAAATAATACAAGATCCGAAAAACAGATCTGTCCGTGTTCTCGGTAAAGGGCTTTACGGCCTGAAGGCCCCGCGCGGGCCAATCAATACCGGGGATTCGGGCACTACGTTCAGGCTTTCCCTGGGCGTCTTGGCCGGCCAGCGTTTCCGTACGGTCTTAACCGCGGGAAGCTCTTTGAGCAAGAGGCCGATGCTGCGTGTCATCTCTCCCCTAAGGGCAATGGGAGCTGCCATAAATTCGGGATGTAAACTCGGCAAAGACGAATATCCGCCGGTAACTATAACCGGCGCGGATCTTAAACCTATTACATTTCGGTTGCCGGTCGCTTCCGCGCAGGTAAAATCAGCTGTTTTATTGGCCGGGCTTTATCCCGAAGGTAAGACCACTGTTATCGAAGCTATCCCTACCCGCGACCATACCGAGCGTATGCTGCGTTTATTTAAGGCAGAGATAAAAGTCCATAAAAACTCTGTAGTTATAAAAGGCGGCAGGGAATTGGCCCCTCCCGCTAAAATTATTATTCCCGGTGATATTTCTTCCGCCGCTTTCTTCCTGGTTTTGGGAACGATCCTGCCCGGATCGCGCATCTTGATAAAAAACGTAAACTTAAATCCCTCCCGGGCGGGGATAATCACCATTTTAAAGAGGATGGGGGGCCGTATTAAGGTCACAAGCCACTGTCCAGGGGGCCGTGGTTTGCCTTCCGACAGGCAAAGCCACAAGCCACAAGCCACAAGTTGGGAGCCGGTGGGAAATTTGCAAGTCGAAAGCAGTAAATTGAGAGGCACCCTTGTTAGAAGAGCGGAAATCCCCGCCCTGATAGATGAAATACCGATCTTGATGGTGGCCGCCTGTTTCGCGAAAGGCCGGACCGTATTTGAAGGAGCCGAAGAGCTGCGGGTAAAAGAGACTGACCGTATCCGGTCGATGTCGGAGAATTTGATGAAAATGGGTGCGGATATTAGACTTACAAAGATCTCCCGCCATGAGAAAATAATAATCCATGGCGGTACCCCCCTTTTAGGCGCGAAAGTAAAAAGCTTTTCCGACCACCGGACAGCGATGAGTATGGTTATAGCCGGCTTGGGAGCCCAAGGGCGGACATGCCTGGATGACGTTAACTGTATAAGCAAGTCCTTCCCGGGATTTTTAAGCCTGCTGAGGACCATCGTAAAGTAGATTTGAGGTAAATTTTTATTTGACAAGGGTTTTAATGTCTGCTAAAATTTTCCTTAAATAACCCCTAAGGAGCCTTATGGCAAAATTGAGAGATATATTGAAGTACGGGATCAATTATATTCTCGGCTTATTTTCCAATGACATGGGTATCGACCTTGGCACGGCAAGCACGCTTGTGTATGTCAAGGGGGAAGGTGTGGTCCTTTGCGAACCTTCAGTAGTGGCGATAGAACGGGGTTCTTCTCACGTTTTGGCGGTGGGTGAGGAAGCGAAACGCATGCTTGGCCGTACCCCCGGTAACATTATCGCGATAAGGCCCATGAAAGACGGGGTTATCGCTGACTTCGAAATTACCGAGGCCATGTTGAGGTATTTCATAAAAAAAGTCCACCACCGCAGGGTTTTGGTGAGGCCCAGGATAGTCATCGCTATCCCTTCCGGGATCACAGAAGTCGAAAAGCGCGCGGTCAAGGATTCCGCCGAGCGCGCCGGCGCGAGAGAGGTATTTTTGATCGAAGAGCCGGTTGCCGCCGCGATAGGAGTAGGATTACCCATACAAGAGCCTATCGGCAATATGATCATTGACATCGGAGGCGGCACGACGGAGATAGCCGTGATCTCGCTGGCAGGCATTGTTTTCTCAAAGTCCATACGTATCGGCGGAGACGAGATGGATGAAGCCATTATAGAATATTTGAAAAAAACCTACAACCTCATGATCGGAGAGCGTACGGCCGAGGAGATCAAGATCAAGATCGGTTCGGCATTCCCTATGGAGGAAGAGATGTCCCTTGAGGTGAAAGGGAGGGACTTGGTGGCGGGTTTACCCAAGGCGGTAACTATTACTTCGGAAGAAGTAAGAGAAGCGCTGCAGGAGCCCTTACGCGCTATACTGGAAATGACAAAAATATCCCTGGAAAGGACCCCGCCTGAACTTGCCGCGGACCTCATTGAACACGGCATCGTGATGGCCGGCGGAGGGTCTTTGCTCAGGGGTATGGATAAGATAATTTCTGAAGAAACCGGGCTTCCCGTGCATATAGCCGACGACCCGTTGACTGCCGTGGCCGTAGGCACAGGCAAGGTCTTAGACGAGATACGTTATTTGAAAAAAGTAACTGTTCCGGTGAAGTCTGAGATGCACTCATAGCCGGGAATAAGATGTGTTTAAAATTAAAAAGAGAAACATAATCCATGCGGCAGTCTTTGTTTTATTCCTTTTTATACTCTCCGGTTTAACCCCCGCCACAAGAGTTCCGGCATTAAACGTTCTAAAATTTCCGCTGACGCTTTTGACATTGATCGGCCGTGAAGCCGCGGGCATTGTTTTTTTTCACAGGAATATGGCCCAGAACGAACGGCTGAAGAAAGAAATCGGTTTTTTAACGCAGAAATTAAACGCTGCCGCCGAAACGCAATATGAAAATAAACGCCTGAAAGATCTTCTGTCTTTTAAACAGGCGTCTGCCTTGAAGGTGGTCGCGGCGCGTGTTATAGCCCGTTCCGCGGACAACTGGTCTTCGGTGGTCATTGCTGACAAGGGCAGCCGCAACGGCGTCAAGCGCGGTTTTGCCGTGATCGACCCGGCCGGGTTGGTGGGAAGGGTAGCGGAAGTTTCCGCTTTTACCAGTAAAATTATCCTTATCAACGACCCGAACCTCGGGGTATCCGCGATGGTACAGAGGAGCCGCCAGGAAGGGCTTGTCTCGGGGACGCTGGGCCGTTCCTTGATCATGAAATACCTGCCGAAAGACGCCGATATCGAGGTTTCCGACATGGTCATCAGTTCGGGGTTGACCGAAGTCTATCCCAAGGGCCTGCTCATAGGCAGTGTGACCGGCATAGGCGAAGAATTCTCGGGCTTGAGCCGCTACGCGGTCATTAGGCCGGTGGTCGATCTCTCCAGTATAGAAGAGGTATTGATTGTCATACCGTAAACCCCGCCCTTCTCAAGGGCTTGGGGGTATAATTATCGCGAAGGTCGGGAGTGACAGGTTGTTTTTCGCGGCGGTGATCGCCGTATGCGCGATCTTGCAGGCGACGGCATTAAATTACCTCGCTTTATTCAATGTCAAGCCGGACCTTCTTTTGATCTGTGCGATGCTGGCTTGTATTTTCTTTGAGCCTGTGCCGGCCGTTATTTTAAGCGTTTTCGCGGGGTTCTTAAAAGATACCCTTTCCATTAACGCGTTCGGCTTGCATACCTGCCTTTTCTTTATCTGGGGTTTTTTAGCGGTAAGATTATCCCGCGAGATATCATTTGAAAATGATTACGTCCGTTTTGCCCTTATAACCGCGGCGTCGATACTGAACAATATAAGCGTACGCGCGGTGTTTTTGTTTTCCGGGAAAATGGTTTCGTGGGGTATTTTTTTACGCATCCTTTTTCTCGAGGCATTATATACGGCTTTTATAGCTGGAATAATTTTAAGGATCCAGCAAAAACAGGTAAGAGATGAGAATCAAGATACTTAATTGGACCGTAATCCTTGTTTTCCTGTTTATCTTTTCCGGCCTTTTGAACATGCAGTTAATGCAGGGAAAACGGTTCTCTGAATTAAGCAGCCAGAATTGCATCAGGCTGGTGCCGCAGGAAGGCAGCCGGGGAAGGGTACTCGACCGCTGGGGCAGCGTGATCGTCGATAACGGCCTTTCCTACAACGTGATGGTCTCGCCGGCGGAAAACGGCCAGGTGGATAAGGCGCTGCAGGCGGCATCCAGGATACTCGACGGTAATTTTAAAAGTTTGAAAGAGAATTTCGGGAAAAAGGGCGCGGTTTCTTTTATGCCGGTGACTATCGCCAGGAATGTGGATATAAAGAAAGCTATCGCCCTGGAAGAGCTAAAACCGGAGCTCGATAACATAATGATACAGCCCTATCCTTTGAGGAGTTATCCTTACGCGAGGCTGGCCTGCCATGTGCTGGGCTATCTGGGCGAGATCGACCTCTGGCGGCTGACGAAACTGGCGAATTACGGATACAAAACCAGGGATATAGTCGGCTTCGGGGGGATAGAAGAGAAATACGATTATTTCCTGCGGCAGGAGACCGGAGGGCTCTCGGTTAAAGTGGACCACCGGGGCAGATCGGCGGGCATTTTGGGTTTCAGGCCTCCCTCGAACGGCAAAGACATAGAATTAACCCTTGACCTGCGGATACAAAAAATTGCCGAAGCCGCCCTCGGGGGGAGAAAAGGCAGCGTGATCATTATGGATCCAAACAACGGCCAGATCTTAGCCATGGCCAATTTCCCGAATTTTGACCCTTCGATATTTGTAAATAAATCCTTTGATTCGATCGCGCGGCTCTTTCTTGACGCCCATGCGCCTTTCATCAACCGGGCTATCAGCGGCTTGTATCCGGCGGGGTCGGTTTTTAAGCCGGTCGTGGCTTGCGCGGCGCTTGAAACCGGAAAGATGAATTCGTCCAAAACCTACGTATGCGCGGGAAAGATGCGCATCGGAAACCGGGACTTTCGCTGCTGGGATACGCATAATAAGCAAGACCTCACCGCCGCCATCGCTGATTCCTGCGACGTATTCTTTTACAGGACAGGCCTTCTGCTCGGCGGGCAGGCAATATATGATTACGCGGTAAAATTCGGGTTTTCCCGGCCCACGTCCGTAGACCTGCCTTATGAATCCGGGGGCCAGGTCCCTTCGCCTTTGTCCAGGAAGATCACTAAATTCAAAAATTGGTTTGACGGCGATACCGCTAACCTGTCAATAGGCCAGGGAGAGCTGTTAGTCACGCCCCTGCAAGTCTTACGTATGACCGCGGCATTCGCGAACAAGGGTTTTTTAGTGAATCCTTACGTCGTTAAATCCATCGACGGGCAGGAGCTCTCCGGGCAGAAAAGGAAAACGGCTTTAAACCTGAAAGACAGCACCATAAATTATATTAGGCAGGGGATGAGAAAGGCGGTTTCCGATCCCCGCGGCACCGCCAATATGTTATCCGGCCTGAAAGTAGCTTGCGCCGGGAAGACAGGCACCGCCGAAGTTTCCCGCAGGGCCTCTCACGGGTGGTTTACGGGTTTCTTCCCCTATCAAGAACCGAAATACGCCATATGCGTGTTCCTGGAGAACGGAGGCTCGGGACACGCGGCGACAGCGGTAGCCAAAGCGATAATAGAAGAGATGGACAAGCAGCGGATAATCCAATGACCCCCTATTTCAAAATATTGATCATCGCGGTCTTAATAGCCGTTATCGGCATACTTTCCATTTACAGCAGTACCTATCAAAAAGAAGGGGAGTTCTGGCAGCTCGTTTACAAACGTCAGCTGCTCTGGTTTATTCTTGGCCTGGCGTTTTTCTTCCTCGCGTCGAAAATAAATTACAGGGGGCTTTGGGATATCACTTATTTCTTATACGGTACATGCCTGTTTCTGTTACTGCTTGTGTTCGTCCTGGGGATTGTGCGCCTCGGGGCCCAAAGATGGCTGAGGTTTTTCTGGTTCAGCGTGCAGCCTTCTGAAATCGCGAAGCTGGCGACAGTGATATTCCTGGCCAGGTATTTCAGCACGAAATCGCTCCAGGACCTGTCCCTGAACGTAAATCGGCTTGGGATCACGCGTTCTTTGTTTCTTCCTCTTTTTTTCGTCGCCATACCAATGGTACTTGTCCTCGAACAGCCCGACTTGGGCAGCGCGGCCATGCTGCTCTTCATATTCCTGGCCATGCTTTTCCTGGCGGGGGTAAGGAAAAGATATATTTTCCTTATCTTATCGGCTATCGTGTTGTGCCTGCCTTTATTGTGGCATCTTATGAGAGATTACCAGAAAGACAGGCTGCTCGTATTCTTAAACCCAAACCTTGACCCCCTGGGAGCCGGATATACCATTATCCAGTCAAAGATAGCCATTGGCTCAGGAGGGCTTTTCGGCAAGGGGTGGCTCTCGGGCACACAATCCTCCTTGCGTTTTCTCCCGGAGTCGCATACGGATTTTATCTTCGCGACATTCGCCGAGGAATGGGGGATCGCCGGATGCCTGGCCTTATTATTTCTTTATTATTCATTGATCAAAGAAGGGATCCTGATTGCCAGGAGATGCGCGGATAATTTCGGGAGGTTATTGGCCCTGGGGATATCTTCCAGCCTGGCCTTGCAGGTTTTCGTGAACATATCCATGAATATGGGGCTTGCTCCGGTGGTAGGCCTGCCTTTGCCTCTAATGAGTTACGGCGGTTCTTCCATGTTCTTGACTTTCATATCGCTGGGCATTTTGGCGAACATCAGTAAAACAAGGGCGATATTTTAATGACGTGTAATTTATGTTGAAAGATATTTTACTGCAGGTCCAGAAGCCCGCCCGTTACATAGGGCAGGAGTGGAACCTTCCGCGTAAAGAATTCGATAAGGCGCGGATAAAATTCGCCTTGTGCTTCCCGGACCTGTATGAGATAGGCATGAGCAATTTAGGCATAAGGGTTTTATACTCCATATTGAATAATATCCCGGATGTCGTCTGCGAGCGTTTTTTTTCACCGGCCAGGGACATGGAGCTGGCGCTTAGGGCAAATAAAATGAGCGTATTTTCGCTTGAGTCGGCCAGGAACTTAAGGGAATTCGACATAATCGGTTTTTCGCTCGGCCACGAGCTAAGCTATACAAATGTTTTGAACCTTTTGGACCTGGGAGGCATCCCTCTAAAATCATCTTTAAGAAGCGCGGATCACCCCCTGATAATAGGGGGAGGGCCGTGCGCGTTAAATCCCGAGCCCATGCATGAGTTCTTTGACCTGTTTTTGATAGGGGAAGCGGAAGAGGCGATCCTGGAAATAATCGATGT
>JAQUPI010000011.1 GCA_028716705.1 Candidatus Omnitrophota bacterium | reverse complement strand
GGGCGTCTTTCCTTCTTTCAAAGGCTCCATTTATGACAGGAAAGAAGGTTCACAGAGGCTGCGTAACGGCACATTGACCACTATCGCTCCCACATGGACGATCAGTATTATCGCCGGGCCGTGTTCTTCCGGCATAGAGCCGCTATTCGCCATATCTTATTATCGTAACGTAATGGATAACGATAAGCTGACCGAGGTCGAGCCTTTATTCGAGGAAGTGGCGAAAAAACGGGGATTCTACAGCCGGGATCTAATGCAGAGGATCGCGGAAAAAAGTTCCATCCAGGATTTTACCGAGATTCCCGAAGACGTTAAAAGGGTATTTGTGACTTCCCACGACATCTCTCCCGAATGGCATGTGCGCATGCAGGCCGCTTTCCAGAAATTCACGCATAACGCCGTTTCCAAGACGATCAATTTTTGCCACGAGGCGGTAAACGAAGATGTGAGGCGCGCTTACACGCTGGCATACGAATTAGGCTGCAAAGGCATTACTATTTACCGTGACAGGAGCCGTGAAGAGCAGGTCCTGAATATCGCCCGTAAAGAGCAGAAAGAGGAAGTCAAAATACAGGAATTTAAGCAAGAGATCGCCCCCCGGCCGCGCCCGGAAGTGATCAACGGCACAACCACCAAGGTGGCCACAGGATGCGGGAATTTATATGTAACCATTAACAGCGACGAAGAAGGCAGGCCTTTTGAGCTCTTTACCCAGATGGGTAAGGCAGGGGGCTGCGCCGCTTCCCAGCTTGAAGCTACAGGAAGGCTTGTTTCTCTCGCTTTCCGTTCCGGGATAGAGGTAAAATCCATTATTGAGCAGTTAAGGAATATCCGCTGCCCCAGCCCTTCCTGGGAAAAGGGCCAGCGCATATTTTCCTGCGCGGACGCCATTGCCCGTGTTATAGAAAAAAGGCTGACGAACGGTGGTGTCCCGGATGTTTCCATGGAACCGGCAAGCGTCGCCATGAAACATTCCCACAGCGATGAGCATGGCGCAGAAAACAGTAATGACATGATCGCGGAATTGGAAGCGAACGGAGAAATTGTGGGAGTTTGTCCGGATTGCGGAGGGGCGCTGCACCACGAAGAAGGATGCCAGAAATGCCACGCCTGCGGATTTTCTAAGTGCTGATGAAAAAGATACTTTATATAGTTTTGGACGGATTAGGCGATCTTCCGATCAAGGAGTTAAATAACAAAACGCCCCTGGAGGCGGCATTGACTCCTAACCTTGACCGCCTTGCCCAAAAAGGAAGAACCGGAATAGTTTATCCGGTAGCCAAAGGCATGGCCCCGGAATCGGATATTGCCGTAATCAGCCTCCTGGGCTATGACGCCCACAAATATTATACCGGCAGGGGGCCGTTGGAATCTTTTGCCGAGGGGCTGATGATACACGACGGTAACCTCGCGCTGAGAGTTAATTTCGCCACAAGCGGCCCCGACGGCGTGTCCATAAAAGACCGCAGGGTAGGAAGGAACCTGACTACCGAAGAGGCCGCTATTTTGGCTAAAGAGATAAACTCCAAGGTTACTTTGTCCGGAGCGACTTTTGAATTCAAGAATACGATCGGCCACCGCGGTGTCCTGGTGATCAGGGGGATGCGTTCGAAACTCTCAGGATGGATAACTAACACTGACCCCGCCTACGACAGGGAAGGCGTATTCGGAGTGGCCAAAGAAAAGTTCGAAAATCTTGTCTCCCAGTCCGTTCCCATGCCGGGTTACGAAGATTCAAGCGAGGCAAAAGAAGCGGCTTCTCTTCTTAACGAGTTTACGCAAAAATCGCACAAGGTCCTTGATGAAGCGGCGGTAAACAAAAAACGGGTAGCGGAGAACAAGATGCCGGGAAATCTGATTTTATCCCGCGACGCGGGGGACCATCTTCCGAAATTCCCGAAGATAGAGAGCGTCCATAACCTGCGTTTCGGTTCTTTTGTGCAGATGCCGGTGGAAAAGGGGATCGCCTTGTTAACCGGTATCGATGTCATCGATGTCCCGTCTTCAAGCGGCCATCCGGACGTGGATTACGCTGTCTGGGCAAAGGTAGCGCTGGAAACCATCAAGAAATACGACGGGATTTACATCCACATAAAGGGCCCGGATGAGCCCGCGCATGACGGAGATTTCATCAAAAAGCGGGAAAGCGTGGAGCTGATCGATAAATTTTTCTTTTCCGGGCTTTTACCCAAGCTGGATATTGAGAATACAATTGTCGCCGTTACCGCGGACCATTCTACTGTCTGCGCCATCAAAGCGCATTCCGCGGATCCGGTGCCTTTGCTTATTTCGGGCGGGAATGTCAAGCCCGACGGTTCGCTTAGTTTTTCAGAAAAAGCGGCAAAACTCGGTTCCATTGGTGAACTTTTGGGCCGGGACATCATGCCCCTCCTTGTAAAGTCAGCACAATAAATAGAGGGACGCCCTTTCAGCCAAAGCTAAGGGTGTCCCCATAACGCATTAATAGCGGGCTTTCTCTCCCGATTACCGGAAGATTGTCCCTAAAAGAGTATGTACGACGTGATTGTTATCGGCGCTGGGCATGCGGGGATCGAGGCGGCTTTGGCTTCGGCGCGCATGGGCTGCAAGACCCTCCTTTTGACTTTTAAGCGGGAGACTATCGGCCTGATGAGTTGCAATCCGGCCATAGGCGGAGTGGGCAAGGGCCAGCTTGTTAAGGAAATAGACGCGCTCGGCGGGCAAATGGGCGCGGCGGCAGACGCCTGCGGGATACAATTCAGGATACTCAATGGCTCAAAGGGCGCGGCAGTGCAGTCTTCGCGGGCGCAGATTGATAAGAATGCGTACGCCAGGTATATGCAAAAGGCGCTTGAGGGACAGGAAAATCTTTCCATAAAAGAAGCAGAAATAAAGAAACTGATAATAAGGCCCGGAATGATCTCCGGAGTCATAACTTCAGCAGGCGAAGAGGTCCGTTCTTTATGCGTAATTGTGTGCGCCGGTACATTCTTAGACGGCCTGATACATATCGGCTTGAAACATTATAGCGCCGGGCGCATTAATGAGCCCGCGGCATGCGATCTAGCGGAAAACCTGCGTGAAACCGGATTTAGGCTATTAAGGTTCAAAACCGGCACCTGCCCGCGCCTGGATAAGAACAGCATAGATTTCTCCAGGCTGATCCTTCAGCAAGGGGATGAGCCGCCCAAGCCGTTTTCTTTTTCCACGAAAAAAATAAACCAAAAACAGATCCCCTGCCACATAACATATACCAATACAAATACCCATCGGATAATCAAGGATAACCTGGATAAATCGCCATTGTACGCCGGGATAATCAAGGCAACGGGCGTACGCTATTGCCCATCCATAGAAGATAAGGTGGTAAAGTTTGCCGATAGAGAGCGGCATCAGGTTTTTCTTGAGCCGGAAGGATACGATGCTGCCGAGATCTATCCCAATGGTTTATCTACCAGCTTACCCGAGGAAACACAACTCAAGATCCTGCATTCCATCGAAGGGTTAGAAGAGGCGCGCGTGATCCGTTTTGGCTACGGCATAGAGCACGCCGTGGTAGAACCCACTCAAATTTATCCTACTCTCGAAACGAAGTCGATCAAAAATTTATACCTGGCGGGGCAGATAAACGGTACGACCGGGTATGAAGAGGCAGCGGCCCAAGGATTAGTCGCCGGTATTAACGCCGCTTTAAGGGTAAAAGGAAAAGAGCCGCTGATCTTAGACCGGGCTTCGAGTTATATCGGGGTGCTGATCGACGACCTGACTACCAAAGGGACGAATGAACCCTACCGGATGTTTACTTCTCGGGTGGAATACCGGTTGATTTTACGCGAAGATAACGCCGACCTGCGGCTTATGAAAACCGGCCATGATCTCGGGCTTGTGCCGGGCCATGCTTACCGGAATTTACAGAGAAAGATAGAGGCGATCAAAGAAGGCATAAATTTTTTGCGTAAATCGCGCCTTAAGCCTGAAGAAACGGTGAATAACCGCCTTCTCAGCCTGAATACCTCAGTTATCAACAGGCCCGTTACCCTGGAGGAAGTATTAAAGAGGCCGCATATAAATTTAAATGACCTGAAAGGTTTTGGCCTGGGTTTGGACATACCCGAGTATGCCCTGCACGGGGTCGAGACGCAGGTAAAATATAGCGGTTTCATACAGCGGCAAATGGCGGAAGTAGAGAAGTTCAAGAATCTGGAGAAGATAAAGCTGCGGCAGGAAATGGACTATAAGGGCATAAACGGGCTCTCCCGCGAGATAAAAGAGAAGTTGGATAAATTCAAGCCTATGAATTTAGGCCAGGCGTCCCGCATCTCCGGAGTCACGCCGGCAGCTATTTCAATATTAATGGTCTATTTGAGAAAGAATGGATAAAAATAAAAACTACGAAAGCCTCAAGAAATACTGCCTGGATTTAGGCGTAGATTTGTTTGGTGTCGCCGGCGGTATAGAAGATTTAAAGAAAGAATTCGCGTTATCAAAGAATGCCCTGGAAGGGCTGGATAAGGCAGTCGCTTTGGGCTTACGATTGTCCAAGGGCATATTGAAAGAGATCGAAAGCGCTCCGACAAGGCTTTACTTCCACCATTACCGCGCCGTAAACGCACTGCTTGACCAGATCGCCCTTAAGGCAAGCAATTATATACAGAAAAAAGGTTATCTTTCCTTGCCTATACCCGCGTCGCAGATCACAGACTGGAAAAACCAGAAGGCGCACCTTTCACATAAGAAAATAGGCTATCTGGCCGGTTTAGGTTGGATCGGAAGGAACAATTTACTGGTAAATAAAGAGTTAGGCAGCCAGTCGCGCCTGGTTACCGTCCTTACCAATATGCCTTTAAAAATCGATAAGCCCCTGAAACATTCTTGCGGCGTTTGCAAATTATGCATTGATGCCTGCCCGGCTCATGCGATAAAAGAAAATCCCTCCGGCTTCGATCATTTGAAATGCTTTGAAAAATTAAAGGAATTCCAGAAACAGCGTTTGGTGGACCAGTATATCTGCGGAGTTTGCGTGAACGCCTGCGGAGGAAGAAAATGAACGAGATATACCTTACGCCGCAAGGGCACAAAAAATTGGTTGAAGAATTAGAGCACTTAAAAAAAGTGAAACGCAGGGAATTGTCAAAAGCGATAGGGGAAGCAAGGTCCCACGGGGACATCTCAGAGAACGCGGAATACGACGCCGCGAAAGATGCTCAAGGGTTGAATGAAAAAAGAATACATGAGCTCGAAGGAAAACTCAGCCGGTGCCGTATCTTGGGCGATGATATTCCCAAGGATGAGGTATTGATCGGGGCGAAGGTTAAACTTAAGGATATAGATACGGGAGAACAGCTGGAATATACGCTTGTTTCCGAAGAGGAGGCCGATTACTCTTTAGGCAAGATCTCTACTTCTTCTCCGGTAGGCTCTGGACTGCTGAACCGTAAATTGAATGAAGTCGCCGAGATCCAGATCCCCGCCGGAAAACTAAGGTACCTGATATTGGGTATTACCCGTGATTAGCGGTATCAAACCAAAAATAATATTATTTGCGTTCTTTTTAATAGCCGTAAGCAGAGAGGCTTTCGCTTATGATAACGGGGATTTCCAGATCTGGAATTCTAACAGCCAGGAGAAGCAAATAAGCGAAAAAGCAAAGGTAACCGCGGAGGAGGAATTCCGCTACGCAGACAACGCCAACCAGCTTTATTACCATCATTATGACGTCGGATTCTTTTATGCGTTCAATAAAAACTTCGATTTAAGCCTTAATTACCGGCACATATATGAAAGGCGGAAGGGAAAATTCAGGATAGAAAATGAGCCGTGCGTAAACGCGGTTTTTAAATGGGATATGCTGGGTTTTAGTTTCAGCGACCGTAACCGCGTTGAGTACAGGCATTTCGATTATCAAACTGATTTTTGGCGTTACCGTAATACCATTGCGGCGAGGTTCCCATGGGAGTTTACCAGGTTCAAGATCAGGCCGTATCTTTCCGACGAACTTTTTATAGCCTTCAGGGGGACAGCATTTAATAATAACCGTTTTTATTCGGGAGCCGGGTTTACGGCCGCTAAAAACATTAAAGGGGAATTTTATTATCTGTTGCAGCATACCCGTACCGTCGGAAAGACTACCACAAACTGGCCCTTTATAAATGTTTTTGGGGCCAAATTGAAATTAGTATTTTAACATTATCATATGAGCCGTTTAAGATCTGTAGAAGGAGAAGAACATGATTAAGGAGATCATTTTCGGAGTTTTAGGCGGTTTAGGATTATTTATTTACGGCATATGGCAGATGAGCGAAGGGCTTCATAAAGCGTTCGGCGGAAGGATGCGCAAGATCCTCCACAGCCTGACCGGCGGTCCGAAAAGAGGGGTAGTGGTCGGCGCGGGCATAACAAGCATAATTCAATCTTCTTCCGCTACCACCGTGATGGTGGTAGGTTTTGTAAATGCCGGCCTGATGACGCTGGTGCAGGCGCTGGGGGTTATATTCGGCGCCAATATCGGTACCACTGTCACCGGCCAGTTGATCGCTTTCAGGCTTACGGATTACGCGCTTCCGATCATTGGTATCGGTATGCTGACTATATTTCTTGCCAAGAGGAAAAGCCAAAAATATGTGGGCGAGTTCCTGATGGGATTTGGCATCCTTTTTTTGGGTTTGAATATATTGACCAACGTAGTTAAGCCCTTAGGCCAATACTCCTGGTTTAATAACGCGTTCGTTACTTTCAGCAAGAACCCCTTTCTAGCGATATTGACCGGCATGGTTGTCACTGCGATATTCCAGAGCAGTTCTGTTACTACGGGTATGGTTATAGGCTTAGCCATGGTGAATTTATTAGACCTGCGTGCGGCTATACTTTTGGTCTTGGGTTGCGATATAGGAACCTGCGTTACGGCATTATTAGCCTCCCTTGGCACTAATATTTCCGCAAGGCGGGCGGCAGTTGGCCACATCATGTTTAATATTATCGGAGTGGTTATCTTTCTTCCTTTCCTGGGTTTTTTCCAGAATCTGGTCGTCCACACATCCGGCGACCTTCCCCGGCAGATCGCTAACGCCAATACCTTGTTCAAGATAATAAATACGCTTATTTTCCTGCCGTTTATTCGCGGATATGCCGGTTTGCTTACCAAGATAGTCAAGGGTGAAGAGGAGGAAGAGATCGAATCTATGCCTAAATATCTGGAGCGCCATTTACTGAACACTCCTTCTATTGCCGTAGAGGCGGCGATCAAGGAGACGGTAAGGACCTTGGGCTTGACTCAAAGAATGGTAGGTACAGCCGTGAACAGCTTCATTAAAAACGACGCGAAGTCTTTGGAAAGGATAACCAGGGGGGAAGAGGCGGTGGATTCTTTAAGAGAGGCGATCACTAATTATCTTGTGGAATTAATGCAGCACGAGTTAAGCTTGGAAGAATCTAAAAAGATACCCCCCCTTATCCACGCGATCAATGATGTGGAAAGAATAGGGGATCACGCCGAGAACTTAAGGGACCTGGCTGAGCAGCAAATTGACAGCAAGCTTCCCTTTTCCAAGATGGCTACAGAAGAATTGCAGAAGATGTACGAAGATATAAACCGGATGATCGACTGCGCTGTTAATGCCCTGGAAAGAAAAAACACAGATGAGGCGAAGATGGTTTTAGAGCAGGAATGCCAAATAAACACCTTGAGGGACAGATTAAAAGAAAACCATGTTAAACGCCTGCAGCAGGGGCAATGTAATGTCCTTTCAGGGGTGATCTTTTTGGATACGATCAGTAACCTGGAAAAAATAGGCGATCACCTCACCAATGTCGCCCAGGCAGTGATAGAGGGTTTGCAGTAAAGATAAGCCATTGAATGGACAGGGATAATTCTTTTGACCTTTGATATATTATATACTATAATTAAGACCAAAAGGGCTAATCCACATGCAAGAACGTAGAGTATTTCAGCGGTTCAATCTTGAATTTCCCGTGGAATTTTACACCATGGACGATCAGAAGGTTGAAGGCAAAGGCAAGATATTGAACATCAGCGCAGGGGGCGGAGGAATGGTTGTAACCGCGAAATACCTGCTGCCGCAAACGTCTTTAAAGATAAAACTTTTTATACCGGATGGGAATCCGCCTCTGGAAGCCGATGCCAAAGTGATCTGGCTAAAAGCTATGGAGCCGACCTTGTTTTTGGCGGGAGTGCAGTTTGATAAGGTAGATTTCATGGGAATCGCCAGGGCTTTACGGTTACACGACTCGCACAATGAAAAAAAATGAAATTCAAGAAAAGAAAATTGATCACCGCGCTTTTAATAACACTCCTTCTTTTGCTCCTGCTCAAGGATGCGGTGATAAAGACTATAGTCACGGCCGGATTAACTCAGCTAACCGGAGCCCCCGTACATATACGAACTTTTTCCATCAATTTCTTAAGCAGCAGCATTCTTGCAAAAGGCCTTAAGGTTTACAATCCCGCCGGTTTCCCCTCCGGAGAAATCCTCGCAGATATCCCTAATATAGAACTTGAATATGACCGCTCCGCTTTATTTAAAAGGAGATTGCACCTTCCGTATTTATATGTAGATCTGAAGGAACTCTTAGTCACGAAGAACAAAGAAGGACAGATAAGCGTGGATTCCTTAAAATTCTTCCAAAAAGACGCAAAACCCCGGAAAAAAACAGGAAACGGGGAACCCGCGCGAATAGGCCTGCTTAAATTAAAAATAGGCAAGCTAATACATAAGGACTTTTCCTCCGGAGAAAAACCGGTAGTCAAGGTTTATGATATCAATACCAGCAAGGCTTACAAGGATATACCCGGCGGATTGCAATTGGCGGCCCTGGTTTTGGCTGAACCTTTAAAACAGGCCGCTATCAAGGGCGCGAAAGTTTACGGTATCGCGGCCGCGGCAGGGGTTGCCGTGCTTCCGGCAGGAGTAGCCGGCATATTCGTGAGCAAAGACAGCGCCAAAGCGGATTTTGATACTACATATATAAAAGCTTACACGGCCAGCCTGGAAGCCATAAAAGAGCTGGGCAAAGTTACCGAAGCAAACCAGGCGAATGGATTCATAAGGGGAATTGTGAGAAAAGCGCTGGTTAAAATAGAAATTTCCAAGGCATCTGAAAATACATTTTCCGTTACCGCCTCGGCCAGGTTATTTTTGATCCCAAAACCCTCCACAGCGGAAAGTTTGCTCTACGAAATCTCCCGCAGGCTGAACCAATAAGCGCCCTAAACTCTCCTTGACCCCTCTTTTTTAAAGTGATATAATTCAAATAAATTCAACCCCTTATCGTTAAAACCTAAATAATCCTATCTTCAGGGAGGTTAAGATGGATGAGATATTGGAGATTTTGGAAAAGGACGCGCGCGCGACCGCCGACGATATTGCCAGGATGCTCAAGAAAAAAACGCAAAATGTAAAAGATACCATCAAGAAATATGAAAAAGAAGGCGTAATCCTGAGGTATAAGACGGTTATAAACCGGGAATTGGTAAAAAACACGAAAAGCGAGGTCAGGGCCTTGATAGAGGTAAATATCATGCCGCAGAAGGACGTGGGGTTCGATAAGGTTGCTGAACGGATATATTCGTTCCCGGAAGTCACCAGCTGTTATCTTATATCCGGAACTTACGATCTATTGTTGATCGTTGAAGGCAAAGATTTACATACGGTTTCCAGGTTTGTGGCTGAGAAACTTTCCCCCCTGGAGAATGTCAGGGGCACCAGCACGCATTTTCTGCTGAAAAAATATAAAGAAGACGGTGTGATCCTCAGGCATAAAGAAGAAAATAAGAGGGTAGCTATTTCATATTGAGCATGAGAAATATAATTTCCGCCAAAGTCCAAAATATGCAACCATCCGGCATCAGGGCCTTCTTCGATTTAGTCCTCGGTATGAAAGAGGTCATTTCCCTGGGTGTAGGAGAGCCGGATTTTGTCACCCCCTGGCAAATACGGGAAGCCGGTATATACTCCTTAGAAGAGGGGTTCACCTCTTACACATCGAATAAGGGGCTTTATAAATTAAGGTTAAGCATAAGCCATTATTTAAAGAACAGGCACGGACTGGAGTATTCTCCCGAAGACGAGATCCTGATTACCGTTGGGGTGAGCGAAGCCTTTGACCTGGTCCTGCGTTCGATCATAGAACCGCAGGATAAAATATTGATCCCTTCACCAAATTATGTTTCTTACGGCGCGTTGACGGAATTGGCAGGCGGTGAGCCGGTATACATCGACACAAAGAAGGATTCCTTTAAGCTTACGCCTAAAGCGCTGGAAAAGCATATCGATAAAAAGACAAAAGCCTTGATTTTGAATTACCCCACAAACCCTACGGGAGTTTCCTACACAAGAAGGGAATTGAGCGAATTAAACAAGGTCGTATTAAAGCATAAATTGCTTTGTGTTTCAGACGAGATATATGAAGACTTGACATACGATTTCGCCCATACTCCTTTTCCTTCCCTTCCCGGGGCAAGGGAAAACACTGTTTACCTTAACGGTTTTTCCAAAAGTTACGCCATGACAGGATGGAGAGTAGGCTATGCCTGCGGCCCAAAAGAGATCATCTCGGCTATGACCAAGATACACCAGTACACCATTATGTGCGTTTCCATAACTTCCCAAATGGCTGCCTGTGAAGCCCTCGCCGGAGGCCGCGCCTCGGTTGAGGAAATGAAACGCGAATATAAAAGGCGCAGGGAATTCATGATCGGCGGATTGAATAAACTGGGCCTCGAATGCGCCAATCCCCAGGGGGCTTTCTACGCGTTCGCCTCGGTCAAAAAGACCGGTTTCGATTCTTTGGAGTTTGCCAAAAGGCTGTTAAAAGAGCAGAAAGTCGCTGTAGTCCCGGGTACGGCATTCGGCGGGTCTTACAAAGATTATGTGCGCATATCTTACGCCTCAAGTTTTGATAACCTGAAAGAGGCCTTAAATAGGATCGCTGTATTCTTAAAAAAGGGCCGGTAGTCGGCTTATAAATAAGGAGGATCAATGGCAAAAAAGACAAAGGCGGATATCCTGAAGGCGGTAAAGGAGCATAAAATAAAATTCATCAGGCTCTGGTTTACCGATGTCCTGGGATTTTTGAAGGGTTTTGCCATCACGCCCGATGAGCTTGAAGGCGCGATCGAAGAGGGTATGGGTTTTGACGGTTCCTCCATTGAGGGCTTCGCAAGGATCGAAGAATCGGACATGATCGCCAGGCCAGACCCGGATACTTTCGCGATTTTGCCTTGGCGTTCGGGGGAAGAGCACGGCGTGGCCAGGATGTTCTGCGATATTTATGAACCGACAGGAAAACCCTTCGAAGGCGATCCGCGTTTTGTTTTAAAAAGAAATTTGGCCAGGGCCGCCAAGAAAGGATTTACATACTACGTCGGCCCGGAGCTGGAATATTTTTATTTTTCTAATCCCACGGCCCCCCAGCCTTTGGACCAGGGAGGGTATTTTGACCTGGTCCCTTTGGATGTAGCCCAGGACCTGCGGCGCGACACCATATTGACCATGCAGGCGTTAGGGATCAAGGTCGAATACAGCCATCATGAAGTCGCGCCAAGCCAGCATGAAATCGATTTGCGCTATACCGACGCCCTCACAATGGCGGATAATGTCATGACCTACCGGCTTGTGGTCAAGGAAGTTGCCAGGCTTCACGGAGTATACGCCACTTTTATGCCTAAGCCTATCTTCGGCATAAACGGATCCGGTATGCATGTCCACCAGTCTTTGTTCAAAGGCCAAAGGAACGCCTTCTTTGATATTAAAGACAAATACCATCTTTCGGAAACAGGCAAGGCTTATACCGCGGGGCTCTTAAAGCACGCGCCCGAGATCACGGCTATTACAAGCCAATGGATCAATTCCTATAAGCGCCTTGTCCCGGGATATGAAGCGCCTGTTTATATATGCTGGGCACAGATGAACCGCTCGGCTTTAATACGCGTACCTATGTATAAACCCGGAAAAGAGAAGGCAACGCGCATAGAATACCGTTCACCCGACCCGGCCTGCAATCCTTATCTGGCATTTTCGGTTATGCTCGCGGCGGGCCTGGAAGGCATAGAGAAGAAGTATAAATTGGCGGGGCCGGCGAACGACAATATTTATCACATGACCGGGGAAGAAAGAACTACCTCCTGCATAAATTCCCTGCCCGAGGATCTTTTTGAGGCGGTAAAGATCGCCGAAGAGAGCAAGCTGGTTAAGGACTGCCTGGGGAATAAAGTATTCGAGTATTTTATCCGGAACAAAAAATTGGAATGGGACGAATATAAGGCCCAGGTTTCGCAATACGAAGTAAACAAATATTTACCGATACTATAGTTATTCGCGTTGAAAGGGTGTCCCTTGAAGAAAAAAGATAATTACCGGGTTTACCTGAAGCAAATCGAAGCGATCTCAAAGGTAGCGAATTTGATCACCTCCGGCCTGTATATGGAAGAGCTGCTCCGTTTGATCGTCCGCGTTACCGCCGAAGTGATGAATTCCAAGATATCCTCGCTTATGGTCGTTGACCCGGAAAGAAAAGAGCTGGTGGTGCGGGCCACGCAGTCTATCTCCGAGGCGTACAATAAGAAACCGAATATAAAATTAGGCGAAGGTATAGCCGGGATAGTCGCTAAAGAAAATAAGCCCGTATGCGTCCTGGATATTAAGGAAGACAGCCGCTACCTTAACCGGGATATCGCGAAAAAAGAAGGTTTATGTTCTTTGGCGAGCGTGCCAATGGCGGTAAAAGGCAGAGTGATCGGCGTGCTAAACTGCTATACTTCAAAGAAGCATAAATTCACCAAGCCGGAACTTGATGTTTTGACGGCGCTGGCTAACCAGGCCGCGGTAGCCATAGAAAACGCGGAATTGGATATGCGCGCCCGCAGCGCCGAAGAAGCGCTTCATACCCGCAAGCTTATTGAGCGGGCGAAAGAAATACTCTCTCAAGAAGCAAACATCCTGCCCTCAGAGGCTTACAGGCTCATCCAAAAGCAGAGCATGGATACCCGTAAATCCATGCGGGAAATCGCCGAAGCTATCGTCCTGGCGAGGGAAATAAAAGACAAGAAATCCTGAAATCCAAAGCTAATGAAAAAAGGCAGAATTCGTTTAGCGGTCGCCCAGATCAACTGTACGGTCGGTGATCTGGAGGGGAACGCGAAAAAGATAACCGATTACCTCGCGATGGCGGAAGGTCTTGGGGCGGATATAATTTCCTTTCCCGAACTTTCCGTAACCGGCTATCCTCCCGAGGACCTTTTGCTTAAGCCTAAATTCGTGGAAGACAACCTTAAGCAATTGCGGCGGATATCCGGACGGGTAAAAGATACCGCCGCGATAGTAGGTTTCGTCGACAGAAAAGGCGGACGAATTTACAATGCCGCGGCTGTAATTTATAAAGGAAAGACCAGGGGCATATATCATAAGATGTTATTGCCCAATTACGGCGTTTTCGACGAAAAACGTTATTTCGAATCCGGCGACAAGCCGCTAGTTTTCTCATTCGGTAAATTCGTTTTCGGGGTAAATATATGCGAAGATTTATGGCATGAGGCCGGACCCGTAAAAAAACAGGCTGCGTTGGGCGCGAAGATAATTTTTAACATTAATGCCTCTCCTTATTACGCGGGAAAGATCAAAAAGAGGCAGGATATTATAAAGGCCCAGGCCAGGCCTAACCGGATATACGTATGCTACAATAATCTGGTCGGCGGACAGGATGAGCTGGTCTTTGACGGCCAGAGCCTGATCGTAGACAGCCGGGGCGGGATTGCCGGGAATTTGGCCGCTTTTAAGGAGGATCTACTGGTTTTGGATATTTCACTGCCGGAGAGCAGGAAGAGGGGCGGGAAAAATGTCATTACTATCACAAATAAGCTGCCTGAAAAGCAGAAGCCCGCTTTACACAAAAGACAGACAAGGTTTCCCGGCCCTGTCGCGGAGATCTATGAGGCGCTCGTCCTGGGCTTACACGATTACATAGTAAAAAACGGATTTCAAAAAGTCGTCATCGGGTTAAGCGGCGGGATCGATTCGAGCCTGGTAGCGGCTATCGCCGTTGATGCTTTAGGTAAAGACAATGCGATAGGTATCTTTATGCCTTCCCAATATTCTTCCGCCGAATCCAAAAATGACGCTTTAAAGCTGGCGGAGAATTTGCGTATAAGGTTCATAAATGTGCCGATAGAGGGGATATTCGCAGAATATACAAAGGGGCTCGCTTCTGAGTTTTCCGGATTAAAGCAGAATATCGCTGAGGAGAATCTGCAGGCGCGCATACGGGGCACTCTGCTCATGGCCTTTTCAAATAAATTCGGCTGGATAGTCCTGGCAACCGGGAATAAGTCCGAAATGAGTACCGGTTACGCCACCCTTTATGGAGATATGGCCGGAGGTTTTGCCGTGATCAAAGATGTCCCTAAAACCCTGGTTTATAAATTATCGCTTTACCGCAATACCCTGGGAGCGGCTATCCCGGAAAACGTTTTGATCAAAGCGCCTACCGCGGAGTTAAAGCCGGATCAGAAGGACACCGATTCCCTCCCTGAATACGCGACGCTTGACCCGGTCTTGAAGGCCTATATCGAAGAGGATAAAGACTTGAAAATGATCGCCTCCCTGGGTTTCGACAGGGAAGTCGCCGCTAAAGTTTTAAATATGGTGGACAAAAGCGAATATAAACGCAGGCAGTCTCCCCCCGGGATTAAGATAACCCCTAAGGCGTTCGGCCGCGACAGAAGGATGCCCATTACCAATAAATACAAAGGTTGACACGCCGAAAAATAAATAGTAAAATAATTTACCACTAAGGGCCCGCATTATAATTTAAGCCAGCCGCAACTTCAGGGGTGAACAATGGGCTTTAAGAGAATGGCAATTTTAACGATTGTCATTTTTTTATTTACGGGGGGAGACACTTTCGCTTTGGATTGGAGGCGCCTGCATGCGCAAGCCGATAAAAATACTCTTGAGCAGATTAAGGCAGACCTGGGAGATAATCCTTCTTCAGTTGAGTCCAGCTATACCCTGGCTTTGATTTATCTGAACCTGCATAGAGATCAGGAAGCCGAAGATACGTTCAGGAAAATATCCGGCCTGCGGCCTCAATTGACGGAGGCTAAATGGGGACTGGCAGAAGTAGCCCGCCGAAAGCACCGGCACGATGCCTCTCAAAAAGCGTTAAACGAAATTATCCAGTCCGATCCTGGATTTTATCCCGCCTATATCAGCCTCGCCTACCTGAAATATAGCCTCCGTGATTTCCAGGGCGCTCTGGAACTTTCAAATAAGATAATAAAACAGGGGCAAGGTGTTGATCTAAGCAACCGTACGCGCGCATATCTTATATCTTCCGGGGCCAAAGGTATGCTCGCTTATTACGGAGGGATTCTTTCGAAACTGGTGCACGGAACGGTAATCCTAAGGAATTTAAGGATAGCCGAGAAGCTGTCTCCGGGATCTGCCGAGGTGCAGTTCGGCCTGGGTAGTTTTTACCTTTTGGCTCCGCCTATAGCGGGCGGGTCTTTAAATAAGGCTCAGGCGCACCTTGAAGCGGCGATCAAGGCCGATCCTTTTTTAGCCGACGCTCATGTGAGGCTTGCGCAGGTTTATAAGCTTAAAGGAGACCGGCCTAAATACGATATGTATTTAAACCAAGCGCTGAGTATCGACCCGGGTAACGAGTTGGCGCTTGACAATAAACAGGGCTTATGTAATTTTATCTGTCCGGGAGGTATGAATTAATGCTGAAAATAAGAGTTAAATATTTCGTCAGGGCGTTAAGGTCGGCGTTCTTACCGGCGAGCGCGCTTCCATTTGTCTTAGGTTCACTGCTGGCCAGGGAGCGTTTTGATCTTATGAATTTTTCACTGGGTTTTTTTGCCGTAACCTTTACGCATTTAAGCGCTAACCTTACGAATGATTGGGCGGATTCAAAGAGCGGTCTGGACTGGAAGGATAAAAAATTTTATAAATTCTTCGGAGGGTCAAAACTCATACAGGAAGGAGTATTCTCGGAGAACTTTTATTTTATTTTTCTGGCGGCCTTCGCTTTGCTTGCCGCGGTCTTAATTTCCCTTTTATCCTGGAATCTTAAGGACCCTTCGATCCTTTTTATTTATTCGGCGATAATGTTTTTCGCCTGGTCATATTCGGCGAGGCCCCTGCAGCTCGCTTATAGAAGGATGGGCGAGGCGGTGATCTTTATCCTTTTCGGCCCCGCGCTGGTCATGGGCGGATATTTCATTCAAACCAGGATTTTCCCGGACGTCAAAAGCTTGGTGGTGTCTTTGCCGGTAGGTTTTTTGATCACCGCCGTGCTTTTCGCCAATGAGGTACCGGATTATAACCAGGACACGGCATCGGGAAAGCTAACCTGGGTCAGTTTTCTGGGGGAGAGAAGATCGTACATAATATATGCCCTTTTGATCTCCTGCGCGTTTATCTCCATAGCCGCGGGGATCGCGAAGGGGTTTATAGGCAAGACGGCGATACTTTCGTTTATATTGCTTTTTCCCGCTATCAAGGCGGCGCGTATTTTAAAAGGATCATCTTCCAAAGAAGGTTATATACGCTCATCCAAACTCACTATCCTCGTGCATAACCTGGTAACTGTTATCTTGATATTAAGCGTGGTCTTATGAAGAAGAAAATAATCGTCATCGGGTGCGGTTTCGCGGGGGTTTTCGCGGCGAAGAAATTATGTTCCTTCGGGAAAGCCGTGGAAGTCACGGTTATAGATAAAAAGGGGACTTTCGATTTTCTCCCTATGCTGCCTGATGTCATCAGCAGGGATATAGACCCCGGATACTTGGCTTATCCTATTAGCGAATTAAGCCGCGGCCTGGGGTTTGATTTCATAAATGAGGAAGTGAGGTCCGTTGACCTTGAGAACAATACCGTTTCTTGTTCTCAAAGAAGCCTGGGCTACGATTATTTGATCATATGCAGCGGATCACAGACAAACTTTTATGGGAATAACGAAATACAGGCAAACGCCTATAAGCTGGACGACGTAAAGGACGCAGGGGTCATTTATAAAAGGCTGGGGAGGGATGATTTTGACACTCTCTTGGTTACGGGAGGAGGATATACCGGTGTAGAGATCGCTACCGCCGCAAAAGTATATCTTAGAAAAAGGCTTATCAAAAAGAGGATAATTTTAGTCGAACGCGCCCCTTCCATCTTAGGGCAGTTACCCGAATGGATGAAAAGGTACGCTGTTAAGAACTTAAAGGATCTGGGTATAGATATCCTTGTGAACACCGCTATAGAAAAGGCGGACGGCGATACTGTTTCTTTGTCTTCAAAAGAGTCCTTTGGTAATGCCATGCTTATCTGGGCCGCGGGAGTGCGTACCGCGGATTTTGTACAGAAGATAAACGCGGAAAAGAACCCCCAGGGGAGAATAAAAGTTGATGAATTCCTCAGATTGAGGGATAATTGTTTTATCGCGGGTGACTGCGCCAATGTTTTGCATAAAAAGGCATTCTTAAGGATGGCGGTACAATTTTCCATATATCAGGCTTTATCCGCGGCGGAAAATATAATCAGGAACATAAAGGGCAAAGGCCTTCTGAAATACAAGCCCATCGACCTCGGCTTCATAGTGCCGATGGCAAATAATAACTCCTGCGGGAACATATTGGGGATGAAAGTTACCGGAGGCCCGGCGACTTTGCTGCATTTTTGCATGTGTATTTACAGGTCGCTGGGTTTAAAGAATAAATTGGGAGTAATAAAAGACCTATTACAGGGAGGTGCGAAATGACGGATCTGGCAATTTTGATTTTACGCCTTGGTTTAGGGATAATGTTTATGGCTCACGGCGCCCAGAAAGCCTTTGGCATGTTTGGAGGCCCCGGGATCCCGGGGTTTTCTCAGTTTCTGGAGAGTTTAAAGATCCTGCCCGCTGTGCCCTTGGCTTACATGGCGGCTTCTGTAGAACTTTTGGGAGGGCTGTGTCTTATCCTCGGATTTTACACAAAAATCGCGGCGGCGCTTTTATTGGTATTGATCGCTACCGCAGCTTTAAAAGTGCACGCGGGCAAGGGGTTCTTCCTTCAAGCCGGGGGGTTCGAATATACCTTTATTATCGCCTGCGTCTGCCTGGCCTTGATAATGTCAGGCGCGGGAAGATACGGCATTATTAAAAACCTATGAATGATAAAAATATAAAGGAGTTCCTTTCCAAGACCCTCTCCAAAGAAAAATGGGAGAGGGCGGGGGCAAGAAAACGCGCCGGTATATTGGCCCCCTTATTTTCGGTCTATTCCAAAGAAAGCTGCGGGATAGGGGATTTTCACGACCTGAAATTGTTGACGGATTGGTTAGGGGCGGGAAAAAACTCGATCATTCAGCTTTTGCCATTGAACGCGCTGGGCCCGCTTTCCTGCCCCTACGACTCCATAAGCTCATTTGCCCTGGAACCGGTGTACGCCTATTTGGGAAAAACCGCCGAGGCCAAGAAATTGAGGCGGGAATTTCCCGCCGGCAGGCCTCATGTTGATTACAAGATAAGAGAGAAGAAAATTCAGGCGCTGCGTACTTTATTCTCCGCTGACCGCAGCGCCCGTAAAAATATAGAGAAGTTTATTCATGAGAACAGTTATTGGGCCGAGGATTTCGCGTTATACAAGGTGATCAAGGAGTCTCATCAAGGCAAGCCCTGGTATGAGTGGCCGGAGGAATTCAAGGAACGCCTCCCAGGGCGGCTTGAGGCTTTCCGGAAAGAGCGCGAAGAGGAATTTTTCTTCGAAATTTGGCTTCAATGGCAGCTTTGCGAACAACTGAAAGAGGCGAAAAAATACGCCAATGAGCGTAAAATATATTTTAAAGGCGACCTGCCCCTGCTTGTTTCCAGGGACAGCGCGGATGTCTGGGCGCATCCTGAGTTTTTCAAGTTGGAACTGGAAGCAGGCGCCCCTCCGGATATGTACAGCTCTAAAGGCCAGCGTTGGGGGATGCCTACATACAATTGGGATAAGGTAGCCTCCGATGGTTACAGGTATCTTATAGAGAAACTCAAGACCGCAGAGCAATTCTACGATATTTTGAGGATAGACCATGTAGTAGGGCTCTTCCGTATTTGGAGCGTGCCATATAGCGATCCCGCGGAGAACCAGGGGTTACATGGTTTCTTTGATCCTCAACAAGAAGACAAATGGGATGAACACGGCAGGAAGATATTAACGGTAATGCAGAATAATACCGGGATGCTTTTTTGCGCCGAGGACCTGGGGATGATCCCGATCGTGTGCACCCGGGCATTGGAAGAATTCGGGATACCTGGCAATGACGTCCAGCGCTGGGTAAAGGACTGGAAGGTAAAACACGACTTTATCGGCCCCGCCGATTACCGGCTGCTTTCCGTTACTATGCTCTCCACGCATGATACCACGATCTGGCCGGCATGGTGGGAGAACGAAGCCGGAACGGTTGATGAGGGGCTTTTTATGAGAAAATGCTCGGAAAAGGGGATAGATTTCTCCGGGATCAAAATGAAACTATTCGATCCGGCCCGTTCGCGGCACGGAAGGCTGCGCTGGCTGGATAGCGTGGATTCGGTAGATTATTTGGCGGGGATGCTTGGCCGGCCGCGGGACCAGATATGGGATCTCATCGATATGTATGAGAACACATATGGCGAAAAAGAAAAACTTTGGAAGCAATTAAAGATGAAAGGGCCCTTACAGGAGAACGCGGAAAATGAACTCATAAAGGCCGTGTTTAATTTGACCTTTGAATCGCGGGCGATATTCTGCATCCACTCTATTTTTGACTGGTTGAGCCTGGCCGGTTTGCTAAAAGGAGACCCTTATAAATACAGGATAAATAAACCGGGGACTATAAATGAGGACAACTGGTCATTGACCATACCCCTTCCCCTGGAAAAATTGATTAAACACAAAGTGACAAGTTCCCTCGAAGAGGCCGTGATCTCCTCAGGCCGCGCCGAGGGCTCAAAGAAAAATGCTTAAAATTATATCCTTTATTTTTTTCCTTTTTTTCTTTCAGAATTCCCTCTCCCCGGCTCGCGCGGATATTTTCGACCTTTCCTATACACTCACGGAAGGCGGCACCAACAGATTGGAGTTAGACAACGTTAACCAGTACAGGGGCGTTAGGCTGTCCGTTGTATCCGACGTTTCTACCCGTTACGAGCTGACTCAGAGGATCGTGCAGCCATTAGAAAGCAGGAATAAGCCCGGGCTGTCCATTCAGGATAACCTTGTTTTTCGCGCCGTGCCCGGGACGAACCGTTTCGGGGACCTGCGCGTATCTACAGGAGATATGCCCGTAAGGCAGGAAGAGCTTTTATATGTTTCAGACAACGCTGGGAACCAGGACAGTTTTGTTTTGATCTACGGCGTAAACCGGCCTGAAGAGATCGAGCCGGGCGATTATTTCGGAAGGATAGGATTTGTTTTGAGGCCGATAGGGTCTCAAAGGGAGCAGGTAACACAGATATTAGAGGTGCAGATAAGCGTAAAGAGAACAAGCGCCGATAAGCCCTTAATTGAGATCTCAAACCCGCTTGGTTTCAAACAGGTCATCCTGGATCCTGGGGGACAAGAAAGATCGTCTCCCGTGGCTATTAAATTTAACGCAAAATTTGAAAAGCCGTTCAAAATAAAACAATTTTTGCAGACGCCTTTCGAGTCCGCGGAAGGGCAAAAACTGGATGAGGCAGCGATAGTTTTTATCGTCTCCGGAGCCTCAGCCGGGACTGCCGCGGGCCAGATCACTCCTTTAGCGAGTTCGCCCCAACATATCTATTCTTCCGGCCCTTCCGGAGAAGCAGACGCGACTTTGTTATTAAATTACTCTTTGGGCGGGGACTTTTCCGGGCAAAGGGCGGGAAGATACCGTTCGAAGATCGAATACATATTGGAGGAACAGGGGTTGGAGGCTAGAATAGAAACGCTCGAATTTGAAGTCCGGATAGACCCTGTCTTTGAACTAAAAGTAATACCGCAGGACCAGAAATATACCATAGAATTCCTTGGTTTAAAGCCGAATGACCCGCCTAAGAGCAATGAGATCACCATAGAGATAGAGACCAACCTCGGGAAGAAATATCAGGTCACCCAGGAAGTTTATTCCGGATTGAGAGGGAGAGAGGGCAGCGTAATACCGGATGATTTCTTTACTTTTTACACCCAGGACCTTAAGACCAAGGGCAAATTGAGTTTTACGGATAAAACCCAAATGAAAACGGGCACCCGTACCTTATTCATTTCCGATGAAAAAGGTTCGTCAGACAGATTTAAGGTGGTATATGAATTAAGCGCCCCGGAAAAAGCGCCTGCCGGAGATTATTCAACCAACGTCACTTACTCTCTTTTAGAAATATAAAACGAAAAAAGTCAATAAAAAGCGGGATTCGGTCAGTGTAATTCGGAGTACTTGTTGTAATTTATGTATAAGAAAGTACGCAGCAGCCGATCATTCCCGCTATCAGAAAAAACTGCGCCAAAACTCATAAATTAAGTTCTCAGGCCGCGGGAAAAGGAGGGACAATGAAAAAGAGGGCCTTATTCCCAGCCGCGGTCTCCGTATTCATCTTCGGCACTGTTTCCCTGGTCTTTGCCGCAACAACCGTAAGAATATCCGCCAGCATAGAAGAAGTGCATCAGCTGAATGTGGCGCTGAACAAGATCGTCGGCAGTTCCTGGACTCCCATTGCCGACCTTTTGGGGCAGGGTATAGATTTTGGGGAGCTTACCAAGGGTTCGGATAATGTTTACAGGTCGAACGCTTATTTTGTGATAGACGCGCCTGTCGTTTCCAATAAATCCGGATGGACGATCACCCACTCCGCGACTGATTTTGCCAACGGAACGGCTAATTTGAACAGCAATACCAATGTAAAGTTCGTAAAAGTGGCAAATGCCGATAACCAGGAAACTCCCCTGGCCTCCAATAGTTTTATCAGCTATCAAACCGCGAAGTCCAGGCCGGCTATCCAGGCGTCAGAACTTACAGGCGCGCGATTAAGGATCTACTATTCTATCGCCGGCGGATCCGAAGACGCCTCAGGCGTAAGCGTGATCACCACTTCCAAGCCAACCGGTACGTACGAAGGTACCATAACCCTGACGCTTTCTCCTTAAATCAGGGATAACTGTTAGAAAATGAAAAGCCTTATGCCGAGGGGCTCGACACGCATTTTTAACGCGTCCTCCCGACAGCTGTTTTTCGCCTTATTCCTTCTTTTTTCCATTCAAGGTAAAGCTTCCGCGGTAGAACTACCCTCCATCAATAAATCCAAGATCAGGCTTTCTATTCCCCCCGGACGGACCGGTTACGGAGAGATAATCGTGGAAAATACCACCCCCGAGCCCAGGCAGATGCGCGTATATCTGGAAGGCTGGCGGTATCTTCCCGCGGCGGACGGCACAAAAGAATTCTCTCCGGCCGAAATCAATACATCATCAGCTGTTCCCTGGATAAGATTCTCGCCTTCTGAGTTTACGCTCGCTCCCTTCAGCAGGCAGAAAGTGAATTATTCGGTCAATGTCCCCGAAGGCGCGAGCGGCGGCCATTATGCCGCGATGTTTTTTGAAAGCCTGTTCGGCAGGATGGAGGAGGCTCAGAAAGAGTTCTCCGCGGGGATGAATATCGTGATAAGAGTGGCAACTTTATTTTATATTGAGCCGGAGGGCACGATCACAAGAAAAGCGCTCATTGACAACCTTAAGGTGGCTCCCGCGGGACAGGGCGCAAGCCGCATAGAAATGGATTTCAAAAATACCGGGAATGTTGATATTACCTGCGGCGGCACCTTCGCCGTGATGGATAAGGCCGGGATGGTTTACGCCAGGGGGGAATTCAACGACGTTTATACCTTCCCCGGAGACGCGGCCGGATTGAGCGCCGCGTGCAGGGAGCGTATTTCCAAAGGAATATATGATCTGATCCTTACCTTTGATCTGGGCAAAGCGCTTGAAACCGATAAATTTTCCAGGCCTGCACCCGTAACCCGCGAATCCGGCATAGAAGTTTTAGATGACGGGAGGATCGTTTTGCTCTCTTCCGGTTAGATGAAAAAAGCATTTTTAATCCTGTCGATCATGACCTTGTTGGGCGCCCAGCCCTTTCGCCTTTTCGCGTTTGAGATGATACCGGAACATTTTTGTTCCACAGGCATTCAGCTCTATCAAAAAGGAAAATACGGGGAAGCGCTTGATGAATTTAAAAAAGCCTTACTTATCGCCCCTTACTATTCAACCGCCGTGGAATATGTCAAAAGAATAGAGCATTTGGAAACGGCGCCGGAGAATAAAGAGCTACCCGGGAAAGATAAACGGATTTTCCCGCAAGTTACTGAGGAAAAAGCTGTATCGCCTGAGCCTGCCCTGAAAGTATCCGGTTCCAGTATGCCGCTGGAGGCGGTTAAAATCGAACAAAATAAGAGCGTAATAATATCCGGAAAGAACTTCAAGAGGTTTTTGGTTACAAATCCCGCCATTCTGCTGGTGGAGAAAAAAGGAGCGGACGAACTTTTGGTGACCGGAAAAGAGGTCGGCTACACTTATCTGCAGGTATGGGATGACCAAGGACGCCGGACGTTAGACTTTTTTACTTCTTTTCCCCGGCTGGACATTGAAACGCTTGAAGAAAGAATGCGCTCAGAAGAGGAAAAAGAGAGGAATTTCAGGCTTAATTACGCGATGGACTGGGCGACCTACGAAAGGGGCAATAATGTAGACGGCCTTTCGCGCACAAGCTATTTTTTCATACAAAATTTCGGCCTTGAAGGAGAAACGCCCTACGGTGAACTGGATTCCGCGCTGACCGCGAACCGCTTTGACGGACAAGATTCCCTTGGGCATTACACGATAGGCCTGACACACGGCAGGATAGGGGATCTTGAGGGGTTTAACTTGCGCGGATTCGACTTCTTTGACTTTCCTCCGGATTTTTCCAGCCTTATATTCCCCGGTATCGGCTTAAGGGGA
Source organism: Candidatus Omnitrophota bacterium (assembly GCA_028716705.1). Taxonomy (GTDB): domain Bacteria; phylum Omnitrophota; class Gorgyraeia; order Gygaellales; family Profunditerraquicolaceae; genus UBA1562. The sequence continues at coordinate 16,096 of JAQUPI010000011.1, read as the reverse complement.
GGGATGCTTTCATCCGCGGCGATGCATGACAAACTGAATTACACGGTCTTCGCCGGGCGAGAGAATTGGTCCGGATTCGGCACCCTTTCTCCAGACATCAACCGCAGGAGAGATTCATATTTAGATGGGTTTAACCTGCAATATCAGCCCGGGAAAAAGCAGGTGTACGATGTTACGCTTATGCACGGATTCGGAAAAGACCGTCCGGGAAACCTTAATGATATAGGATACGATTCCAGGGGCAGATTCGATCTCGGCAAATGGAAATTCGGGGTTGAAAACGCGGGCAATTCCGAGGCATTCGCCAATCTTTTAAAGGCGCGGTTTTCTGCGCCGAAATTCACCCTGGGGTCGGAATTCAGGGATTTAAATAAGGATTTTACCAGTTCCACCGGAAGCGCGTCCAGGCAGGGGGAGCTGGGCGGACTTTTTGATTTAAATTATGAACCCCTGGATAAACTGATTCTAAGGGGAACCTTCGACGTTTATCGCGACCGGCTATATCCGGCACAGGATAACCCTCAAAGGCTTAACGAAGACGCTGACCTCGGACTGAATTATGTGTTAGACCCCAAGACCTCTTTAAGGATGAATTATACCCTTCAGAATGATCTCGGAAAACTTTCTCAATACCGTTACCAGAATTACAATATCGGGGCCGTGAAGACATTTAGATTGATAAAAGACTTAAATATTTATTCCGATTACTATCACCGAGAGTACTCCAATTATTCTTCGCACGCTTCGGATTACTTAAATGACCGGATATATGCCGGGCTGAGGCTGAATTTTTCCCGTTATTTATATTATTACCTTAACAGGGATATGAATTGGCTGACTGAGAGCCTGACGGGCGACCGTTCCCGGCCGAGCGCTACGGAGACCGGGCTTGATCTATCCGGCCGGTTGGGAAAAAGCCCGTTTTCCGGAGTGGTGCGTTTTACTTACCGCAACGAAGAGGACACCTTATCCAATGTAAGCTTTTTTTCCGGAGAGGATTACATCGAGGGTTATTCTGAATTATCATACCGGCCGGCTGCGGATATGGAAAGGTATGCCTCATGCCGTTTGCGCAATGTTTGGGCGGATAACCCCCGGGGGTTGGAACGCCTTGAAGCGACGATAAACAGCGGCTTGCGCTATATTTGGGATACCGGACTCTCCTGGCAGCCTGCCGGCGATATCGACGGGTTCGTTTTCAAGGATTACAATTCCGACGGGATCATGCAAAAGAATGAAGCGCCTGTGGAACGGATCAGGATATGGCTAGGCAGGCAAAAGTCCGTCTTAACGGACATTTTCGGATATTATAAATTCAAGGGGGTGCGCGGCCGCCAGGCGTTTATAAGTTTGGATACCTCAACTATCCCGCCAGGATTTATGCTTACCGTCCCGGCATCGCAGGGAGCAGCCATAAGACATAAAGAGACAATCAGGCTTAATTTCGGGATAAGTTCGCGCTCGGAAATCTACGGTTTTATATTTGAAGACAAAAACGAAAACGGCGTGTACGACAAAGGCGAACTTGGCGTCAGGGGTGTGGTAATGAAACTGGAGGATAATACCGCCAAGGTAACGGATAAAAACGGCCGGTATTCATTTTCAAGCGTTAAAACAGGGAAGCACATCCTTAGCTTGGATCTAAACAGCCTTCCTGTATATTATCTGCCGAAGGCGGCAATAACAAAAAAAATCACCCTCAATGAGGGTGTCAGTTATGTTTATAATATTCCTTTAAAGAAAAATGAATAATCCTCTTAACGGCCGTAAACCGTCCTAACCGCTATTTCCTGTTCTGCCCCTTCAACCTGCCTGGTTTCTTTCTTTTCTTTCTCGAAGACTATCGGAGCGCCTTTGCCGTTTTGTGAATCAGCGTTTTTAATGCCGGCGGCATTGCCCTCGCTTATTATAGGGGTATTAACCCCGGCCGCCTGGGGAATGGTGCACGATATCCTGATGGAATGAGACTCCGCGGATAACGACCCGCTTAAGAGCGCGCTGAATAAAATCAGCAAAACTGAAAACCGTATCTTTTTTACCATCACAACCACCTCCATCACAACCGCCTCTACTTAAAAATTAGCACCTTTTTCGATTAAAATCAAGTGAAGGCACCTACAAGCGTTTAAAGGCATGCTACAGATAAACCCTTGACAACTTTTGTTTGAATGCTATAATTGTTCAATAATAGAGAGACAAAGGCGTCCTCCTTAGGGGGGGGCGCTATTTTTATTTTCACGGATGTTGCCTGTATTTTAGGCAAAAAATGACAAAGACATGATCAAAAAAGGAGGAGGCGTGTCAAAGAGGATCGAAGAATTCATGGAGAAAGTGACGGCGAAAAACCCGGGCGAGCCCGAATTCCACCAGGCGGTGAGGGAAGTAGCCGAGTCAGTGATGCCCTTTATCGAAAAAAATCCCAGATATCAGGAAAACAAGATCCTGGAAAGAATGGTTGAGCCTGAAAGGACGATCATGTTCCGCGTCCCCTGGCTGGATGATCAGGGAGAGATCCAGATAAACAAAGGCTACCGCATAGAAATGAACAGCGCCATAGGTCCTTATAAAGGCGGGATCCGTTTTCACCCGAGCGTAAATTTGAGTATTTTGAAGTTTCTGGCCTTTGAGCAGGTATTTAAAAACAGCTTGACCACCCTTCCCATGGGAGGAGGAAAAGGCGGTTCGGATTTTGACCCTAAGGGCAAATCGGACAATGAAGTCATGAGGTTTTGCCAGAGTTTCATGACAGAGCTATCAAAGCATATCGGCGCCAACACGGATGTACCCGCTGGAGATATAGGTGTGGGCGGCCGCGAGATCGGATATATGTTCGGGCAATACAAAAGGCTGCGCAATGAATTTACGGGAGTCCTCACCGGTAAGGGCTTAAACTGGGGAGGCAGCCTGATACGGCCGGAAGCCACCGGTTATGGCTGCGTTTATTTCGTCCAAGAAATGCTTAAAACAAGGGGGGAATCCCTGAAAGGCAAAGTCTGCGCGGTATCCGGAGCCGGGAACGTGGCTCAGTATACGGTAGAGAAGCTTATCCAGTTAGGGGCGAAGGTAGTGACACTCTCAGATTCCAACGGTTTCATTTACGACGAAGCCGGTATCGACCATAAAGAATTAAAATGCGTGATGGATTTAAAGAACGTACGCCGGGGCCGCATTAAAGATTGCGCGAAGGAATTCAGCTGCAAATATTTTGATAACAAAAAACCCTGGGATGTAAAATGCGATATAGCTTTTCCGAGCGCTACGCAAAATGAGATAAACGAAAGCGATGCGAAGACATTGCTTAAGAACGGCTGTATCGCGGTCGGAGAAGGCGCGAATATGCCTACTACTCCCGAGGGCGTAGAGGTATTCCAGAAGGCAAAGATCCTTTACGCTCCGGGCAAGGCATCCAACGCCGGCGGGGTCGCGACTTCCGGTTTGGAGATGTCACAGAACAGTATGCGCCTGTCCTGGTCGCGCGAAGAAGTAGATAAAAAACTTAACGAGATCATGGTGGCTATCCACGAACAGTGTGTAAGGTACGGAAAAGAAAACAAGCACGTGGATTACGTAACCGGAGCCAACGTCGCTGGTTTTGTAAAAGTCGCAGACGCGATGATCGACCATGGGCTAGTTTAAATAAAAAAACTTGACAAAAATTGATTTAACGTTATACTTTATTTGAAACACAAGGTTCGTGTTTCAAGGAAGCAAAGAAGCGTTCTTTAAGGAACGCTTTTTTGTTTTTCTGGCAGTGTAAATTTCGGCGTGCGAAATCCCGGATAAAGGCGTCCTTTTAAAGCAAGAATCCGCTTTAAAGAGGGCGTTTTTTTATGCCGAGAACAATGGCGTTCGATTGTTCCTTATAGAAAAGGAGCAAGAGGACGTTTTTTTTGTTAGGGAAATGACAAATATGACATTCGGTGACCAGATAAAAGCATTATCCAGGATCAGCAAGGCCATTACCTCCGATCTGTATTTAGAGGATATATTGCGGCTCATTGTCACCGTTACGGCGGAATTATTAGGTTCGAATATATGCTCTTTAATGCTGATAGATGAAAAAAGCGGTCTTCTGGTAGTCAGGGCCACGCAGAGTATCAGTGAGGCTTACAACAAAAAACCTCCCCTGAAGATCGGGGAAGGCATTGCCGGGAAGGCGGCAAAGGAGAACAAACCCATCGCGGTAAAGGACGTGAATAAAGAAAAAGAATATAAATATAAAGACATTGCCAAGAAAGAAGGCTTAAGCTCGCTGTTATCCGTGCCTATGGCGGTTAAGGGCAGGGTTATCGGGGTAATTAACTGTTATACTTCCAGGCCGCACGATTTTAGCGAAACGGAGACCGATGTCCTCACTACTATCGCTAACCAGGCGGCGGTAGCGATCGAAAACACGGAATTAATGGTTAAGAGCAAAGTCATCCAGGAAGAATTGGAAACCCGAAAGAGAATAGAGCGGGCCAAGGGGATCTTGATGCGGGATGAAACATTAACCGAAGAGCAGGCTTATTTAAAACTTCGTAAATACAGTATGGATAACCGCAAGACCATGCGCGAAGTCGCGGAGGCGATTATCCTGGCGGCGGATATGAGACACTTAACAGGAGCTAGGTAGCTCATGCTCATCAGGCGGAGAAAGTTCTTCGCGTTAATCCGGATCGGATTAAAGAGAAGATGGGCAAAGTAAAAAGGAGGGTAGTCAGCATGAATTTAGGAAGGCCGAATTCAAATGATGCGGTGGGAACGTTTAACCGTTCCAAAAACGTGGTCCCGGGTTCAGGCATTTGCTCGCGTTGTATAGACGGTTGTAAAGGGAATTGCGATATCTTTAAAGCCACTTTTCGCGGCAGGGAAGTGATCTATCCCGGACCTTTCGGAGAGATAACTGCTGGAGCGGATAAAAATTACCCCGTGGATTATTCCCATTTAAATATTCAGGGATATGCTTTGGGCGCCAAGGGGTTACCCAGAGACGCGCAAGGCGACCCCGATAATACCAAATTCCCGGATGTTAATACCGAAATGGAATATGGTTGGGACAGCAAGGTAAAAATGAAGATGCCTATTTTTACCGGCGCATTGGGCTCAACCGAGATCGCCAGGAAGAACTGGGAGCATTTTGCCATAGGCGCGGCTATTTCGGGCGTAACCTTAGTATGCGGAGAGAACGTTTGCGGGATCGACCCCGGCCTGGAATTGGACAATAAAGGCAAGATCAAGAATTCTCCGGAGATGGACCGGCGTATCGAGGTTTATAAGAGGTTTCACAACGGCTACGGCGAAATACTCGTGCAGATGAACGTGGAAGATACGCGCCTGGGAGTCGCGGAATATGTGCGTAAAAAACATAATTTACAGACGATAGAGCTGAAGTGGGGCCAGGGCGCAAAATGTATCGGCGGAGAGATCAAGGTAAAGACCTTAGAAAGAGCGCTGGAATTACAGAAGCGGGGATATATTGTTACGCCAGACCCTTCTGTTGAGGCCAATCAAAAGGCGTTTAAAGACGGAGCGATCAAGGAATTTGAAAGGCATTCCCGGCTTGGATTTGTTTCCGAAGAGGCTTTTCTCGCGGAGATAAAGCGTTTAAGAGATCTGGGTTTTAAGCGCATCACCCTGAAGACCGGCGCTTACTCCATGCGGGAATTGGCGATGGCCCTTAAATATTCTTCCCTGGCGAAGATAGATCTGCTTACCATTGACGGCGCGCCGGGAGGAACCGGAATGAGCCCCTGGAGGATGATGGAGGAGTGGGGTATACCTACGTTCTATCTGCAAGCGCTTACCCATGAGTTCTGCCAGAAACTCGTCAAAAAGGGGTTCCGTCTTCCGGATATCGCTATTGCCGGCGGGTTCTCCAGCGAAGACCATGTCTTTAAAGTCATCGCCATGGGAGCCCCTTACGTCAAAGCAGTTTGTATGGGAAGGGCACTGATGATCCCCGGGATGGTCGGGAAGAATATCGGCAACTGGCTAAAGGAAAAGAATCTTCCGCCTACTGTCTCGGCTTACGGTTCTACGGAAAAAGAGATCTTTGTCTATTATGAAGAACTGTTGGAAAAATACGGCAAGGATATGAAAGATATCCCGTTAGGAGCTGTGGGCATATATTCTTTTGCCCAAAAGATAAGAGTGGGCCTGCAGCAGTTAATGGCAGGCAGCAGGAACTTCCGCGTGTCCTCGATCTCCCGCAGGGATCTGATGTCTTTGACCGAAGAGGCGGCGCAGGTCTCGGGTATTCCCTATGTAATGGATGCCTATCGCCAGGAAGCGGAGATGATCCTTAACGGCAACGGCAACAAGAGCCGTAATGGTAACCACCGCGGGGCAAAGGCAGCGGCAGGGAGGTAGTATGAATAAAAAAGGCTTATGCAGCACTTGCGTTGAAGGCAGCGATTGCGTCTTCAGTAACGGATTATCCGTGTTACAATGCGAAGAATTTTCGAGCCGGCCGGCATTTATCCAGGCGAAGGCAAAGAAGGTTATCCGGGTAGTACGCGAAGAAGTTACCGAAAGCGAATAGAAAAAGAAGTTTCAAGGCAATAAAGGACTAAGGCGTCCGAGATTCCGACGAAGGAGTTTTGGGCGCCTTTGTCGTTGAAGAGGTAAAAAATGTGTTTTAGGGAGCTGACCAAGAGAATATCGCCTAAACTAAAGGGAATAGCTTACCGGTTGGGCGGCTATTATACATTCCTAGACGCCGATGATCTATACCAGGAAGCCATGGGGCATCTTTGGATGGATTATACAGAAGGCAAATTATCGGCTAAGACCGACAGCTACATTTTACAAGGCTGTTACTTTTACCTAAAGAATTATCTACGTACTCATAGGCCCCGGGCTGTCTTGTTTAGCCTGGATAACATTGTCTTCAACGAGAATGAGGGAGATCCGGGGCTGTGCGATTCTATCTTTTTAAAAGATCCGCATTCTCTTTTAGACGATATCCACACGAAGTTCCTTCTGGAGCAGATAAATAATAACGGCCTTACCAGCAGAGAAAAGGAAGTCTTTCATCTGGGTTTGGATGGACTCACTACCCGCGAAATCGGCCTGCGGCTGGGGGTTTCCCACGTAACGGTGGTAAAACTCCGGAAGACCATAAGGCAGAAATGCAGAAAACACCTGGATATGGATTAAAAAAAGTTACCAAAAAGCGCAGTTTCTTACTTGTAGTGCTGTAAGGTTATTACACTAAGAGAGTGAATTAACGAAGGCGTCTTAAATCCAGTGATGGATACGAAGACGCCTTTTTTATTTTACGGAAAGGGGCTTAAAAATGAATAAAGTTGAGTGTATTATACGTCCGGAAAAGTTAAAAGATGTCACCGACGCCTTAAAGAAATCCGGTATAGGCGGTATGACCGTAAGCGAAGTACGGGGTTTTGGTGTACAGTCCGAAAGGCCGGATAGCTTTCTTTTTGTGCATAAGACTAAGATTGAGATCTACGCCACGGACTCACAGACGAAAAACATCATACCGGCCATACTCATGTATTGTTCGGCTGGAAAAGCGGGCGATGGAAAGATCGCGGTTATACCTTTGCATGATTGCGTGCGCGTCAGCACTGGCGAGAGAAAGAATAAAGCGATAACTTGCCCGAAAGGCAGAAAATGACGGGAAAAACTTTTGGTTTAATTTCCGCATTATTTTTTCTAACTTTCGCGTTTGCTTATGCGACGCCGTCTACGCACATCTGGGCGCCGTCAACGGATATACAGCCTTATAAGAAAATCCATGTAACTGCCGATACCTACACGCCCACTACCGGAAAAGGCACAAACAGCGATAACTATGACCAGCATAATTATGTTCAGCAGATTTACGGGCTGACATTCAGCCTCTTACCGGAAGAGAATATTCCAGGTAAGATCATGGCTGAAACCGGGTTTGATTACAAGAAAGGTTTTGGTTCTTTTTATGATTCTACCCCATGGTATTTCCATTTTAAATTAGGAATTCCTGAAGGCGCTTATTTTAAGAATATGCCCGCTTTTGCCGCGGGCGCTTATGATATGGGGACACGCTCGCATCGGACTAATTATAATATTTGGTATCTTAAAGGCGCCAAGACCCTTACCTTTGGCAAATTGAATTTAGGGAGATTTTCCGCAGGTTATTTTAACGGGAACGGGAGATTGCTGCGCGATAAAAACGGACTGAGGGACAATAACGGGCCTATGCTCGCCTGGGAGCGCGCTATCCCAGAGATATCAGATAAGCTCTGGCTCTGCGTGGATTATCAGGGCACGCAATCCTCCTACGGCGCTATTAATTACGGCTTTGCCTGGAAATTCACGGATAATGTTTCGGCGATACTCGGCTACGATATTTATAACAACCATAATTTAACGGATACGGTAACGCTTCAATTAGACGTTGATTTTTAAACAAAGAGGAGGCAGTGATGATTAATGCTGGAGATACGGCCTGGGTTTTGATCTCATCGGCCCTGGTGATGCTGATGACTCCGGGGTTGGCTTTTTTCTACGGAGGGATGGTTAGAAAGAAGAACATTTTAAGCATATTGATGCAATGTTTTATTATCCTGTGCGTCTTAAGCGTGCAGTGGGTGCTTTACGGATACAGCCTTTCTTTTGCCCCCTCCGAAGGTTTTTGGGGAGGACTTAAATGGTTCGGTTTAAACGGGGTAGGCATGGAGCCGTATGCGGATTACGCCGGGACAATACCGCACCAGGCATTTATGGCCTTCCAGATGATGTTCGCGATCATCACCCCCGCTTTGATCCTCGGGGCGTTTGCCGAAAGGATGAAATTTTCGGCGTTTATCGCTTTTATAATTATTTGGGTGACGTTTGTATATGACCCTGTCTGCCACTGGGTTTGGGGCTCCGGCGGATGGTTGAGAAGATTAGGGGCGCTTGATTTCGCGGGAGGGACGGTCGTGCATGTCAACGCCGGCATAGCCGCGTTAGCCACGGCACTGTTTATAGGGAAAAGAAAGAATATGAAAAAGAGCGTTCCGGCTCCGCACAACATGCCTTTCGTGGTCTTAGGGACCGGGCTCTTATGGTTCGGCTGGTTTGGTTTTAACGCGGGGAGCGCCTTGGCCGCCAATAGCATAGCGGTGAATGCTTTCGTAGTGACGAACACCGCGGCGGCGGCAGCGGGGTTAAGCTGGGCGGTGATTGAGTGGATGCGTAACGGCAAGCCCACGATATTCGGGGTGGCGTCAGGGGCCGTAGCGGGCCTGGTCGCGATCACGCCCGCGGCAGGCTATGTCAGCGTTATTCCCGCGATCATCATCGGCCTGCTGGTAAGCGTTTTCTGTTTTACCGCCGTCAGTATTATTAAGCCAAAATTCGGTTACGATGATTCCCTGGACGCCTTTGGCGTACATTGTGTCGGAGGCATATGGGGGGCGTTGGCCACCGGGCTTTTTGCTTCTAAGGCGGTGAATCCGGCAGGCGCGGATGGGCTTTTCTTCGGTAACCCCGGGCAATTCCTGGTGCAATTGTTAGTTGTCGCCGTAACATTAATTTATTCGCTAGCGCTAAGCGTGATGATCTATAAGCTCGTGGATATGATCATCGGTGTGCGCGTGAATGAAAAAGATGAAGTGATCGGGCTGGATCTGACGCAGCATCATGAAAGGGCCTATACGGTCTTAGAATAACACCCGGCCATATCGGATTGGCCGGCGCGCCCTTTTTGGGCAGGGAGGATCGATGAAATTGATCATTGCCATAATCCAGCCTTATAAACTGGAAGAAGTGAAGGAAGAATTGTACAAAGCCGATATAAACCTGATCACCGTAAACGAAGTCCTGGGTCATGGCAGGCAGATGGGCGTAACCGAGGTTTACCGCGGAGCAAAAGAAAATGGTAACCTTCTAAGAAAGGTGCGCCTGGAGATAGCGGTCAACGATAACTTTGTCGAGCCGACCATAAAAGCGATCGTAAAAGGCGCGAAGACCGGCCAAACCGGGGATGGGAAGATCTTTATCCTGGACCTAAAAGAGTGCGTGCGTATCCGCACTGAAGAGCGCGGGGGGATAGCGATTGGATAATGGCGAATTTTGTCAAAAAGATGTTACCAAAAGCGCGGTATTTTTACTTGTATATGTGTAAGGCTTAAAATTTAGGCACATCGTAGTGTAAAAACAGGCATATTTAAGAATTTGAACACTGGCGTTCATGTAGGTCAAGGAAGTTGACCGGCGTGAACGCTTTTTTTTGCCCAGTACGGGCACACCAAACCATCCTATATGTTTGGTGCTAAACCTAGGAGAAAAAAATGGCTAAAAGGCAAAAGACCAAAACGGCGTCTGAGGTGAAAACGAAGAATCCCCTTGTGAACGGCTCATTTGACGAAACGGCAGCCCGGGATGTGCTGAAGATGGTCAAGGAGAAGGGTATCCAGATCGTTGATCTGAAATTCAATGACCTTCCCGGACTCTGGCAGCATTTTTCCATTCCCGCCTCGGAATTGCTGGAGATGGACGATATTACCAGATCGATTTGGGTGGACGGTATCGGTTTTGACGGCTCCTCCATAAGAGGGTTTCAGAAGATCCAGGAGTCGGATATGATCCTGATCCCGGACCCATCTACGGCCATAGCCGACCCGGTTTGCGAGGTGCCTACTTTAAGTTTGATCTGTGATATTTATGACCCGTTGACCCGCAAGCCCTATACCCGCGACCCGCGCTACATAGCCAAAAAAGCGGAGAAATACCTGAAAGATTCCGGTATCGCGGATAACGTTTATTTCGGGCCGGAAGCCGAGTTCTTTATCTTTAACAGTATCCGTTTTGACCAGACTGAAAATTCCGGTTACTATTTTATCGATTCAGACGAGGCGGATTGGAACACAGGCCGCGATGAGCATCCTAATCTGGGATATAAAATACGTTTTAAGGAAGGCTACTTTCCTGTACCGCCGCATGACTCAATACAGGACCTGAGGAGCAGGATGATCCTCAAAATGAAAGAGTCGGGCATTAACGCGGAAGTGCACCACCATGAAGTTGCCACCGCGGGGCAATGCGAGATCGACATGAAGTTCGATACGCTGACCAAAATGGGTGATAACTTGCTTTTGTACAAGTACATCATCAAGAATATGGCTAAGAAAGCGGGGATGGTGGCGACTTTCATGCCGAAACCGCTTTTTGCGGATAACGGCTCAGGCATGCATTGCCATCAAAGCCTTTGGAAGAAAGGGGCAAACCTTTTTTATGACAAGAACGGTTACGCGCTCCTTTCCCAGGCCGCCAAATACTACATCGGGGGGCTTTTAAAACATGCCAACAGCTTAATGGCGTTCTGCGCTCCGACCACAAATTCATATAAAAGGCTTGTCCCCGGATATGAGGCTCCGGTGAATCTGGTTTATTCAGCGCGTAACCGTTCCGCCGCGGTAAGGATACCGATGTATTCCGACAGCCCGAAATCGAAGAGGATAGAATTCCGTCCGCCTGACCCGGCATGTAACGGCTACATCGCTTTTTCCGCGATGCTGATGGCTGGCCTCGATGGCATACAAAACAAGATCGATCCGGGAAAACCCGTTGACGTGGACCTGTTTGACCTTAGCGAGGAAGAGCTGTCCAAGGTAGCCACAGTTCCTTCTTCGCTGCGCCGCTCCATAGACGCCTTGGAAGCGGACCATGAGTATCTTTTAAAAGGAGGCGTATTTACCAAGGACGTCATCGATGTCTGGCTGGAATTTAAACGTAAGAGGGAGATAGACCCGGTAAGAATGCGGCCGCATCCCTATGAGTTTTACCTTTATTTTGACATCTAAAGTTTTTTAGCGGGGCGAAAAGGCTTATGCCCCGCTAAATTTTATTTTGAGATGATTAAACTTTAGGCAGAAGATATGGATATTCTGGAGAAAACAATAACTGAGCTTGATGAATCCCTGTATAAAGAAAAACAAGGTTTTTTATACAGGTATATCCTGGAAACGATCGAGAAGCCGCTGATCGAACGCGCGTTAGAACGCACTTACGGCAACCAATTAAAGGCGGCGAAAATATTGGGGATTAACCGCAATACCATGCGTTCTAAGATCAAGAAATTGGGGATTAATCCCGATAAATGGAAGATATGACCGTGAAATACAATAATCTACCCAAAAAACAGGGGCTTTACGACCCCAGGTTTGAGCATGATTCCTGCGGCGTGGGTTTTGTCTGTGATGTCAAAGGAAAGAAATCCCATGAGATCGTCAGGCAGGGGCTGGAAGTGTTGAGACGCCTGTCTCACCGGGGGGCGACCGGAGCGGACCCTAAGACCGGTGATGGAGCCGGAATTCTCATGCAAATCCCCCATGAGTTCTTTCTGCGGGTATGCGAGAAGGAAAAGATCGATCTGCCGGCGCTGGGAAAATACGGCACGGGGCTTATTTTTCTTCCGCCCGGCCAAAAAGAACGTCAATTCTGCAAGGATGTTTTCTTGAAAATCATTGATCAGGAGAATCAGGAATTATTGGGATGGCGGACGATGTCTTTAGACGATTCGGATATCGGCGTTACCGCAAAGAACAGCGCTCCGGCGATCGAACAGGTCTTTATTAGGAAAGTCACAAGTCACAAGTCACAAGTCACAAGTTTTGATGAGTTAGAGTTTGAAAGAAGGCTGTACGTCATTCGTAAACGGGTGGAAAATATAATCCGCGAGTCAAAGATAAGCCAAAAGGCGTCATTCTACATTACGAATTTATCCAGCCGTACCTTTTGTTATAAAGGCCTGTTAATGCCCGGGCAATTGGAGGATTTCTTTCTTGACCTTAAAGAAGAAAGCCTGAAGAGCGCTCTTTGCCTGGTGCATTCCCGTTATAGCACGAATACATTTCCCAGCTGGAATTTGGCCCAGCCATTCAGGTTCCTAGCCCATAACGGAGAGATAAACACCTTAAGAGGCAATATTAATTGGATGCGGGCCAGGGAAGGGCAACTCCGCAGCCATGCCTTTGGCGCGGATTTGAAGAAAATATTGCCGGTAATCGTCCCGGATGGAAGTGATTCGGCCAGCCTGGATAATATCTTTGAGCTTTTACTCTTAACGGGGAGGCCCCTGGCGCACACGATGATGATGCTTATACCGGCTGCCAGCAAAGAAGATTTTTATAGATACCATGCCTGCTTGATGGAGCCCTGGGACGGCCCGGCAGCGGTGGCCTTTACCGATGGAACCTGTGTCGGGGCGACCCTGGACAGAAACGGCCTGCGTCCGGCGCGTTACCTGGTGACAAAAAAAGAAACAGTGGTCATGTCATCGGAAGCCGGAGTTTTAGATATCGCTCCCTCCGAAATCCTTATTTCAGGGAGGCTTGAGCCGGGCAAGATGCTTTATATCGATACCAAAGCCGGCCGTATCGTAGACGATGCCGAGGTCAAAAAGGAAATATCGCGGAGCAAGCCTTATGCCTTGTGGTTGGAGAAGAATATGCTGGAGCTGGATAAGCTGGAGGCACCCGGGTTAGCGGGTTTCCGGGTTCCTGATAAAAGCGCGGATATCCTTACTTTATTAAAGACGTTTGGGTATACGAGAGAAGATTTGAAAATTATCCTTAAACCTATGGCAGAGAAGGCGGCTGAACCCATCGGCTCTATGGGGAATGATATTCCGCACGCGCTGCTGTCAGCCAGGCCGCAGCTACTCTATAACTACTTTAAACAGTTATTCGCTCAGGTCACAAATCCCGCGATAGACCCTATCCGTGAAGAATTGGTAATGAGCCTGGAAACTTACCTGGGGCCGCAGGAAAATCTTTTAGAAGAGACGCAAAGACATTGCCATAAGCTGTTGGTAAAAAACCCGATACTTACAAATGAAGAGCTGGAGAAGATCAGGCATATCCATGTAAATGGTTTTAAGACCAAAACAATTCCGATTTTTTTCCGCTCAAGTGACGGAAAGGATTTGCGGGAAGCCCTGGATGAGCTTTGCGCACAGGTAGTCCTGGCTATCGGGCAGGGGTACACTTTCGTGATCTTAAGCGATTGGGGGGTAAATAAAGAATTTTGCGCCCTGCCCGCGCTCTTAGCCGTAGGAGCAGTGCACCATCATTTAGTGCAAAAGGCCTTACGCACCCGCGTCGGGATCATTTTAGAGAGTGCCGAACCGCGCGAAACGCATCATTTTGCCCTTTTATTCGGTTACGGAGCTGACTGCGTTAATCCATATCTGGCCTACGCGGCGGAGGAGTATCTGGTCAGGGAAGGCGAATTAACACAAGATGCGCCATTGGCGTTAAAAAATTACCGTAAGGCTATAGAAAAAGGTATCTTGAAGATCCTTTCAAAGATGGGTATCTCAACACTGCAAAGTTACCGCGGCGCCCAGATCTTTGAAGCCCTGGGAATAAATGAGGAAGTTATCGAAAGGTGTTTTTGCGGCACCGTATCCAGGATCGGGGGGGTAGGTTTTGAGGTGATCGCTCAAGAAGCCATCTTAAGGCATAAGCTCGCGTTCGCGGAAGATGCGCCGGCAGCTTCCTGCTTAGGTAATGAAGGTGTACACCAATGGAGAAAAGACGGCGAATTCCATTTATGGAACCCCCAGAGTATCGCCGTTCTGCAGGATGCCGCCTGGAAAAATAACTATCAGAGATACAAGGAATTTGCCGGGCTGGTGAATGATCAGGCAAAGAATCCCGCGACCCTGCGCAGTTTATTCAAATTCAGGAAAACATGTTCTATACCCATAGAGGAAGTTGAGCCTGCAGAAGAAATTGTCAGGCGTTTTGCTACCGGGGCGATGAGTTTTGGGTCTATAAGTAAACAGGCTCATGAGACGATCGCTATCGCCATGAATAGATTAGGCGCAAAGTCGAACACGGGAGAAGGCGGTGAAGATCCGGAGCGCTTTACGCCTTTATCTAACGGCGATTCAAAGCGCAGCGCGATAAAACAGGTGGCTTCCGGAAGATTCGGAGTAACCACTAATTACCTGATCAATGCCGATGAGCTGCAAATAAAGATAGCCCAGGGCGCAAAACCCGGAGAAGGCGGACAGCTGCCCGGGCACAAGGTGAGCGTTGTCATCGCGCGCACGCGTTATACTACTCCGGGAGTTACCTTGATCTCGCCTCCGCCGCATCACGACATTTATTCCATTGAAGATTTAGCCCAGCTGATCTTTGACCTAAAGAATACTAATCCCAGAGCGAGGATCAGCGTGAAGCTGGTGTCGGAGGCCGGCGTGGGAACAGTAGCGGCCGGAGTAGCAAAGGGGCATGCTGATATGATCTTGATTTCCGGAGGAGACGGGGGGACCGGAGCTTCGCCTTTAAGCTCGATCAAACACGCCGGCCTTCCCTGGGAATTGGGTTTATCCGAAACGCATCAAACCCTGGTTTTAAATGATCTAAGAAGCAGGGTGCGGTTACAGGCCGACGGCCAGATGCGCACCGGACGGGATATCGCCATCGCCGCTTTATTGGGGGCGGAAGAATTCGGTTTTGCCACTTCAGTCCTGATCGTTTTGGGATGCGTCATGCTCAGGCACTGCCATTTAAATAATTGCTCCTTGGGTATCGCTACCCAGGATGAAAACTTGTGCCGGAGATTCCATGGACAACCCGAATACATCGTGAATTATTTTCATTTTATAGCTCAGGAATTACGCGGGATCATGGCTGATCTGGGCGTGAAAACCCTGAACGAGATGATCGGCCGGACTGATCTTCTGGAAGTGGATGACGGAATTTTACCCTGGAAGGCAAAAGGGATCGATTTTTCCCGGATCCTTTACCGTCCGCGAATGCCGAAAGAAACCGGTAGATACTGCTTGATAAAACAGGATCACGGCATAGCCGGTGTTTTGGATTTAAAACTGATCGCCTTATCCGAGCCGGCTTTAGAAAGAAAAGAGCCGGTGCTTATACCTTCCCCCATTAATAACACCGATCGCGCTACAGGAGCGATGTTAAGCGGGAAAGTCTGCAGCATTTACGGGGAGGATGGTTTAGCCGACGGCGCTATCCACTGTAAATTTAAAGGCGTGGCAGGGCAGAGTTTTGGGGCGTGGTTGGCTAAGGGCGTGTCTTTTGAATTGGAAGGAATGGCTAATGACTATGTGGGCAAAGGCATTTCCGGAGGCCGGATCATTATATATCCCGGC
>JAQUPI010000010.1 GCA_028716705.1 Candidatus Omnitrophota bacterium | reverse complement strand
ACCCGGCTGCTTAAGGTAACCGGTTACATAATATTATTCTTGTTTTTGTATTGGATAAATTCACGCTTATTCTTTAATCAGAATTTCTTCCTTCACCTTATTATGGCCCTGGCCATTTTTTTCCTGGTTCAGTTCATCCTATTCTCGGTCTCGCCTGAGAAAATAACGCGGATTGACCTTGCGGCAACTACCCGCGGCAGGCTTATGGTGCTGTTCATGGCATGCGCCGCGTTTTTTTCGCTCTTTAACTTCGACCTTAGCCAGAATGTAAAAAGATTAAGCTTTGACCAGACATCGATAGAGCGTTTCATGCTTTATACCTTAAAACGCGTCATTGATCTCGATGGGGATAAATATACCTTTGTATTCGGCGGAGGGGACCGTGACGACTTTAATAAAAAAATAAGCCCGCAGGCCGGGGAGATACCGGGTAACGGTATCGATGAGAACGGCTTTTGCGGGGATTACAAGGGCGCGAAAATACCGCCCTCCGTTAAAACGGGCGCGCCCGGGATGGCGGAAGGCCACAATGTGGTCATCCTGATAATTGACGCCTTGCGGCCGGATCATATGGGCTGTTACGGTTATCACCGCAAAACCACCCCTTTTATGGATAAGCTGTCACAGAACGCGTATATTTTTAAGCATGCTTACGCCCAGGCTTGCCATACGCGCACCTCCATGCCGTCTTTTATGCTTTCGCAGTATCAGCCTTTTGCCGGAAAGAAGTGGAAGCATCAGGGGAAGACCATGGCGGAACTTTTTAAGGAGAACGGCTACCATACGATCTCGGTCATTTTCTATAAATTGGGGGATGTATTCGTGAGGGGTTACGACGACTTTTATTTTCCGGATTCGCCTCCTTCGGAATGGAACAGCGAGGATCCTTTCATCCCGGCGGCGCTGGAAAGGATCGACAAGGCCCGGGCGGATAAATTCTTTCTCTGGATGCACCTGCCGTATCCGCATCATCCATATACCCGGCATCCCGGGATAACCGATTTCGGGGATTCTAATCTGGACAGGTATGATAATGAAATATCATACACCGATAAACTGGTAGGCGATTTTTATGAAGAATTAAATAAGCGGGGACTTGCCGACAAGACCATATTTGTCATCCTGGCTGACCATGGGGAGGAATTCGGGGAACACGGAGGGGAATATCATAACAGCACATCTTACAATGAACAGATACATGTACCCCTGCTTATCCTGATGCCGCGGAGAACGGGATCTGCCATTTCGGAGAATGTCCAGCTCATAGATCTGAACGCGACCCTGTTACACCTTTCCGGCATAGAAAAGCCCGATTATTATCAGGGGAAGAATTTCGCCGCGCTCTTTGAGGGAGAAACGGATGCCTGGGATAACCTGGCTGTAAGCGGGCCGATAGGCTCGTTCCAGAGGTTCGCGGCGATAGAAGGGAACTGGAAGCTTATCTTTAACATGCGCAATAACACATATGAGCTCTACGAGCTGGGCGGCGACCCGCGTGAACAGCGTAATTTAATAGATAAGGATGAATTCCGGGATCCCGCCCGGAAATTAACCGGATATTTGCACGAAGTAATCGAGAGAAATAATTTAGCCGAGCCCGCGGGGATAAAATGAAATATATCGAAGGCAAAAAGCAAGTCTGCGTGATCACCAGTTCTTTCCCCCGCTCCAGCCATGATTACGCCGGCGTATTTATTTATGAGCTGCTGGAGGCCTTATGCAAGCATGGCTTTAGTTTTAAAGTAGTTGCCCCCCGCGCGAATGACCGCGGCCATATTCCCGTTGAGCAGGGGGCAAATGACGGCATTGAGGTAAACCGTATTGGATTCTTTTTCTTCCGGAAATGGGAGAGCCTCTGCTACGGCGACGGGATGTTGAATAATTTTCAGAGTTCAGTTTTGGCGAAGGCGCAGCTTGTTTTCTACATGTTTTCCGCATACATTTATTCGGCGGTAACCTTAAGAAAATGCGATATTATCTGGTCGCACTGGTGTTTCCCTTCAGGGTTGATCGGAGCGCTTTTGCGCAGATTTTGCGGTAAAAAACATATACTGAGTCTCCATTCGGGGTGGGCGTTTTTATTAAAAAAGGGAATAATCGGAAGGCAGATCGCCCGCTTCATCATCAATAACAGCGACCTTATAACAGCGGTAAGCAGCTGCATAAAGGAGGAAACGCTTCAAGTCTATCCCGGGTCATTGCGCCGGAAATTAAGCGAGCGGATATCCATATTGCCGATGGGTATATCATTAGACAGGTTCGAGGATCTGCGCAAAACCCCGAAATTCACACTGAGGTCGAAATACGGGATAAGCTCGGAAAAGACCATCCTTTATCTTGGCCGGTTGATATCAACCAAGGGGCTAAAATGCCTGTTTTCGGCCGCGGCCGGTTATACGGATACCACCCTGATGATCGCGGGAGGCGGGGGGCAGGAAGAAGAACTCCGCCGGTTAGCCAAAGGGCTAAGCTGTGACGTAAGGTTCCTGGGATTGGTTTCGGGCAGGAAGAAAATGGAACTGCTCAGGCTCGCGGACGCGGTAGTCGTGCCTTCTGTCGGTTCCCGGGACGGGCAGGCGGAAGGTATGCCGGTGGTGATTCTTGAAGCGATGGCAAGCGGCACCCCGGTCATAGCTTCCGATATAGGCGGGATCAGCGAGGTGATCCGCGACAACTTCAACGGTTTTCTGGTAAAGCGGAACGATATACCGGCGATGAGGGAAAAAATCGAACTGTTGTTTTGCAATCGCAGCCGTTATGATTTTATCGCCGAGAATTCCCTGAAAGGTTCTGAGAGGTTCGAACTGGAACGGCTCAGCCGGGAGTACAAACCGCTATTCGATCTCATAAGCCATGGATGAACGCAAGGATAAGATCCTGGAAGAAGTAAGCAGGTATTTATATAAAAAGAACCCCTTGATATCACGGATAGAGAAAAGCAAGCACTTCCTGGCCGCAAGGTTGTGCGGCAGTTCAAACCGGATCGTTTTGGACTTAGGCTGCGGCTTTGGCGAACATTTTGCCTATCACGCGAAGAATGAAAAGGCGGTCGGAATAGATATAAGCATGGAACTTTTAAGGAAGGTCGAGGCCCAGTATCCGCACGGCGTTTGCGGCCTGATCCAGGCGGACGCGGCGGCGATACCCCTAAAAGATAACAGCGTAGATTGCATTGTTTCTCTTTCGGTCCTGGAGCACATCGCTGAGCTCGACCGCTGCCTCATTGAGGCGCGGCGCGTTTTAAAAGAAAACGGCAGGTTTGTGGTCGGGCTGCCTACCGATGGATTGTTGTTCAAGATCGGCCGCGAGCTCACGGTAAAAAAATACATATCGGGGAAATTCAAGATCGATTACGAAGAACTCTGCAGGAAAGAACACGTAAATGAGATCGGTTCAGTCCTGAAAAAACTTAAAGCTTATTTCAGGGTGAAGACGGTATTGGGAGCGCCGTTTATTTTGCCATCAAGGCATTTAAATACGTTTTTATTGTATGAATTGCGAAAATGATTGATATACGGACGGTTTCAAGCCAAGACCTGCCCTCAATAGCCGGCATGCATATGCGGCTTTTCGAGGGAGATTATTCAACGAGCCTGGGATACGACTTTGTCAAAAATTATTATTATGGGATCTTATTGGACGGAAGGCTCGGTTTCGGGCTTATGGCTTATGAGGGGGATTCGCCCGCGGGTTTTATTTTTGGGGCTTATGATCATGAAAAGATAAAACGCCTAAAGCTTCTGCCTCAGGCGATGCGTACTTTTTTATGCCTGATAACCCGTCCGCGGCAGAATTATCCCTGGTTAAAGCTGTTTTTTAAGGCCAAACGCAGCTTTGTTTCTCCGTTTAAGGCGGAACTCGTTTCTTTGTGCGTTAAAAACGAATTTCAGGGCAGGGGAATAGGCAGGTTGCTGATCCGCGCCTTCAAGGACCGCCTGAGAAGCATGCAAATCCGCGGCTGCTGGACTAAGACCTATTCTCCGGAAGCAGCGCGCTTATATGAATCCGAAGGCTTCCTGGAGAAGCAAGGTTTTGATTTTATAGGCCGCAGTTATAGATTTTACGTATGGGAAAATAAAAATGGATAAAGATACTTCAATTTTCAGGCAGATCGCTTTAGGGACAGTACCGCGGGCGCTGGGTTTTGGAGACAGGGCTCCGGGTTCGCCTACTTACGGCTGTTTTGACCGCGCTTACTGGCATTATAAAGTGACGGATTTTGCCTGCGCCAATTTTCAGGAAGCCGCGTATTTATTGGCCCTGCTTTACGCAAAAGTTTCCGGAACAAGATATCAAAAAAAAGAGCCTTTATACAGGTGGGCCGAGGCAGCGGTTAAATTCTGGCTTTCCATCCGCAATAGTGATGGCAGCCTGAACGAAGCGTACCCGTTCGAGAGGAGTTTCTGCGCCACCGCCTTTACCGCCGCAGCAGTCACGGAATCAGTGTTGACCATCGGACTGAAGTACGCGAACGAGTTCATAAAGAGCGCTGAATGGCTTTCGGGCAACGATAACTTTTCCGTATCGAACCAGACAGCCGCAGCCGCGGTTGCGCTTTATAATATATATACCCTGACGGGACAAGAGCGTTTTAAAAGCGCCTCCGGAAGGAAGATCGATCATCTTTTGAAGAGACAGGACCCTGATGGTTTTTTCCCTGAATACGGCGGGAAAGACGCCGGATACCTGAGCCTCACTATCTGGTATATGCATAAATTTTATTTGAAAAGCCGGGAATCCCCGGTCAAGGACGCAGTAGCAAAAGCGGTACTCAGCCTTGAGCGCGAATTGAACAGCCGGGGATCGATAGATCCCGGAAAAGGAAGCAGGAATACCCAATACATCTATCCTTTTCCCTCGATCTGCCTGAGCCGGAAGATCCGCGATTATTACCTGGCCGGCCTCGGCGAAGAGGCGGTAATAACCCCGCAGTGGCTGGATGACCGCTACTGCCTGCACCTCCTCATTAATTATCTTGAGGCAGGCCTGGAAGAAGGACAAGAATGCTGATGACGCCCGGCAAATTAATACTTTTGAGGCTCTTTAACCTTTCGCTCGGCAGATCCGCTTTTTTTTCGAGGTTATTGCGCAAGGTTTTGATCCGGCTCTTGATTAAGGGCAAAAAAGGCAGATATACACAATGCTCAAGATATTTTGACATTCGGGAATTGGAAAATTAAGCTTTGATATAAAAATGAAAGTTTTGATCCTGAATCCACCCAGTTTAAGCTCCGGAAATGTCGTAAGGGACGCGATCTACGGCTGCTGGTGCAAAGGAAAACGCATCGGAGGGGCCAAAACGCCTCCTTATCCGCTGCTCCTTCTGGCAACGGTCATAAAAGATCAGGGCCATGATGCCGAAGTCATCGATGCTTCCGCCCAGCATATCACGGTCGAAGGGGCGGTCGCCAGAACAAAGGCGTTCGACGCGGTGGTGATAAATTCTTCGGTCATGACCTTCGCGGAAGACGCCAAAGTCCTCAGGATACTGAAAGATTCCAATGAAAAGTTAAGAACGGTCGTATCCGGAGCGGCACCGACCTTCATGCCGGAATTTTGTCTCAAGGATCCGGGAGTCGATATCATAGTCAGGCGGGAGCCGGAATTCATCATCCGGGACCTGATAAACTCGCTGGGTTCAGGCGATCCGCGCTGGCACGACCTATTAGGTATCGGTTACAAAAAGGATTCATCGCCGGTAATCAACGCCCAGTATCCTTTTATAGAGAATCTCGATGATCTCCCCTTTGTCGATTGGAGCCTGCTCCCCAGGGGAGCGGATTATTTCAATCCGGTAATTAAAAGATACCCCTATGTTACGGACTTGACCACGCGCGGATGCCCCGGACAGTGCATCTTTTGCATGTCGCCGCCTTTTTACGGATTCAAAGTAAGGGGAAGGAGCGCGGAAAACGTGCTGGAAGGTTTTCGCAGGTTCATCCGGCAGGGTTACCGGGAAGTATACCTGCGCGATGAAATGTTCACATCCTTAAAAAACCGTAACCGGCAGATCTTTGAAACGATGATAAAAGAGAAGATGGGCCTAAGCTGGTTGTGCAGCGTAAAGATCGGCTCGATCAACCGGGAAGACATGCGGCTTATGAAGCGGGCGGGGTGTCATACGATAAAGTTCGGAGTGGAAACCGGCGTACAGAAGATCCTGGATAATATCAGGAAAGGAATTACCCTTGAGCAGGTACGCGACGCGTTTAAATGGGCGAAGCAGCTCGGGATCAATACCCACGCGCACGTCATGGTGGGCCATCCCGGAGAAAACAAAAATACGATAAAAGAGACGATCCGGTTCCTGAAAGAGATTGACCCGACGACCGTTACTTTCGGCATCCTTACGCCATACCCGGGCACGCCTTTATTTGAGGAAGTCTCCAAAAGGCACCCCGAGATAAAAGACGGCTTTAGCCTTGACCTGGCTACTCTGCATTCCAGCAGTTTTTTCACGGAAACTTTCTGCGACCTCAAGCCTGACGAGCTGGCTTATTACGAGAAGGCGCTGCATCGCTGGTTTTACTGGCGCCCGGTCTACCTGGCTAAATGGCTCTTCAGAATACGCAGTTTTTCGGATTTAAAAAGAATAACCAAAGCGGGGTTAAGGATCATGGATTTTTCAGTTCGGGGAGACGAATAATGGCTCTGAAAAGGCAAGTCCCGGAAGAAAAATGGATAATCCAGAACCTGAGTTTCTGGCTCCAAAAAGAAGCGGATGAGGATTTCATCGCGCTGGTTTCGAAGAAGATGGATTTCCTTAGAGAATCCCTGGATCTACGCTATCCTTGCCGGGGCCGCGTCTGGGCGATGCGCTGCATTCAGTCAGTATTGAAGCGTTGCGGCTCAAAGGCCAGGTTTATCATCACGGATATGATAAAGACGCTCCAGCGGGCGGGGCTTAAACACACCCGGGAAAAAGGCGGCCTTTTCTTTGATGAAATACAGGAAATCAAGCAAAAAACAAAAGCTCCGGGATTCGATTGGAAAGGGCATAGGGCGGTATTCTGTATTACGCATGATATTGATTATTCAGAGGGCTATACTTTTTCTCCGGACCTTATCCGGATGGACCGCGATTTCGATATCCGGCCCACGGTGAATATACTTACCGAAGGAGATTATGAGGTTTCCGGCGAATGGCTTAAGGAGATCTCCGGCCTGGGGGCGGAAATCGGGCTGCACGGAGCTACGCACGACATCGCCTTCGGTTACCGCAAGCCTGAATCCATCAGGCGCGAAGTCCTGCGGGCAACCGATTACCTGCCTTTTAAGCCTTTTGGATTCCGGGCGCCTGCCCTGTCGCTTTCCCTGGAGCTGCTTAAAGTTCTAGATGAGGCGGGATTTATTTACGACAGCTCTTTCAGGGCTTTTGACCGGGAGAAGACGGCTTCCGGGGCCTGTTTCCCTTTTAGATTTTCCCCAATGTGTATATGGGAGTTTCCGGTAACGCTTCAGGATACGGATCTATTCCGCGACAAGAGGATGTCCGGCAGCGAAGCGCTGGATCTATTCAGGAAAACAATTGAAAGGATTATTGAAATAGGAGGGATGGGTGTTTTTAATTTTCATCCCTGCGTGATCAAATCCAGGCTTGAGTTCTATAGAGAATTCTTAAAATGCCTGAACGCATACAGGCAGGATCGTATCTGGATTTCCCCTATGCGGGAAGTAGCAGCGTTTTTGAACTCGAGATAAAAAGGAGAGGGAGGTCGCGGTAGATATGTATAAAAACAAAAGAGTTTGCGTTGTCGTGCCGGCCTATAATGAAGAAGGGTTAATCGAGCGCGTTATCACTACCATCCCGCAATTCGTAGACAAGATAATCGTCGTTGACGATCGCAGCAAAGACGCTACGGCGGCCAAGGTCAGGGCTATTATGCCGCTGTATAAAGACAGGCTGGTCCTTATCTGCCATGAAAAGAATAAGGGCGTCGGCGGCGCGATAGTGACCGGGTACAAAGAGTCCTTGAAGCTAAATATGGATATATCATGCGTGATGGCAGGGGACGCGCAGATGGACCCCGAAGAATTAAACCTGATCGTTGATCCCGTTGCCGATGGTAAAGCCGACTATGCCAAGGGCAACCGCTTGATTTACGGAGAGGCCTGGAAGAAAATACCTAAGTTAAGGTACCTGGGCAATTCCGTACTTTCGCTTTTAACGAAGATATCATCCGGATACTGGCACATTGCCGATTCCCAGACAGGATACACGGCGATAAGCAACGAGGCCTTAAGGCATCTGGCCCTGGATGGTATCTATAAACGCTACGGTTATCCCAATGACCTCCTGGTCAGGCTTAATGTGATCAATTGCCGCATCAAGGACGTCTCCATAAAACCGATCTATAATATCGGCGAGGATTCCGGGATAAGATTATACAAAGTGATCCCGACCCTTTCGCTGCTTTTGCTGAAGCGGTTCATCTGGAGGTTAAAGGAAAAATATATCATACGCGATTTCCATCCGCTGGTTTTCTTCTATTTTATGGGTTTTGTCCTTTTCCTGACGGGGATTTTCTTGATGGGCTTATTCATCGCAAAATTCTCAAGGGGATATATTTCCGTTCCCAGCGTAGTGATCAGCGTATTCTGCCTCATTTCTTCCCTGCAGCTGATCTTATTCGCGATGTGGTTCGACATGGATTATAACCGGGATTTGAAATCGTAAGGAGGATGCCGCACTCTATGGAAAAGAAACCGAACATAATCATGATCACGGTAGACATGGTACGCTCCGACAAACGCAGCTGTTCTCCTGTATTTTCGGAGATCCAGCGTGACGGGGTATTATTTTCAGGGATGATCACCCACGCGCCGTATACCATCGCGTCCCTGCACGCCATTTTTTCCGGGATGCTCGGCAGCCAGACAGGGGTAGACGCCTATTACAAAAGCGTTAAATTCGACAACAAGAATTGCCGTACATTGCCGGCGCATCTGAAAGAAAACGGGTATTATACCGCGGCGGACCTGATGAGCCCCCTTACCGCTCCATCGCAGGGACTTGACGAAGTCCTCGTGCATGACGAACATAAGGATGACCTTTTGGAGCGCCATAGTTCTATTCTCGCCCGGCTGAAGAAGGATTGCGCGGATAGGCCTTTCTTTGTGTACCTGCATTACAGTTATATCCATCGCGAGATCGTCAAGAACGTGATCCGGAAATTCGGCGATTTTGACGAAAAATACTTCAATAATCAGAAGTTAAACGAAAAGAATTACGAGCAGTACGTAAAGAAGGCCGGAGAATATGTCGCGGGAATAATCTCCGAAGCCGGAAAACTGGGATTGTATAAGAATGACCTTTTCGTGATCCTTACCGATCACGGATGCAGCGTAGGAGAGAAGCCGGGAGAGAAGGCGTACGGAATATACACTTATGATTATACCCTAAGGGTATGGTGTTATTTTGTTTATCCCGCCCGGCTTCCGGTAGGTTTGGAGATCGAGACCCAGGTGAGGACGATCGACATCGCGCCTACGATCATGGATATCGTGAACATCAGTCCTAACGAAGGGAATAAGCGCATGACGGGAAAAAGCCTCTTGCCGGTCATTAACGGCCAGGATACCCTTGACAGGGAGGCGTATGTTGAGACGGCCGGCCTTGACGGGCCTTATCCGTCTCCCTATGAGCCCAATATTTTCTGCGTAAGGACAAAAAAATGGAAGCTGGTCTACAATCCCGCAACCGATAAGCGCGAGTTATACGATATGGAAAAGGACAAGGAAGAAAAGACTAATTTGAGCGGTAAATTCCCGGAGATAGAAGAAGAGTTATTTAAACGCATTAAACAGCGGGGGCTTTAAGGAATGGTTGAGAAGCGGGTTTTCCCAAAAAAAACGGTTTTTTATACCTTTTTGGCCCTCTCGGCGCTGTTTATCGTTTCCGTTCTATTCGATAGACACCTGATAAGGGAAATAAACGCTGTCTGGTACAATTCTTTTTTAGACAGATTTTTCTCCGTTTTTGAGTTTCCCGGGAACCTTTTATTTATCGGCGGCGTCTTTTCCATTTTTTTATCAGGCGTATTCTGCAAACGCCTCAAAATATTGACTGTTATCGCGCTGGCGGCGATCGCAAGTTATATTTTAGTTTCTTATTCGGCCGGTTTGATCAAGAGGAATACCTATAAACCCAGGCCATTCGAGGAGGTGTATAACCTCGATCTGCGCAAGGTAACGTCCGTAGATTCCCGGGGAGAATCGTTCCCTTCCGGACACGCGGCAGCCGCTTTCGCGCTGATTTTTCCCTTTATTATTTATTCGAGAAAATTTTATATTAAGGCGCTCCTGTTCGTCATGGGGGGTTTAATGGCGTATTCCAGGGTATATTTAGGGGCGCATTTTCTGAGCGATGTCGCGGCCGGGGCAGCCCTGGGAACGGCCTGCGCCGTTCTTTGCTATCTGCTGTTTATCAATAAAAAAGAAGAGGCGAGAATACCTTTGCCGCAGATATACCTCTGGATCTTTCTTTTTCTTTTCGCGGCAGCCATTATGCACAGGCCTTTCTCACTGGTGCATCCGGTTACCGCGGAAAGCCTTGACCCGGGTTTTACCCTGCAATATCCGGCCATCAGGCTGATCTTTGAGCCTTACCTTGGGCTCGCGGCGTATTTTAACCTTTCCGGCAATATCACGGCCCAGCAGTTATCCTGGTCGTTATGGGCATGCGCTGCCATTCTGCTGATCATCTTCAGGAGCGCCTCTCTCAAGAAAAAGCGGCTAAGGAATAAAACGGCGATTTTCATAACCGCGGTTGCCTGCGTTATTTTTACGCAACTGTCGATGTTTTCGGGAAGGCTGCCGGTTTATAAGATAGTAAGCAGGTCGAAAAACGATCTCATAATTGATTTGCATACTCATACAAACACAAGTTACCCTTGGCAATGGAAGCCTGCCTCGATGATATACCAGCACCTGCGTTCCGGTTTTCAAGGTTCCTTTGTTACCGATTACGATACAACAAAGGGCGCTCAGTCGAGCATGGAGGCAGTTAAAGAGAAACATATTAATTTCTTGTTAATGCCGGGACAGGAATATAGAGGGGAGAAAATACATTTATTGCTTCTCGGGCATGGAGAGGATATACCCGCCGCCGAATATGGCCCGGAAGAAGCCGTATACAGGACGCATGCCTTAGGAGGCGTCGTGATCGTCCCGCACTATTGGTCCGGAACCCATAAACATTATTCCCTGGCGGACCTGGCAGGGATGGGCGTGGACGGATTCGAGATCGCGAATAGGTCTGAGATCCGCCTTCCCGGGCAAAAGAAGATCGCCGGGGATATCTATGCCTTTTCGAGGGCAAACGGGTTGTTGATGGTAGGCGGCACGGACAATCACGGATTGCGCTCCGCGACTTATGTATGGAATGCCTTCCATCTGGATGCAGGGTCAGCGCTGAATCCGGAAGCTGCCCAAGGCGGGATCATGGATGTCCTGCGCGGCCGCAAGCAGGATAAAATAAGCGTAATCACGCTTCACAGTAAAGAGTATTCCGGCTGGCCGCGCTTGGCCTTTGACCCGGTCTTCAGCCTGTTTTATTATTTCAGGGGATTAGGCCTTTTGCAATGGTTGTCTTGGGCAGCCTGGGCGTTTATTTTCAGCAGATTAGCGCGATGGATAAAAATAAAGTATTCGTAATCGGCCTTGACGGAGTAAGTTTCCGGTTGATCAAGCGCTGGATATCCGATGGCCAGCTTCCGGCTTTAAGGTCGCTGATGGAAAATGGGTGTTACTCGGAGCTGGAAAGCGTTTATCCTCCGCTTACCCCCGCCGCGTGGACTTCCTTTTATACCGGAAAAAATCCCGGCAAGCACGGTCTTTTTGATTATCAGTACCGTCAGGAGGGAAGTTATGCCATGCTTCCTTCGAATTCCCGCAGGATACAAAGCGATTCTTTATGGAAGATCTTAAGCGGTCACGGTAAGAACGTGGGGGTTATTAACGTGCCGATGACTTATCCCGCGGAAAAGGTGAATGGGTTCATGATCACCGGTTTATTTACCCCCAATTTTAGCGACCTGGATAAGACGGATTTTGTCTATCCCGCAAGCCTCAAGGAGGAGATCCGCGCGCATATCGGAAAGTACAGGATCTATCCCGCTCATTTCTATACTAAAGGGAATATCGAAGAGCTGATAAACGATTATTGCGCCCTTATCGAGCAGCGGGTGGAGACGACTTTGTATTTTTTGCGGACAAGACCGTGGGATTTCCTGATGACCGTGATCAATGAGACCGATCATATACAGCATCAACTCTGGCACCTCTTAGACCCTGAACACCCCGATTTTGATGAAAAGGAATCGGAAAAATACCGGGATGTCTTTCTCAAGGTCTACAGAAAAGTTGACGACGGCATAGCCCGGATGCTCAAGCTTGTAGACGCAGAGAATACTAATATCATTATCATGTCCGACCACGGGCTCGGTCCGGTCTATAAATGGATAAATCTGAATACCTGGCTTTTAAGGGAGGGATACATCTCTATCCGCAAAACGCCGCTCTCACGGTTAAAATACCTTTTATTTTCGATGGGATTCACGCCCGCGAACGTCTACCGGCTGCTGCTGCGCTTGAAGAAGAACAGGCGGGCGAAGACGGGGGATATCGCAGGCGGTAAACGGGTCTTTGGCCGTTTTTTCTTAAATGAGAATGACATAAATTGGGCAAAGACGAAAGCGTACAGCCTTTCTCATATGGGGCAGGTGAATATCAACCTTAAAGGCCGGGAACCGCAGGGCACGGTCTTGCCAAAGGATTACGATGAAACAATAAGCCGGCTTAAGGATGAGCTGAGGAAGACAAAGTTCATAGCGCAAATCCTGACAAAAAATGAGCTTTTTTCCGGCCCATGCGTCGAAGGCGCGGCTGATCTTTACCTTAAAGCCGCCCATGAGTACTGCCATGTCCTTGGCGGCGCGGCGTTCATCTCGAACAGGATCATAGAGCGCTCCTATGGCAATAGCGCCACGCACCGGATAGACGGGATCTTCATTGCCAGCGGGCCGGCAATATCCAGGCGTGATCCATTTCCCGGCAAGATCAGGATCCTGGATATCGCTGCCAATATTCTTTACATGATGGGACTGCCCGTTCCTACGGATTTCGACGGCAAAATAATCGATGATATCTACGGCCGGGATCATTTAAGCAGGAATAAGCCTCAGTACAGCGAGGCATGCTCAGGACAGAAATCGGAGGCCTCCGGCGCGTCATCCTCGGGCTTGACCGAGGATGAAATAGCCGCGACACGCGAAATGCTGAAAAAGCTCGGATATGTTAAAGAATGAACAAGGAGAAACGCATGACAGATGACCGGAACAAATGCGTAGTTTGTACGATAAGCCCGCAGATCATCAAGGACCCGCGGAATATCGTCGAATTCCAGAAAAACGGGATGTCGATAGCCAGGATAAACGGCTCTTACGGTACGAAGGAGGAGATACGCCAGATGATCATGCTTTTGCGTAAATATCTGGCGCGCGGTATTAAAATCCTCCTGGACCTTCCCGGGAACAAAATACGGATAAGCAACCTTAAGAAGCCGCTGATTTTCAGGAATGGCCAGAAAATCATCCTGAAACCGGGAAATTTCACATACGATAATCTCTTTAGATTAATAAAGAAAGGCGAGATCTTTTCGTGCAGCGACGGGACAGTAAAGATGAAGGTAATCGCTGTCACGAACAATGAAATTAAATTGCGGGCTTTGACGGCGGGAAAGCTTGTAAACGGCAAAGGTATGAACTTGACGGATATACATCACGGGATACCTTTTATTTTTGAACGTGATATGGAATTGATAAATGTGGCGATTGAGACAAAAATAGACCTGTTGGGGTTATCCTTTGTGCGCAACCCGGAACAGGTCAGGAGGATCAAATCGCAGTTGGTCGATAAACGGATAGAAATAGTCGCTAAGGTCGAGACCAGAGAGGCGATCGAAAAGCTCGATGATATCCTTGAGTTCGCCGATTACATAATGATAGACCGTGGAGACCTCGAAACAGAAATCGGCCGCAGCGTGCTGCCTCTGGCGCAAAAAGAGATCATCGCCAGGTGCCGTAAGTTCGATAAACCGGTCATCGCTGCCTCGCAATTC
Organism: Candidatus Omnitrophota bacterium; assembly: GCA_028716705.1. Taxonomy (GTDB): domain Bacteria; phylum Omnitrophota; class Gorgyraeia; order Gygaellales; family Profunditerraquicolaceae; genus UBA1562. The sequence goes on along the minus strand of JAQUPI010000010.1, from coordinate 26,079 downwards.
ATACCTTCCCTGATGAACAGCGACGTCCCGAGTTTTTCCGAGGTATCCGACATCAGCAATGCTTTTCTTGACGGGGCGGATTACGTCATGCTTTCCGAGGAAACGGCATTGGGCAAGAATCCGCTGGTAGCCATAAACACCGTATCGCAGCTTCGCAGAGGGGTAGATAGATACATGGATAAAAGAATTAAAGTTAAGATCCTGGCCGCGGGGTTTTCTTCCGGCTTCGGGTCGCTTACTACCCATAAGCATAAATGCCTGCTGGATGTGGGCGGGCAGACCATCATTGAACACCAGCTGGAAAATTTAAAAAAATGCCAAATAGGGCAGGAAAATACCTTTTTAGTTACAGGCTACAATTCTTTGCAGCTTGAAGACTATCTCCGCAGCGGCGGACATAAAGTCAATTTTATCTATAACCCCTGGTACCTTACCACGAACATGCTGGCGTCGCTGTGGATGTCGGGTAAGCCTGACGGCGCGTTCCTGATTTTATACGGCGATATCGTCTTCGATTGGCACATACTGGACGATCTCCTTAAGCGCCCGGACGATTTTTGCCTGGTTGTGGATAGAAAGAAGCGCTTTGACGCCGAAGATGAAAAAGTGGTGATCCGCTCCGACAGGATCATCCGTATCGGCAAAGATATCGAGAACAACCTCAGTGACGCGGAATTTATCGGGTTAGCCAAAGTATCCGCCAGGGGAGCCAAAATCTTACACGAAGAAATGGACTCCATCATCAGGGAGGGAAAACTGATGAGCTTTTTGACCGAGGCGTTCGAAAATCTCTCGAATAAAAGGTACGCGCTGGGATATCTGGAGACAAAGGGGAGGCCCTGGTCGGATAACGATACCCTTTCTGATCTGAAGTTTACTCAAAGAGAGGTATTCCCCAGCATATCCAAGCTGCGGAAAGAGAAGCGAAAACTATGATAAGCCAATTACCCGTTCCTCACGGCGGAGTGCTTATTGACCGGAGGGTCAACAGAGACAGGAAAAGATCGGTTCTGCGCTCCGTGAATAGGCGCTACGCCGTTGAAATCAGCGATGAAATGGCAATGGATGTGGCCAGGATCGCCGACGGATCCTACAGCCCCCTGAGCGGCTTTATGGACCGCCATGATTACTCCTCCGTTTTAAAAAATAAGCGTTTAAAGAGCGGACTGGTTTGGACCGTCCCGATCACCTTTGATATTCCTAAAAAGACCGCAAAAAATGTAAGGGCCGGAGAGGCACTGGTTTTAAAACATAAGGACAAGCCGGCCGCCATTTTGCGCGTAAAAGACAAGTTTATCCCGGATAAGCTTTCTGACGCAAGGATGATATTCTCTACCGCAGATCAAAGTCATCCGGGCGTGAAAGGTTTTATTTCAAAAGGAGAGGTTTTTGTAGGAGGAGAACTCGAAGTAATCGGGATGCCGCAGATCGGCATTCCCGCTTTCGCGCTCGAACCGAGGCAGACGCGCCGCATTTTTATTGAAAACGGCTGGAATACCGTAGCCGCGTTCCATTCGCGCAATGTCGTGCATCGGGCTCACGAATTCCTGCAGAAAGCCGCCCTTCAGATAACCGACGGTTTATTCATCCATCCGTTGATCGGCAGGACAAAGCCGGGAGATTTCCTGCCGGAGGTGATAATGAAGGGTTACCAGAGGTTCATTAAAAGTTATTATCCCGCGCGCCGCGTAATTTTGTCAGCGCTAACCTGCGCGATGAAATTTGCCGGGCCGCGTGAAGCCGTGTTCCATGCTTTGATCAGAAAAAATTACGGGTGCTCGCATTTTATAGTAGGAAGAGACCATGCCGGAGTAGGGGGTTTTTACGGTAAATACGCCGCTCACGATATTTTCGATGAAGTAGGAGATCTGGGCATTGATATTTTACGCTTCAGCGGTCCGTATTATTGTAAAAAATGCAAGGATGTGGTAACGGAGAAAACTTGCCCGCATCCGGCCGGTTTTCATGAGGAAATTAGCGGGACACGCATAAGGAGATCCCTCTCCGAAGGGAAGATGCCCGTGAATATATTGATGAGGCCCGAGGTTGCCAGGTTCCTTTTGGAAGAATCCAGGATAAACCATATTTTCTCAAAATAAAAGAGAAGCAAGCGAAATGAAAAAGAAACCGATCACGATCACAAAAGGGGCGTTATTCCTGCTCTTTTCAAAAGCCTATTTCATGGTTACCGGTTATATCATCTATGTTGTCCTTACGCGGTCGCTAGGCCCGGGCCTGTTCGGCGTATACAGCATCGTGATCGGGGTCGCGTCCACTGTCAGCCTGGTATTGATAGGGGGGATCAACCAGACCACTTCGAAATTTATCTCCGAGCAGGTTTCGCTCGCCTCCGGCATAAAGAACGCCTCATTCAGGCTGCAGCTAATTATAGGAGGCCTCGCGTTCCTCGCCTTTCTGGCATGCGCCAAGCTGTTTTCCAGGCTGTTCAATGACCGGGACCTGGCGCGCTATTTCCTGATCATATCGCCGATGATATTATTTTATTCTTTATACGGGGTATTCGTCGGATACGCCAACGGCCTGAAGCAGTTTAAAAAGCAGTGCGTACTGGAAATACTGTACAGCACGGTAAAAGCTCTTTTAATAATCGCTTTTGTCTTTATGGGGTTTTCCCTGACGGGCGTAGTCTGGGGCTTTGTTTTCTCGACATTCCTTGCCCTGGCGATCGCCATTTTCATCTTTGGCATCGGCCCGGCGGCGGACAAATTCCCGGTATCAAAAATATTCAAATTCGAGATCTGGATAATCGCCTACACCGCGATCATAAACCTGCTTCTGAATACCGACCTTTTCCTTCTTAAGGCGCTTTCGGACAGGTCCCTGGCGAACGTTTACGCGGGTTTTTATAACGCGGCCCTGACTATCGCGAGGATACCTTATCTGGTGATCGTGCCGATAAGCTACGTTGTTTTCCCCTTTATTTCCGAATTTACCCATGTCAAGGATAATGTTAAGACAAAAAAATATATCAGAGGGAGTTTCCGTTATTGCGGAATATTCCTGGCGCTGTCGGCGGTATTGATCTCCGCGAACGCCAAAGGCATCATCACGCTCCTTTATTCGCAGGCCTACGCCCCGGGCGCGGCGGCCCTGTCTATCGTCATCTTTGGGGTGGTATTTTTGGCCATGATACTTGTTTCTACCACGATAATCTCGGGAGGAGGACTGCCCGGCGATTCCATAAAAATAACCGGGATAATCCTTATTATCGACTTCGTACTGAATTATCTTTTGGTACCCAGGTTCAATATAACAGGGGCAGCGCTGGCCACGACTATCGCCATGGGCATCGGGTTGTTGATATCCGGGTCGTACCTTTTGAAGCGCTTTAACGCTTTTTTGCCGGCATTAAGCCTTTTCAGGATACTTTTGGCTTGCGTTGCCGTATTCTTCCTTTCCGGCCTGTTCAGGGTTTCCGGCATCCTGCTGACCGTAAAGTTAGCGGCTTTGGCCTCGGTTTACCTGGGAATACTGGTTTTGCTGAAAGAATTGACCGTTGTCTTCCGGCCGCCGTTTTTCATCATTAGAAACGAATGAAAATCCTTTTTATCTTACCTACTTTAGATGTCGGAGGGACGGAAAACCAGGTGCTTGGGCTGGCGCGGGCGCTGAAGGCCGCTGGTTATTCAACCGCGATCTGCTGCCTCTACCGTCCGGGAGAGATGTTTGACCGGGTGAGGGGGGATAGGATCGATTTCTTCTGCCTTAACGCGAACGGGCCCTTCGACCTTTCTATACCTTTCAGGCTCCGCGGCCTGCTTGTATCGGAGCGTTTCGATATAGTGCATACGTTCCTTTTCGACGCGAACACTTGGGGGCCGTTAATAGCCAAACTCTGTAAGGTAAAATTCGTAATTTCAGGAAGAAGGAATTATGACGATTGGATGCGCTGGCCGCATTTCGCCCTGCAAAGGTTTTGCAACCATTTTACCGACGCGATAACGGTCAATTCCCTGAAAGTGATGCAGTTTGTCGTCGAGCGGGAAAAAGCCAGCCCGCTCAAAGTAAAATTGATACATAACGGCATTGATATTGAGCGCTTCGATAAAAGGTTTTCTTTGGCCGGCACCCTTTTGATACGCAAGGAATTCGGGATTACGGAGAATACGAAGGTCCTGACAGCCGTCGCTAATCTAAAGCCTGCCAAAGGCCTTGATTACTTACTGGAAGCGATGGCATTGATCTTAAAAAACCATAAAAACGAGGATATCAAACTGCTGATCGTCGGCGAGGGGCCGCTAAAGCCGCACCTGGCGGAATACGCCAGGGGATTAGGCGTTTCCCGGAACGTTATATTCACCGGATTACGTAAAGACGCGATAGAGATACTTTCCTGCGCCCATGTCTTCGTTAATTCTTCAATAAGGGAAGGGATGTCTTGCGCCATCCTTGAGGCGATGGCGGCGGGGCTTCCGGTTGTCGCCACCGATGTCGGGGGTAACGCGGAAGCGGTCATGGACGGTGTTAGCGGTTTTATCGTTGAAGCCAGGAATAAAACGGCATTGGCCGGGGCGGTCGAAAAACTTCTGCGCGATCCGGAATTGGCAAAAACCATGGGCAGGCAGGCAAGGAGCCGGCTAAAGGAAGAATTCTCTTTAGGGAAGATGCGGGACGAATTTAAGATACTTTATGAAAAGCGCCGGGGATAAGATGAAAGAAAATTTACGCGATTACACAAAATTTTACAGTATTCTCGTTTGCCCGAAATGCAGGGTGCGGTTTAAAGAGAAAGAGGTGTTGTGCTGCCCGAAATGCGGCCACCTCTTTTCCATGACCGAAACAGGAAAGCCGGTCCTGCTCGATCCCGAAACAGCCAGGGTCAGAGAGCGGATGATACAGGAGGAAAAGATCCGCCTTGGCGTAAGCAGGTTCGTTAAAGGCGCATTTCTTTCGCGCTTGGCAGGCTTGCTGAAGCCGCCCTCCTTCTCATTAAATACAAGTTTTCCCGAAATACGAAAAGCGTTATTGGGGAATACGACGGTTAAATCCCCGCTCGCTTTGTTTATCGGGGGCATCAGGCGCTCTGACCTCAAATATTTTGGTTTTTCGGACAGGGTCGTCATTGATATAAAAGATTCGCCGCAAGTGGATATGATCGCTGACGCGCATAAGCTGCCGTTTCCAGACCAAAGTTTCGATATCCTGATATGCCAGGCGGTTCTCGAACATGTAATTGACGCCTCGGCCGTCCTGGGCGAAATTTACCGCGTAACTAAGCCAGGAGGCCTGGTTTATGTGAGCATACCTTTCATCCAGCCATACCACAGCTCTCCCAGTGATTTCAGGCGCTTTACGCTTTCCGGCCTTGAGTCAGAGATGGAAGGTTATCAAAAGATATCCAGCGGGGTCGCTTCCGGTCCGGGTTCAGCCATGGCCAGGTTAATGGTTACTTTTGTGATGAGCTTTTCAGACGGCCAACTTTTTAAAAGGATCGCGTTTTACCTGTCCGGATGGCTCTTTTTCTGGTTGAAATACCTGGATCTATTTTTGCGCAGGAAAAAAAGCGCTCATCTGATGAGCGCGGCTGTTTATTATGTCGGAAAAAAACAATAAGGTCCTTAAGACGGCCTTCGCGGTTATTTTAGGCGCCGTTTCCGTTGTGATTATTTTCTTTTTCCCCTGGCTGCTCCTTTTGATATGCGTGATCACGGCGATGGGTATTTGCCTGCGCTCGCTTTCCGCCCCGGGAGACCGCAGATTCTTATTTACCCTCTTTGTATCGGGGTTGTCTATCAGGATAATCGCGGCCTTGATATTCTTCATTGTTTCTTACGGGAGCGGTTTATTTAGGCCGGATTCCGTCCATGTAAATCCGGGGGAAACGGTAATCTCAGGAGACGCCGCCGGCTATTCCGCTTACGGCTGGATACTCTCGGAATACTGGAAGGGCGAAAGGAATATTTTTTCCAGCGATGACCAGGTTGCCCTGGGAAAATATTTTTTTACCGCACAGACGTATCTGTCCGCGATGCTGTATTATTTGTTCGGCTATATACCCTTATTGGGGATAATACTTAATTGCCTGGCAGGAGTCGCGAGCGCTTTTTTCATTTTTTTTATCGCGCAGAGGTGCTGCGGCGCGGCGGCAGCCAGGATCGCCGCCGCGTTGACGATGTTCTGGCCATCCATATTCCTATGGTCGGTCAACAACAGCAAAGAGCCGATGAGCATCCTTTCCATGCTTGCCGTGGTATTGGCCGGCGTAGCTATCTACAGGAAGTTCACTTTAAGCTTTTTCATCCTGTTTTCCGCCGCCGCCCTGGTTTTTATCATTTACCAGCCTCAGCTCGCGATGTTCAGCCTGCTTTGGATCGGTTTGATCTTTCTTATAAAGGTTTTGCGTTATCCGCCGGTCAGGACGAATATGCGCGGCTTGATCCTCGCCTGCGTTATTCTCCTTTTACTGGCAAATTTATTCGTACCGCTTGGAGGTTTTGTCCGCGCCAGGACGGTAAATCTGGTAAACGCGACTATTTCAAGGAACTCCGGGACCTTTCTTACCGGAGGAAACGTCTATAAGATCTTTCCGGATATTGTATATACCAGACCCGTGTACAGGACCGGCAGTTTCACAAGCTATATGACACCGTTTACATGGCTGAAAGCGCTGCTCAAAGGGCTTTTTTATTTCTTGTTTTCGCCATTTCCCTGGTCGGGAGGATCGCTTTTGCAGAGCATGGCAAGAATAGAGATACTGCTTTGGTACGCGCTGATCCCTTTCTTCTTTGCCGGAATTTTCCTGAGTTTTAAATCTAAAAAAAAGGATTCAGCGGTCCTCGCGGCGTTTTTGATCATGGTAACCTCTTTATATTCCCTGGCTGAGGCGAATGTCGGCACGACATTCAGGCACAGGTCGGTGATCATGCCGCTTTATTTCATTTTTATCGCATCCGCGGTCGTTTATTTCGCGGAACAGAAAGGTGATAATGTCCCGGTTCAATAATGTCCTGCTCGTAAACCTCGCGTACCCCTCAACGAAATTTACCATGCCGGTTATTCCTGTCGGCATAGGTTATATTGCCGAATTCCTAAGATCCCAAGGCGTCAAGTGTTCCGTTTTTGATATGACCCTGGGGCATACCGAAGAGGAGCTGAGGAGATGCATCCTGGCCGCCAAGCCCGATTTGATAGGCATCTCGATGATGAGCTTTATGTATAAAAAGCACTATAAGTTCATAAATTCCATAAAGCGCGATTTTCCCGGCATGCCCATCCTGGTCGGAGGGCCGCACGTATCCACTATGAAATCGGGAGTTTTAAAAGAGTGCCCGGCAATAGACTTTGGGATCATGCAGGAAGGCGAGCTGCCGGCGTTTTCCCTATGCCGCGGCGAGGAATTATCGCGGATACCGGGATTGATCTACAGGGACGCGAACGGGATCATTGAAAACTCCCTTTCCGCGAACCAGGAAGTCTCTCTCGATATGCTGCCCTACCCAAAATATGACGGATTTGAGCTGGGAAAGTACGGCTACGGGGTGTGCATAGTCTCTTCCCGGGGCTGCCCCTACGCATGTATCTACTGTACAGCGTCTGTGACAAGAAGGAAATTCAGGGCAAGGGGCGCCGCGCGTATAGCGGACGAAATTGAATATTGGTACAGGCGGGGTTACCGTGAATTTGACCTGCAGGAAGATAATCCGACTTTTAACCGGGACCGGATATTTGAATTATGCGATGAGATAGAGCGAAGGAGCCTCAAGGGCCTGGTGATCATGTGCGGTAACGGGGTCAGGGCGGACAAGGTCGACCGCCAGATACTAAAGCGCATGAAGGAAGTAGGCTTTAAACGGCTCGGCTTTGGCGTGGAAGCGGGTAATGACAAAGTCCTGAAGAGCATAAAGAAGGGCGAGACCATCGAGGTGATAAAGAAGGCGGTGGGGGAGGCGTGCGACCTGGGCTTTTTTGTCAGCCTGTTTTTTATTGTCGGCTCCCCGGAAGAAACACCCGGGGATTTCCAGGATTCGGTCAATATCGCGCTGTCTTATCCTATATCGCACGTGAATTTCTTTAACCTCATACCTTTGCCCTCAACCGAACTTTTCACCTGGGTCAAAGAGAAAAATTACTTCCTGATAGATCCGGAAGTATATTTGAACATGGGTTCATTCATTCAGATGTCCTGCAACCCCGTGTTTGAAACGCCATACTTCACGAGGAAAGAACGCGTAAGAGCGCTTAAGAAGGGAAAGTCGATAGAACGCTTCGTCAAGCGCCGCACGATAGCGAAGACCCTGCGCGGGATCCGGCCTTTTAATTATCTGATAGCATGGGTGTACATGCTGCCCGTTGTCCAGGAGATCGAGAACCAAATGCTGCGTTTCTTGATCTACCGCAGGATCATGGATAAGGTACGCAATAAGATAAGGATGTTATTTTATAAATGAGAGCCGTGAAGGTCCTTTATATTTCTTATGACAGCGCGCTGGAGCCGATCCCCCAGTCGCAGGTTATCCCTTACCTGAAGGAATTATCGGGGGACGGGTATATTTTTCATTGGCTTTCTTTTGATAAACCGCGTCTTTTGCGGTCCGGCCGGCAAAAAGAAATAATGCGCGATGATCTTGCAAAGAATAATATCATCTGGCACTCGCTCAATTATTACCGTAAACCTTATCTTTTGGCAAAGGCTTTTAACATTGTGTGCGGGGTTTTTGCCGCCGCGTTTTACACGGTCAAGGAGGATATAGCGATCATCCACTGCCGATCCGAGGTAGCTTCAGTTATCGGTTATATCGTAAGCCGGTTTTTTCGTAAAAAGATGCTATATGACAGAAGGGGCTTTATGGCGGAGGATTACGTGGAAGGCGGAATGTGGAAAGGCCGAAGCTCTTTTTTATATAAAGCGATGATCTCAATAGACAATAAATTACTCGCCAGCTCTGACCGCGTGGTGGTCCTGACGCAAAAGATGAAAGACTGGCTCGTTGAGAACCGGCCGTCATTGAATCTTCGCGATAAAACCCGGATCATCCCCTGTTGCGTGGACATATCCCGCTTTAAACGCGCTGAGGGAAAAGAAGCGAAATCCAGACTTGGGCTTGAAGGAAAATTCGTTTTTGTCTATTCCGGTTCTCTGGGGACGTGGTATCTTTTGAGCGAAATGATAGATTTTTTTAGCTGCGCCGGGAAGATCATCCCGAACGCGCACTTCCTTATCTTGACGATGAGCGATCACGGGATAGCCAGAAAAGCTATTTCGCGAAAAGGGCTTTCGGCAGGGGATTTTACGATCAAGACAGCGGATTTCTCGGAAGTCCCGCAGTTCCTCAGGTCCGCGGATTGCGCAATCTGTTTCATTAAGCCGGTAGTATCCAAGTACGCTTCTTCCCCCACAAAACTGGCGGAATTCCTGGCCAGCGGATTGCCTGTGGTGATAAACAAGGGGATCGGGGACAGCGATAGGATGCTGGATGCGGAAAAGGCCGGGTTGGTCATAAAAGAATTTACCGATGAGGAATATCGTTCCTGCGCGGAACAGTTAACGCGCCTTTTTAAGGAGAACGGCGTTTTGCGGGAACGCTGCGTAGGAGCGGCAAGGAAATATTTCTCGTTAAGCGACGGGATAGATAAATACCGGCGTATTTACCTGGAATTATCAAAATAGGAGGTTTTAATGAAAGTATTGGTGACAGGGGCCGCGGGAATGCTTGGGACGGCATTATGCAAGGAATTGGCAAAAAAGGGCTACGAAGTATCTCCGACCGACATCGGCTCAACCACCCCGGCAATGGATTACCTGGATATTACCGATCTAAAAGCCGTGAATGATTTCATTAAGCGCTCCAAGCCCGATCTAATTTTCCACGCCGCAGCCGAGACTGACGTGGATAGATGCGAGATAGAAGTAGACCACGCTTATAAAATAAACACCCTGGGCACGGAGAATGTCGCGTTGAGCTGCCAGCGATACGATATCGCCATGGTTTATGTAAGTACCTGCGGGGTATTCGACGGCACAAAAGAGGCGCCTTACAACGAATTCGACGCGCCCTCGCCGATAAGCATTTATACAAAGTCTAAATACGAGGGAGAAAAGGCCGTGCGCTGCCTGCTGAGGAGATATTTCATATTCCGCGCCGGCTGGATGATCGGCGGAGGGAAAAAAGACAAGAAGTTTGTGGCCAAGATAGTGGAACTGCTTAAGACAAAAGACGCCATATCGGTAGTCAATGATAAGTTCGGCTGCCCTACTTACACCAAAGATTTCTCTGAAGGCATGCTTAAGGTTGTGGACCTGGCCCGCTACGGCTTATACCATATTACCAACGAAGGCCAGGCGTCGCGCTATGACATCGCCTGTAAGATCGTCGAATACTTGAAAAAAAATAACGTGGCTATCAAGCCGATATCGTCGGCAGCCTTTCCCCTGCCGGCCCCGAGGCCGCGTTCGGAAGTAGTGGATAATTACAAGTTAAAATTGCTGGGGATAAAAATGCGGCCCTGGGAAGAGGCGCTAAGAGAGTATTTGAATGAATTCAACGATGAATGACCTGCCCGTAGCAAGAGACACCGTGATCCTGGGCGCGGGTTTAGCCGGCTTAAGCGCCTCCCGCCGCGGCGGAGTTATATATGAAAAAGAACGCGGGATCGGGGGCACCTGCGGATCCCTCAGCATCGGGGGCTACACCTTTGACAAGGGGATACACGTTTTGCATACTAAAAATAAGTATGTCCTGGGGCTCTTGTCGGGCAGGGAGCGCCCGGGATTAGAGAAGAGGAAAAGGTCCGCATGGATCTATTCGCATGGGGTTTTGACAAAATACCCGTTTCAGGCCAATACTTTCGGCCTTCCCCGCCGCATTATTTCCGAATGCCTTGAAGGATTCATCGGCACTTTTAATAACCCGCGCCGGAAATACGATAATTACGAAGACTGGATATACGGAGCATTCGGCAAAGGGATAGCGGATAATTTTTATCTTCCTTACAGCAGGAAATTCTGGACCGTCGGGGCCAGGGAGCTGACCACAGATTGGCTGGATGTACGGGTTCCCCGGCCGAGAATTGAACAGGTGATCGCCGGGGCGCTTTCGATACAAAAAGAAGAATTCGGCCCGAACTCCTTATTCCAATACCCCCGCCGGGGCGGGATCCAGAGTATTCCGCAGGCGCTGGCGGGAAAAAACGCGATAATTCACCTTGGAGAAAAAGCCGCCAGGGTCGACCTGGTCAACAGATCCGTTGTCTTTACCGGCGGGAGGAAGGCCTATTTCAGGGATTTGATCTCTACCATACCTCTGCCCGAATTAGTGAAGATGATCGACGGTATTCCGTCTCAGGTAAAGACAGCCGCGGCAGCGCTCAGGTATAATTCGGTTTTTTGCGTAAACTTGGGGGTTAAAGGCGCGAATTTAAACAAAGCGCATTGGATATATTTCCCCGAAGACAAGTTCGCGCCTTTCCGTATCAGTTTCCCCAGGAACTTTTCCGCTTCAACTGTTCCGAAAGGATGGAGTTCGATACAGGCGGAAATATCCTATTCTCAAAAAAGGCCCATTTCTAAGCGCTCTATAACAGAAAAAGTGGTCGCCGACCTTATCTCTGCCCGGATCATAAAGCCCAGGCAGAAGGTAAAGCTGATCGGCACTGACGACATAAAATACGCCTATGTTATTTACGACCACCAGCGCGTTAGAAACCTGGACATTATACAGAAATTCCTGAGGCGGTATTCTGTTTACAGCGCGGGCCGCTATGGAGAATGGAAATATCTCTGGATGGACGAGGCGATACTCAGCGGCAGGAAGGCAGCCATGGAGGCGGACAGAAATAGACAATGAAAATACTCTTCATCATTCCATATCCCACGGAGGGCCCAAGCAACCGTTACAGGATCGAGCAATTTCTGCCTTACCTGGGGGAGCGGGGGATCGAGTACGCGATGCGGCCTTTTATTTCCTCTAAATTCTTTAAAATCCTTTACAGGAAGGGCCATACCTTAAAGAAAGCCCTATTTTTTACTTTTGCTTTCTGCAAGCGCCTGCGCGACCTCGCAAGCGCCTCAAAATACGACATGGTATTCGTGCATATCGAGTCATTCCCCTTCGGGCCGGCGATAATGGAATGGATACTCTCTAAACTAAAAAAACCCATAATCTATGATTTTGAAGACGCTGTTTACCTGGAGAATTTCAAGGGGGACAACAGATTCGTCAACCGGCTGCGTTACCAGAAAAGATTTTACCAGATAGTGAGTTTAAGCAGCCATGTCATAGTCTGCAACCGGTATATGAAGGAGCTGGTAAGCAGGTCCAACAAAAACGTTACGGTGATCCCCACTTCCATCGATACCGGAAAATTCAGGGTCAGGGATTACGGCCAAGATCCCTTGCGGCCGGTGATCGGTTGGATCGGCAGCCATACGACGCTCTACTGCCTTAAGTCGCTGAGAGGGGTTTTCTCCGCCTTGGCGAAAAAATATGATTTTCAATTGCTGGTGATCGGGGGAGGGGATGAATTCACGATACCCGGGGTAAAGGTCGTGAATAAACAATGGAGCCTGGAAAACGATGTGGAGGCCTTTCAGTCGCTGGATATCGGCGTATATCCCCTCCCGAACGATGAACGCTCGATGGCCAAGACCCCCTTCAAAACCATACAGTACATGTCCGTTGGAGTCCCCGCGGTCGTTTCGAAAGTGGGCGGGAATATAGATATCATAGAGGAAGGGAAGAATGGCTTCTTTGCCTCCAATGAAAAAGAATGGATCGAGAAACTTTCTATCTTGATCGAGAACCCCGGCCTGCGCAGGGATATAGGCCTCGCAGGCAGAAGGACAGTCGAGGAGAGGTTTTCGGTTTCCGCGAACGCGCCAAAATTCATAGAGGTATTAACCAGGGAATATTCTAACAGGAGGAATTTATGATAAGAGTTGCGGTAATAGGCTGTGGCTATTGGGGGAAGAATCTGGTGAGAGTATTCTCTCAATTGGGCGTCCTGGATACGATCTGCGACAGCGACCCGGCCAGGCTAGAGGCATTAAGGAAAGAGTACCCCGGAGTCAATATTACGGCCTCATATACGCAGGTCCTGAAGAACAGGCAGCTGACCGCCGCGGTAGTGGCAACGCCCGCTGAATCGCATTACCGCTTAACCAGGGAACTTCTTTTATCGGGAAAAGACGTCTTTGTCGAAAAGCCCCTGTCACTCACTGTAAAAGACGGCCTTGAGCTCGATGAGCTGGCGGAGAAAAGGAAATCGATCCTGATGGTAGGTCATTTACTGGAGTACCATCCGGCGATAAATAAGCTGAAAGAATCCATGGAGTCGGGAGAATTAGGACGCATACAATACATATATTCCAACCGGCTCAACCTGGGGAAGATCCGAAGGGAAGAGAATATATTATGGAGTTTCGCTCCGCACGACATCTCCGTTATCCTGCTGCTCCTTAACGAAATGCCAGAGAGCGTTTCTTCTTTCGGGGGGAATTACCTCCACCGCGATATCGCCGATGTAACGTTGAGCAGCCTGAACTTTTCGAGCGGGGTAAAAGGCCATATTTTCGTAAGTTGGCTCCACCCCTATAAAGAACAAAAATTAATCGTCGTCGGCGATAAGAAGATGGCGGTATTTGACGATGTCGCCCGGGATAATAAGCTCAGGCTCTACAGCCACCAGATCAGCTGGATAGGAAGGGTACCCGTTCCCACAAAAGAAGACGCGGAAAATATAGATTTTAAGCCGGAAGAGCCGCTTATCCTGGAAGCGGCGCACTTTATAGATTGCGTAAAAAGCCGCCGGAAGCCGAAGACAGACGCGAAGAGCGCGCTGCGGGTCCTTTCGGTATTGCAGTCTTGCCAGCAATCACTCGAAAATAACGGCGCGCTTATATGGCTGAAGGCGCCGAAGAGCGGCGGTCAGGAAAGAAAAAAATATTTCATACACCCTTCAAGCATCGTTGAGGATCCTTCCCGACTGGGCGAAGGGTCAAAGGTATGGCATTTCTCCCATGTCATGAAGGGGGCGGTCATAGGGCAGGGGTGCAATATAGGGCAGAATGTGTTCATCGGCTCAAAGGCCCGCATAGGGAATAACGTAAAGATCCAGAACAATATTTCGATCTATGACTGCGTTCAAATAGAAGACGATGTGTTTTGCGGGCCTTCCATGGTCTTTACGAACGTTTTCAATCCGAGGAGCTTCATAGAAAGGAAAAATGAGTATAAGGCTACCGTCGTAAAGCGGGGCGCGACGCTCGGAGCCAATTCCACCATCATCTGCGGAAACACGATAGGGGAATACGCTTTTGTGGGGGCGGGGGCGGTGGTCACGAAGGATATCCCGGCGTACGCTCTGGCATACGGCAGCCCGGCGAGGGTCAAGGGGTGGGTATGTAAATGCGGGGTAAAGCTCGCGTTCGGCAAGAAGGCGGCTAAATGCGCCGGTTGCGGGATGAAATACAAAGCACTTAAAGAGAGTATCGTTCCTACGGGTAAATAAGTAGATATGTGCGGAATCTGCGGGATCATTGATTACAATTCACAGGGAAAGATAAGCGATGAGGTTTTACGCCGGATGTGCTCCCGTTTAAAGCACAGGGGGCCTGACGATGAAGGCGTATACCTTAACGGCCCTGCAACGCCCTCTGTCGGTTTAGGGCATAGGCGCCTAAGCATTATAGACCTCTCTGATACGGGACATCAACCTATGTCAAATGAGGATGGCACGATACAGGTGGTCCTTAACGGGGAGATATATAATTATAAGGAGTTGCGCATAGGGCTTGAAGAAAGAGGCCACAGGTTCAAGTCGAATACCGATACCGAAACCATCCTGCACCTTTATGAAGATTACGGCGTTGATTGTGCGAAACACCTGGACGGCATGTTCGCGTTTGCCGTCTGGGATCAAAGGGCCAAAATGCTGCTGCTTGCGCGGGACCGTTTCGGGAAGAAACCGCTACTGTATTATTACCAGAGCGGGAGATTCTGCTTTGCTTCTGAATTTTTAGCTCTTTTAGCAAGCGGATTTGTAGAAAAAGAGATTAATTATCAAGCGATTCCTTATTATCTTAGCTTTGGGTATATTCCTGCTCCGTTGACCATCTATTGCAATGTATTAAAGTTGCCTCCCGCACACATTCTTATTTTAAAAGATAAAGAAATTACTATAGAACAATATTGGCGGTTAGATTATGCTAGAAAAATAAATATATCCCGGAATGATGCGGCGGAAGAAGTACTTCGTTTACTTAAGGAGGCGGTGCGCAAACGTTTATACAGCGATGTCCCATTGGGGGCATTCCTAAGCGGAGGGATAGATTCTAGCACAATAGTAGGCATAATGAGTCAATTAACGGAGAAAAAGGTTAAGACTTTTTCTATTGGTTTTGAAGAAGAGGGTTATAACGAACTAAAATATGCCAGGAATATTGCCAAGAGGTTTGATACCGAACATAATGAATTTATTGTGCGACCCAACGCCTTGGAAGTATTACCTCTATTATTAGAGCGGTATGGAGAACCATTCGCTGATTCATCCTGTATTCCTACTTATTATGTGGCACAACAGGCCAGGAAATATGTTACAGTTGCTTTAAATGGTGACGGTGGTGATGAAATCTTCGCAGGATACGAGCGTTATAGAGCAATATATATATCTTGCTGGTATACTAAAATACCTCTTTTTTTGAGGCACGGCTTTATCGAGCCGATTATCAACAGGATTCCTTATCGCCCATATTCAAAAAATAAAATTAACCGACTTAAGCGCTTTTTAAAAGGAGTGACCCTGCCCGTACTTGATCGATATCTGCGCTGGATTGCGATTTGCGATAATGAGTTCCAAAATGGACTATATTCGGACGAATTTATAAAGAGCATTTCCGAAGATAAGCCCGAAGGTATTTTATTATCATTTTTTAATAAATCAGAGGATTTAGAACTTCTAGACAGGTTTTTATATATAGATACAAACACATATTTACCAAACGATCTATTGGTTAAAATGGATATAGCAACTATGGCTAATTCTTTAGAGGCGCGTTCGCCTTTTTTAGACCATCGTTTAGCAGAATTAGTTGCATCATTAAAAGTTGATTTCAAAATGAGCTGGTTGATCAAGAAGTATTTATTGAAGAATATCATTAAAGATTTTGTGCCTCGAGCGAATATTAATAGGCCGAAGATGGGTTTTGGAGTGCCTATTGGTAAGTGGTTTAGGGGAGAATTAAAGAGCTTATTAATTGAAACGCTCTTATCACAGAAAAGCTTGAATCGGGGGTATTTTAATACAGACTTTATTAAGGACATAATTAAGCAACACTTAAGACAAAAAATAGATTATAGCCAACAACTATGGTCTCTTTTAATGCTTGAGTTATGGCATCGTAGGTTTATTGATTAAAACGAAATGAAAATTGAGATTAAAGATAATTTATCTAGCATAACAACCCAAGCGGGGGTAGTATTTATAGGCGTTATCTTAGAAAATATATTCAAATATATTTATAACATACTCCTTGCTAGATTATTAGGCCCGGAATTGGTCGGCCTGTATTTCTTGGGGTTAATAGTTATAGGCTTTGCAGCTATTTTGGGTAAATTTGGATTAGATGCGGGAATATTACGGTATGCTTCCATGTATAAAGTTAATAATATAAATAAAGCAAAGGCTATTCTATTTAAAGGGATAAGATTGGGCATCTGTTTAAGTTTTATCACTTCAATTGGCATATTGTTTGCGTCTAAAGGGATAGCTCTCAAATTATTTAAGAATGCCTCAATAATAAATATTATACAATATTTGGCATTTAGTATTCCCTTATCTACCATTTTAATGTTAGCATTGTCTTATTTTCAGGCATTCCGTACGCTCAAATACAATGTCTTAATCCAGAACATACTACAACCCTTATCTAATATCCTGTTATTTGTTATATTGTTTTATTTCGGTCTTAGAATTAATGCGGCAGTCTTCTCTTATTTGGCCGCTTTATTAATCGCGTTATGGGCAGCATTTTATTTTTTGCATAAGAGGTTTAAGGTATTCGCCATGGATAAGATTTCTTTACTTAACAGTCATGATTTCCTAAAATATTCATTTTCCATGTTTGCGATATTAATTTTTAACTATTTATACCGTTGGATAGATACATTAATGTTAGGATATTTTCGACCTACATATGATGTAGGCATTTACAATATTGCATTAAGGACTTCGGTGCTGTGCTCAATATTCTTTGTTCCATTTACTTCAGTTTTCTCTCCAATAGTGTCTGAACTTTACGAGAAAGACAGAATCGATGAATTGAAGCATATATTTAAGGTAGTTACGAGATGGCTTTTTTCTTTGACGGTGCCGCTATTTTTAATATTTTCCTTTTATGCGAATAGGATTTTAAATATTTTTGGTCGAGAATTTGTTATTGGCTCAAATGCATTTATAATTTTAAGTTTTTCATTATTAATAAGCTCCGCCACTGATGCAATTGGTGCTTGTATTTTAGTTATGCTTGGGAGGACAAAGATTATTTTTATAAATATGGTTACTTTAATTATAATAAGTATTATTTTAAATTATATATTAATACCTAAATTTGGGATACTGGGGGCGGCTATTGTAAATTCTTTATCTATTATTTTAATGGGATTGCTGATCATTTTAGAGGTTCGCTATTTATATGGTTTTCATCCATATAGCCTAAAATTCTTTAAACCGCTTTGGGCAGGCATGGTTTCATTTTGTATATTATATTTATCTAAGGCCTTAATCGTCAAAAGCCCATGGTTTATTTTAGCGCAGGCAGCATTCTTTATATTTACTTACATGTTTATCTTGGGGTTTAATGAAGATGATAAAGTAGCAGTCAGGATTATAGCTAATAGACTGAAGTTGATATTTACTTAACAATGATGCATAAGACTCGCAAGCTAAATATTATAAGAAAAGTTTACTACTATTACTTGCCGTTTTTTATTAAATACCCTTTAGATAATCTAAGCCAATATATCAGAAGAAGTTGGAAGAGTTATCATGCCAAGCCCTTTTGTTCAGAATTTCCTATAAATGTTGAAATTGAGACTGCGGGTTTTTGCAATGCCTCTTGTATTTTTTGTCCGTATACTGTTACTAGAAAAAATAGCAGCCAAAATTTTATGGATTTACAAGTATTTAAGAAAGTTATTGATGAATGCGCAAACTTTAAGGTGGAAAATATTTACCTTACATTAATGAACGAACCTCTTTTGGATAAGAGGATAGGGGAACTGATAAGATATGCAAAGGAAAAGTGCAAATCTTCGAGAGTCGCAATAAATACCAACGCATCTATGCTGGATAAAGAGATGGCAAGCGCGATTCTGGATTCCGGATTAGATCATATAACCTTCAGCATTCATGGCTGGACAAATAATACTTTAAAAAAAGTATCCGGAATGGATTACAATCTTATTATAAATAATATTTCAAATTTTATAAATTATTCAAGGTCGTATGACGTTAGTATAGGCATCTGTTGTTTAAAGACAAGGTATTTTACAAAATTTGATTATCTGTCCGGACAGAAATTTTGTAAATATAACAATCTACCTTATGTGCTTTTATCTCCTGCAAACCGTTCGGGCAACCTAGATGAAAAATTAATATGTCAGTTGAATGTTAGGAGATATAACAAAAAAATCATACGCAGATGCACACTGGAAGATAGGCCGTTTACAATGATGTCTATTTTGTGGGATGGAGATGTAGTGAGCTGTTGTAATGATTGGAAAAAAGAGAACGTATTGGGTAATGTCAAGGAAGAAAGTCTATTAGAAATCTGGAGAGGAGAAAAATACCAGGATTTTAGAGGCAAGATTTATAATCAGAAACCGTCTGGAGTGGGTTTTATTTGTAAAAGATGTTCCGAGAGCATATAAACTTTATCAAGAATTATGAAGACATTATTAATTAATCCTCCAAGACAATCTTGCGAGAAAGAAATGCCTTTAGGTATTGCCTCTATTGCGGCTCTCTTAAAGTCGAAAGGATACGAGGTTAACATTTTAGATGCGGATATTCTGAATTATTCTTTAAATGAAATCAAGGATTACATAAAGATTACCAAACCAGATGTTGTAGGGGTTTCTTTTTTTACTTATGATAGGTTTGTCGCTTTTAAAATAGCTCATTTCGCTAAAGAATATGGCGCGGTAGTTATTGGCGGCGGTCATCATATAAGTGCTTTGCCGAATGATGTTCTTTTGAATGTTAATGATTTCGACTTTGTCGTAATCGGAGAAGGCGAATTAAGCACCTTGGAATTGCATGATTGTCTTAACACTCAGAAGCCGCGTTTAAACGAAATAAAAGGCATAGGATTTAGAAAGAATGGGGTTGTAAAAATCAATCAACCTCGCGAGCTTATAAATGATTTAGATGATTTACCTAATCCTGCTTGGTCTCTTTTGCCAATTAAAAGTTATCCGAGGTATTCCGTAATGGGTTCACGCGGTTGTCCAAATGACTGTATATTCTGCGGCAGTCCTAAATTTTGGCAGAGGAGGATAAGAACTATTACTCCACAGAAGTTTATTAATTCCATAGAAGAATTAGTTAGTACTTACGGTAAAAAGTATTTTCGTTTTATGGATGACACATTCACTCTTAATAAGGAATGGGCGAGAGAAATTTGTGAAGAATTGCTAGATAGAAAGATCGATATTAAATGGGAATGTCAGGGGAGAGTTGAATCTGCCGATATTAATTTATTCAAATTAATGAAGGATGCGGGATGCTATAAAATATCTTTTGGTATAGAATCGGGTAGCCAAAGGATATTGAATATTATTAAAAAAAATATCACTAAAGATATGGCCTTGAAGGCAATTAACGCTGCCAGAAAGGCAGGAATAGAACGAGTCGGAACATTTTTTATGCTGGGTTTTCCTACGGAGACCTATGCTGAGATGGAAGAAACATATGATTTCTCACAGATATTAAGAGGCGATATGATTTCTTTTAATCCTACATCAATTTACCCGGGAACAGAATTATATCAAATGATAGTATCTGCCGGTGTCTTAAAGAAGGATTTTGCATGGCACAGAAGCGGATTCTATAGTAAGGGGTTTTTGACTCATGATGATATACCTATATGCGAGACTAGACAACTGAATCGCACGGATATAGAAGACACGGCAAAAAGATTCTATATGAGGTCTTTTATTAATAGGTTGTATTTTCTAAGAAATTATAAAAATTGGTATTATTTTTCTGAAACTCAAATAGGTATAGGGATATCAAGGAAAGATTTAATTTTATTTCTTAATGAAGTCAGGTTATTCTTGAGACAGCACAGTAATTTAGTAAAAGCACCATTATTATTTATAATAGCATTCTTAATAAGTTTTTTAAAATTATTGCGTAGAGTTTATAGAAAAAACAGTCACCACCATTAATATGGCTGATAGATTATTCAAAAAATGGAACAAGATGCAGCACAAACATAAGAAAATCGAGAGTCTTATTTTAAACTTTATCTTAATGTTAGCTAGTTTAATTATAGCTTTAGCCCTAGCGGAAGTTTTATTAAGATTTTTAAAGATCGGAGGGAATTCCTTCGAACACCCACGGTATCTATACAGAACAAGCGATACTTTAGGATATGAATATACCCCAAATTTCAACGGCATATTTAAAACCGACTTCAATTTTAATACTAAAATTAAAATAAATTCAAAAGGCTTGAGGGATTACGAGTATTCTTACGATAAACCTTCGAACGTTTTTCGAATATTAGTTCTTGGAGATTCTTTTACTGCAGGTTTGCAAGTCCAGATGGAAGATACTTATCCTAAAGTCATTGAGAGATTGCTAAAGAATAAGAATTATGGAAATTATCGTTATGAAGTGATTAATTCTGGGGTATCGGGATATAATACAATTCAGGAATTTGAATTCCTTAAAGAAAAAGGTATAAAATTTAAGCCGGATATTGTCGTCATAGGATTTTGTATGAGTAATGATATTAAAGACAACTATTTAGGGAGTCTTTACACAGTTATCGATGGTTGGCTTGCAAATAGGATAAAAGAAAATACAAATTATCTCTTTGTGAATATTAAAGCTTTTGTTAGAAAATATAGTAGATTATATTGTTTTATTACAAATAAAATAAAGGAATCTCTGGTACTTAAAAAAATGTTAATAAAAATGAATGTAGTTGTTCCTGACCTGTTGCCTGATAAATTAAGTCTATATTCAAAACATATGTCTGAAGAGGTAAAAAAAGAGTGGGAATTCACGGGTAGAATTTTAAGAGATATAAAGAAGTTCGCTGATGATAATTCTATAAAATTACTTGTTGTGACTATCCCTGATCAATTTCAGACGGAAGGGTTCAGGTGGCGTTTAATAATGAATCAGTATAAACTTATTCCGGAAGATTACGATATAGATAATCCCCAGAAGACTCTGATAGAGATATGTGATAAGGAAGATGTGATGGTATTAGATTTGACAGAAGGCCTTAGGAAATACGCAGATAAAAAAGAGCGCCTTTATATTGAAAATGAATATCATTGGAATAAATACGGGCATTTGTGTGTTGCGAAAGAGATTTATAATTTTTTAAATAAACAAAAAAATTATTTTATGTATTAAATCTTCAACTTATTGCTATATCTAATAAATTTAAACCCATGAATAAAATTGGAATTTGCATGCTAACTGGCGCATTTTATCCAGAAATAAGCGGTGGTGGTATTCAGGCTTGGACACTCATTAATGCCTTAAATACGAAAATTAACTTTTATGTTATAACAACATCCCATGATTTTAGTCTCCCCAGGCGGGAATGTATAGGTAATGTTAATTTATACAGGGTTATCATACGACCTAACCATATATTTTCTAAAGTTCAGTCCTTAATCTGGTTCCTCCGGGTATTTTTAAAGATCAGAAAAAGAATTAATATATTACACTTCCATGGTTTTTCACAAAAAAATATAATTTTTATTATTTTGGCCAAGATTTTTAAAAAGAAAATCATGCAAAAAATTACGTCTTTTGGTGACGATGATCCTGTATCTATTCAGAATAAAAGGTTTGGGAGGCTCAGGCTGTTTTTCTTCTCAAAAGCAGATATTTTTATAAGTGTCAGCCCTGCTATTTCGCGAAGATTTTTACAGAGTGGCATAGCAGATAAAAAGTTATTTACTATCGCCAACGGCGTTGATACTAAAAGATTTATCCCATTAAGCAACCCAGTTGAGAAGAAAACACTAAGGAGAAAATTGCAACTTCCTGAAGAAAATAAAATAATAATTTTTGTGGGATTTCTTTATTTAGACAAGGGCGCTGATTTGCTGATAACTGCCTGGAAGAGAATCAGGGCTGAACAAAATAACAATGTATCTATTGTTCTCATTGGCTCTACTAATACAACATATTTTCAAACTCATACAAATTTATTTGATAAGTTGCTTAAAGAAATAGAGGAATTTAGAATGGGAAATGAGATAATTTTTATTGAGAAAACCTTAGAGATCGAAAAATATTATCAGGCTTCAGATATCTTTATATTGCCGTCAAGAAGAGAGGGATTGCCAAACGCACTTTTAGAAGCCATGTCTTCTGGATTAGCCTGTATCGCAACAAGGTTAACAGGAATTACCGATTATGTGATTGAAGATAACAAGGACGGTCTGCTTTTTGAAAAGAACAATATGGAGGAATTGGCTGCGAAACTTAAAAAGTTGTTAAATAATGAAAAGTTTATTAATGAACTCGGCCATAACGCCCGGGAAAAGATAAAAAAAGAATTTTCCATAGAAAAGATCGCGGGAGAGTATTTACATCTATATAAATGTTTGGATAATGATAAAGGTTGTCCTTAGAAAATAAAGTAAAATTAGTTTATCCCATATGCATTTGCATTGTGATTTTATCAATTAGGTAAATTATATGAAGATAGGAAAAAAAGGATTATATATTATTTTTCTTTCTCTGATCCTGCTTTTCTTTATTTTATTATTGGAATTTTCTGCAAAAGCTTTTTTTTGGTTAAGTAAATCAACAGATAAGCTAATTTTAACAGGAGATAGTAGAATATACGATAATAAGCCTGGCATCGCCTTCGTTAATAAGTACGGTATCAAAGTTTATTATAATTCCTTAGGCTTTATCGGTAAAGAGATAGGTGATAAACACGATGATATTTTTAGGATACTAGGAGTAGGTGATTCAGTTACAGCAGGAACATATTTACCACAAGACCAGAGGTATATTAATCGATTAGGTGAGATTTTGGCGGATAAAACCAATAAGCGTATAGAAATAATAAATGCGGGGGTGGGCGGCTATAACACCTGGCAGGAACTCGAGAGTATAAAAGGAAAGGGATTATCTGTTAACCCTGATCTTATTATTGTTGGAGTATGCCTAAATGACTATATTAATAATAAACCGAAACTTAAAAAAAGTTGGTTTAATATGGTCATAGAGAATCTCAGGGATGGTTCGAAAGCAAGATATCTTGATTTTCTTTATCAAAGGAGCGACCTGTATAAGTTCTTCTACGATTTCTTTTCTACCGGATTGAGAATGCGGTTTGGCGATGCGGGCTACCATCGCTATCTCGAAAATTATAACTTCGAAATTAAGCCAGAAGATTTCAAGAATTGGAAGGCAGCTTTTAGTGATATGATATCTCTAGTTAAAAGTCATAAGAAAAAAATACTATTTACTATATTTCCTCTTGAGAACCAAATTATTAATAAAGAAGAAGATTCTTATAAACCATTATCTCAATTCTTTAAAGAAGAAGGTATTTATTATATTGACCTTATTAAAGATTTTAAACGAGAAGCAAAACAGAGTAAAATCTTATATATGAAACGTGATATTATCCATCCCACATCAATAGGGCATAGTATAGTAGCGCAGGCAATATCAAAGTATATAATAGATAATAACATATTAGACAACTGATAAGATATAGTCATTTTTTAGAAAATAAGGGGTCAATCCATCTTTAATAAATTATGGATAGCATAGCAAAAACTGCAAAAACATACGGATTTCTATGGGCTAAGGATAAAAATATTATGTCCATCGATAAGTGGCATTTCAATAAAATGGAAGAAGCAATCAATGAGCCTCTAGTAAGAGGTAAAATGGGTATAGATATCGGTTCGGGATGTGGTTATGATACGTATATCATGGCAAAAAATAATCCTCACGTTATGGTAGTTAGCATAGATTTAAGCGATGGGGTACATAAAACAAAAGAATTAACCTTTGGTCTTAGGAATGTCCGGATAATAAAAAGCTCTATTTTAGATATCTCAATAAAAGATAATCTTTTCGACTTCGCATATTCCTTCGGTGTCCTGCATCATACCGTAAGTCCCGGACGCGGCTTAGCTGAGATCGCGCGCATTCTCAAGAGAAGTGCGCCGGCTTTTATTTATCTCTACGAGGACCATTCGGACAATATCTTCAAATATGCTGCGGTTAAAATAGTGCGCCTTATCCGCCTGTTTACCGTGAAGCTGCCTCCGCAGGCCGTATATATCCTGTCGTGGCTTCTTTCTCCATTTGTTTTCATGTTATTTTCTCTTCCGGCTAAGGTCTTGAGGAACTTTGTGGCCACGAGCTCCATAGCGCAAAAGATACCTTTTAATTTCGGGAGGGGCCCGTTTTCCCTAAAAGGGGATCTTTATGACCGTTTCAGCGCGCCGATAGAATTCAGGTTCAGTAAAAAAGGGGTCTACGATCTGTTTTCTCGGGCCGGATTTAAAGACATCTTTGTCACGAGAATGAAAGACCGCGCCGGATGGATCGCCAGAGGTTACAAGAAATGACAGAAGTGATAAATTGCGGTATACCCAGCTATGATGCTACCTATGAATTTATCCTTGATAAACTTTATAAATTGAATTATATTCTAAGGGGTTTCGCGGCGAATGACCCGGGGATCAGGAGGGAAAACCTGCAGTACGTTTACTCGGACCGTTATACCGGCTGGATAAAGAATAAGGAAGCTTTTTCTGTCAGAAAAAAAGCTCATTAAATTAAAATGATAAGAAACCAGGATATTATTTGTATTTCTTCGATAGACTGGGATTTTAACTGGCAGGGGCACCAGGAGGTAATGTCCGCGTTTGCCCAAAACGGTAACAGGGTACTTTTTATAGAAAATACCGGCGTAAGGGTCCCCCATTTTAAAGATATTCCCCGTTTGAAGAAGAGATTTGTGGCCTGGCTTAAAAGCGTCAAAGGGTTTAGAGAACAGGCGCGAAACCTTTACGTTTATTCTCCCGTTGTCCTGCCCTTTCCTTATTCCAGGATCGCCCGCTGGATAAACAGCCATTTATTGCTCGGCGGATTAAAGAGGTGGATGAAAGCGATGAATTTCCGCGAGCCGATAATCTGGACCTTTCTTCCTACGGGGACAGCGCTTGACATCATAGATAATACGGAACATAAATTGCTGGTTTATTATTGTATCGCTGATTTTCACGTGTTAGCGGATAACCCCGGAAAGATAAAGAAGACCGAGGACGAATTAATAAAAAATAGCGACTTGATCTTTGTGCAGGGCGAATTCCTGAGAGACAGGTGCAGCCGCCTGAATGACAATGTGTATATTTTTCCTTTCGGGGTCAACACCCGGGTTTTTGGCGAAAAGGAAGATATCCCTTCGCAGCCTCCCGCTGATATAAGAGGTATAAACCGGCCGATAATCGGTTATGTCGGGGGGATACACCGGCACGTGGACCTAAAATTGCTTCTTTTCCTGGCCGCTAATCATCCTGAATGGTCATTTGTGTTGATCGGGCCGGCCCAGGAACAGGTTTCTACGGTAGATGGCCTTAGGAACATCTTCTTTTTGGGCAAAAAGGAGTTTTCAGAGCTGCCGGCTTACATCAAATATTTTGACGTCGCCACAATCCCTTATGAGATAAACGATTACACCTCTACTGTTTTTCCCACGAAACTCAATGAATACCATGCCCTGGGCAAGCCCGTCGTTTCCGTGGATCTGCCTGAAGTCATAAAATATAATGAAATGAACAATGGCCTGGTGCGGATAGGAAAGACATACCCGGAATTTGAAACGCAGGTTCA
>JAQUPI010000009.1 GCA_028716705.1 Candidatus Omnitrophota bacterium | reverse complement strand
GGAAAGGGCTGTATATATAGACAGCGCTACCAGAGAAAAAATGGATAAACGGTTCAGAGAGATCATAGACAGCTTCGCGACGGGCGACATTTTCAGATATTTTTAACTAAATTTGCAGGAACCCGGGTATATTTCCATAGTTATTCCTCTTTATAATAGCGGAAGAAGGGTCTTGAAGTTATATCCGCTTCTCGCCGAAGTCCTTTCTTTTTGTAAAAATTATGAGATTATTTTTGTCGATGACGGCTGTGACGATAAAACTCCGGAAATCGTTCAGGGGATCAGGAAACAAGATCCCCGTATACGCATAATGCGGTCAAATATGAATCTCGGACAGCACCGGGCCCTTTTAGCGGGATATAAACATAGCAGAGGCGATATAGTGATCAGCCTTGACGACGACGCCTTTGAAGAGGCCAGATTCATTCCGCAATTTATAAAAAAAATAAATGAAGGCTACGATATAGTATTGAGTTGGAGAGAAAAGCGCGAGCATTCTCTGGTAAGAAAAATAGCTTCCTTCGCGTTTAATTCGATCATCTCGCTGAGGGCCGGCAAGAGGATACATGACATAGGAAGCTCTTTAAAAGCGAGAAATAGAAGGGTAATAGACAAGTTGATTTCACTCGGCGGCATGCCGCGCCTATTAAGGTTTTACAAATATTATAAGATCGCAGAGATAAAAATACCCCTGATGGGCTCAAATAAATTTTCTACAAGATATAACTTTATAAAATTAATGAAGGCCGCGATATTTATCTTGGAAAATGATATTTTTAACGGAAAGGAACGGCAAAACTTGCAAGAGGAGACACAGCTTTATAAAGAGATCGATTTTCAGTGACCCTATTAATCACGAAACAATTAAACCCGGAAGAAATAATCAATGCCCCTTATTTATTTAATAAGTACCCTCCTCTTCTAGTCTCCTCTGGATCCATTTCTCCTTCTGAATATACGGAATATTTAGTTAACGTCATCCAGTATTCTTTGAACAACGACAAAAAAAGCTCCTTATTGATCGAAAAGGGGAGAATGATCTCGGGGATAGCCTTATTGAAATTCAGGAGCTGGGATAGTGATTTTTTTAAATTGCCCGTAGGTTCTATTGAATATCTGTCAGTAGATGGGCGCTTAAAAGGGAAAGAAGCGAATGAGCTGGCAAGGAATTTAGTGATAAATAGCGTAAATTTGGCGAAAAAGACAGGTATCAAAGCCCTATACATTTCGGCTTATTCCAAAAGCTGGCCATTGATCCAGGCTGTAAGCTCTTTGGGATTCAATTTCATATGCGGTGAAATAGAGGGTATCAGCACTAAGAGGGACAGCCCGTTCCTGTATAGAAAAAACAGTCTGGGAAAAGAATATGAATTCAGAAAATATAAAAAAAGCGACTATAAGCAAATCATGAAAATTTCGGGAGAGATCAACGATGATGTGGAAAGTAAATTCAGCCTGACCCCTTTTTTACGGGAAAAAGAGAAGCGGGTTTATTATTTAGAAAGTATAAGGAATTGCTGTTTAGGCATAAACGCGGATAATGTATTTGTGGTATCAAGGAAAGAAGTACCGGTAGGATTTTTATGTTACAGATACGATAGGCGATTCGAAGACGCCCTGAACAAAAAATTATCTTTTTCGGTTATGGGCGGGATTTCACGGGCAGAGCGAGGGGAAAACATAGGAACACACTTTTTTAATTGGGCTCATAAACAGGTCTTGAGAACATCCGAAGTAATTGTCGGCAAGGTGTACCTTCATAATCTGCCTATGATCCGGTTTATCCTGGGAAGAAGGTTCACGCATTCTTTTGCCACCCTTTACACTTTTTGTAAAAAGTTATAAAGCCATGAAGAGCTGGCGGGGATACATAAAAGAAGAATTGAATAAAGATCCGGGTATTTTGCTTTTGGCTTATCCTTACACATTTCTATGGAGTCACGTTAACGAAGGAGAGGCGAGGGGGGCCTGGCATAAACACAGCCATGAGCCGGAAAAGATAGTTTATATCCACATTCCTTTCTGCGAAAGAAAGTGTTTCTTTTGCGATTTTACGGCCTATTTTAGTCAGCCCTACAGCCTCATAAAAAAATATATAGGAAGCTTGAAAAAAGAGATGAAACTGGCTTCCTCATTTACGCGCCGTTTTCTTACAAACTATCTTTCCATAGGAGGCGGTACCCCCAGTATATTGCGCGAAGCGGAGCTGGCAGGCGTCTTAAAGACCGCACGCGATACCATGGATTTCAAGAGCGGAGCGGTGATGAGCGTGGAGATCTTCCCGGACGGGTCAATTAACGATTCCAAGCTGCGGCTATTAAAGGATCACGGGGTAAACAGGATCAGCCTGGGTATACAGTCGTTTGACGATAAGGTAAAGAAAAGATGCAATCGATTTGACACGCTTGATCAGGATGTCCATATTTACAATAGGGCAAGAAAGACGGGGTTTGATAATATAAATTTAGATTTAATGTTTGGGTTGCCTGGCCAGAGTCTTGGCAGTTGGCGCAAGACATTAAGCCTTACCGTGCAGCTCGGTCCGGAACATATCTGTATATGTCCGCTTACCGCGAGGCGCGCGGAAATCCCTTTTTATGAATATATGAGAACGGTGGACATAAAAAATATGAGGCGGATATTTCATTTTACCCGCGATTTTCTGGATGCAAAAGGATATTCTCAGGTCAGCAGGCATTCTTATGTGAAGAAGCGGTCCATTGATATATACAATGATTTTTTTTCAATGCTCACTCCGGTATTAGGGCTGGGGCTGAACAGCCTTTCTTACAACTCTGATCTTACATACAAGAATACCGCAGAACTGAAAAAATATTTTTCTTACCTGGATAAGGGCAGGCTGCCGGTAGAAAAAGGGTTTCGGCTCCGGGGAAAATACCTTATGGGCAATTATATCGTCAGAAGTATGGGGCATTTTACCCTGGATCGCCGCGATTTTAAAGAGCGTTTCGGAAAGGATATAACATATTACTTTAGAAGGGCCGTGCAGGTTTTAAAGGAATTTAAACTCATCGAGATTGACAAAAATAGCGTCAATCTGACTCCTAAGGGTATATTTTACGAAGCGCTGGTAAAGAGGTGCTTCTATAGCTTGAAAATATTAAGGGATAAAGAGGCTTTCCGTAAGGAAATTATCATACAAAAATCCAATGAAGATAGGCCATAAAGCCTTATACAAGGACCTTATAAAAAAAATCAACCGGATAACGGCTTACTCAAAGAGCAACTCCCTTTATTATAAAAAATTGTTCCGCGGTATAAATTTCCCGGGAAAGGTTGCCTCTCTGGACGAATTTGAATCGATACCCATAACATTCAGGAAAGACCTGGCAGAAAGAAATGAGGAATTTATAGCCGTCCCAAAGGATATGTGGGCAGATATCGTGACCACAACCGGCACATCGGGCAGGCCTATTTTCTTCCCTTTCACCAAAAGGGATGTCATAAATAACTCTTATTTTATCGCAAAGAAATTCTCGGTTTTTGGTTTACGCAAAGACGACGTAGCCTATATCACGGCTCCCGTTGAGCGATCAATGTGGATCGGCGGATTGAGCGTATGGTTAGGCTGCCTTAAAATAGGCGCTTGCTCTTTAAGGGCAGGCAATGTAGGTGCGGATAAACACTTGGAATTTATAAAGAGATTCAATCCCACGATTATTTTCGGTTTGCCTTCTTTTATCTTGAGGTTAGGGGAGGAATTGCGGAGCAGGATATCAAGGCGCACCTATAAACCGCGCCTTATAGTGACCTTCGGGGAAAATATCATGCAAAAGGACCTCTCCAGGAATATCCTGGGGAAAAGCGTAGAGAAAATTTGGGGAGCAAAGATCATTTCCGGTTATGGCTCAACAGAGGCAAGCCCTGGGTTTGAATGTATTTTTCAATCAGGGCACCATATCCTGCCGGAGATGGTTTATGTAGAGATAGTGGACCCGGACACTTTAAAAGTACTAGGGCCGGGAAAAGAGGGGCTGGTGGTCATCACCCATTTCGGCAGGGAAGGCCTTCCCCTGATAAGGTATGCCAATGGGGACATTTCTTTTTTGGTTACAAGAAAATGCAAATGCGGCAGGGTTGCCCCGCGTTTAGGCCCTATTTTAGGAAGAATAGATGAGAAGATTAAGGTGAAAGGAGTAAATATCCTCCCGAATGAATTAGAAGGCTTTGTTTTGAATACCCCTTTTATACGGCATTACCTTATCGAGTTATTTACAGACAGGAATCTTTGTGATAACATTAAATTATATATAAGCTTTAAAGGGAAACTTTCGGGCGCGGAAAAGATGAATAAGATGAATTATTTGCGGGATAAGCTAAGGGAGACCTTCGGGATAAGGATAGCAACGGAAGAGATCGCGGGACATAGAGCTTTGGAAAAGACAAATATCAAGGAAAGGCGCATAATCGATAAAAGGGCCAAAAGATAAAGATCAAGATGCCTAAACCCCAAATTACGCTTAAAAAAGCGCCGGAATTACTGGGACCCGCGGGAAACCTTAAAATGGTTCAAAAAATACTTAAGAAAGGCGCGGATGCGGTTTATGTAGGAGCTTTGGGTTTTAGCAGGAGGCACTCCGATTATGAGTTGAGCCATGAAGAATTAAGGGAGGCCTCGTCCATCGCCAAGGCCCTTGATAAGAAATTGAGAGTAGCCATAAATGTGGATATAGACGAACAGCAATTTTTTAAGATCATGGCGAAGGTTGAAGATTACGTTGAATGGGGAATCCGCGATTTGATCGTCAAGACGCCGCATTTAATAAAACTTATAAAAGAAAGATACCCGGGCGTCAATATACACGCCAGCGTGGGATGCAACATAACTTCTTTCGAGAAAATAGTTTATTATAAAGGCCTGGGTATTTCGCAATTCGTAATAAGCACTCTTTTAAAAGAATTAGATCAAATAAAGAAGATAAAAGAGGAAGCCGATAAGTTGAACATCAAAACAGAAGTCCTTATCTACGGCAATAGATGCGTAAAAGGGGTCGGCGGGTGCCGGTTATACGAAAGATTTGAAGATCACTTCCAGAAAATTGATTTGGAAGACAGCGACGGCACAAAAACGGTAAAGATCATGGGAAACCCGGACAAGGGAGGCATATGCTTTAGGCCATGCATTTATATAAACGATAAGATTGTATTGAGAAAATTCCATAAAATGGATCTAAAGGTTTTAAAGGAGAATGAGAACGTATTTTTTTCCATAACAGACGATATCCCCGGCTATATCGAACTGGGAATAGATACGCTAAAAATCCAAGGCAGGGAATATCCGGCAGAGATCATAGGTGAGATAACAGGGAATTACAGGGAATTTATAGATCTTTATAGAGAGGGCCGGTTAACTGTCAAGATAATAGAGAAGATCAAGCAAAGGCTTGGAGACTTGAATAAAGAACGAGAAGGCATAAGGAAACATATGTCTTCTGAACTGCATAAACTGATATCGCTCCCTTCCTGACCGCTATATCCAAATTCAAAATGCGTATAAATGAGAGAATTTAAGGTCCAGCTTATTTCTCCCCCTTTTTTATACTCCGACCTTCTTTACAATAATATCCCCCTGCCATATGGTTTAGGAGTCCTTGCCGGATTCCTGAAAAAAAATAAGTATAATGTCACCCTGGGTAATTTCTCGGAAAAAATCGAGGAATTCAACAGGAAACTGCCTTTATTTTCAAACTCAAAAATAAATGTAAATATATTAAGAAGAGACGGGGAAATAATAGACTATATATCCGGCAAATCCAAAAATAGAGATATAGATGATTTCATAGGCAGGATTATCCAAATATCTGATGACTGCGGTAAATTTGATCTGATCGGCATACCTGTGATGAGCTACCATAATTTTCTCTTCGCCGCATTATTAGCGAAGAAGCTAAAGTCTGTAACCGGAGCGAAGACGGTTGTGGGCGGCCCGTTTATTTCTATACACGGCGAAGAATTTTTCAGCCGGTTCCCATTCGTTGATTATATGGTTGTGGGAGACGGCCAAGTCCCCTTAACCAGATTAATAGAGCATCTGACGGGGGGAATACCCATCCAGGAAGTCCCGAATCTTATCTACAGACAGAGCGGCAGGGTCGGGGCAAATCCAAAAAAATTGTTTTCCATCGAAGACATAGATATCCCGGATTTCTCGGGGTTGCGCCTGGATTTTTATAAATCCAGATTACAAGATGCGGGATCCCTGAATTTACCTTATCAGATAAGCAGGGGATGTATCTATAATTGTAATTTTTGTAAACGCAGAACATTGCATTCCTCCGTTGAATTTAAATCACATGATAAGGTAATTTCTGAGATCGCGCTTATGAAGGAGCGCTATGGGAACAATTGTTTTCATTTTTGCGACGATACTATAAACTGCTCATATGATTACCTCGAAAAATTATGCGATACGTTCATTGAAAAAGGAATAAACATATTTTGGAAAGCTTCGGCCAGGGTAGATAATCTAGACAGGAAAATTTTAAAAAAGATGAAAAAGGCGGGATGTGCTTCTTTGTGGTTTGGGATCGAGTCCGGAAGCGACAGGATGCTGAGCCGCATGGGTAAAGATTTTAACGCTGAGCTCGCTTCGTCTGTTTTAAGGTATTCATATGAAGCGGGGATAAGGGCCGGGATCCATATTATAGCGGGATTCCCGCATGAAGAGGAAAAAGATGTTATTGATACCACCGAATTCATTCGGAAGAACTCCAAATATATTGATAATATCCTATCAGTGACTTCTTTAAGATTGGAATACGCGACCAATTTATATAATGATCCGCAAAAATTCGGGATAGAGAACCTGAGGCCTGTTTACGATATACACCGCAGGTGCTTTGCCTTTGACGAAATAAACGGGCTAAGATGGAGGGATAAATTAAAACAGCAGTTACATTCCCGGAAGAAGGTCATGGAAGCTAATTTCAAGTACTTATTACCCAAGAAATACCGGATCAGGTTTATGCCTTTTTGGCTGTATTTTTTCATAAAAGAGAGGCTGCATATGTTAAACAGTTATTGGCTATCGCGGCTGTTTAAGTTATCCAGCGGTCATTTTATAAAAATTGGACAATAACAAGAATTTCCTAAAATTTAAATCAGCTTTTCCCGCGCTGAATATCAGCCTTGTTTATTTATTTTTTATCATTCTCTCCGGTTTTCTTTTAAGGGTATACAATTTAGGCAAAATGAGCTTTTGGTTTGACGAAGCTGTCCAGCTCTTCATTTCCAGGCATTTTATGGAATACCCCATAAGATTAAATTTACCCGGGGCATTTATTTTTACTTTCAGTTTCTTACTCAAGTGCTGGATGAGTATTTCTTCAAATGATTATTTTTTGAAACTTTTTCCCGTTTTATTCGGGATCCTTTCCCTGGTCCTGATATATTTACTCGGCAAGCTTATTTTTTCGAGAAAAACAGGCGTTTTAGGCGCTTTGCTTTTAGCTTTTTCCCCTTTGCATATATATTATTCCCAAGAATTGACCGGCTATTCCCTTTCTATATTTTTAGCTTTATCTTCCAGCTATTGTTTCTTAAGGATTTTAAGAAAACCGACCTTCTTGACAATGTCTTTCTATATCATCGCGACAGCGGCCTTTATTTACAATCATTCCATAAACTCGGTACTCGTTTTAATACAGAATTTATTTTTCTATCTGCTTTATCCTGGAAAAGAAGGGTTTAAGAAAAAGTGGTTGTATTTACAAATGGTCCTTTTATTGTTCTGCTTTCCCTGCCTGATACTGACCGTTATCAGGTTTTCCATTTTTTCTGATAAGAATATATATTTTTGGATACCGGATCTCGGACCGCGAATGCCCGTAATAACCTTCATGATCTTTTCTTTAGGTTATAACGCGCATTGGGTACCGCAATTATTAGCGCTGTCCGTTTTCACACTTCTTTCATTAAAGGCCATGTATCACTGGCATAAAAAAAGTGAATTCCCGTATCTTGTCCTTTGGGCAATAGTACCGGTCAGCCTGGTATGGCTAATGCCCCGTTTCCGCGCATTTTATTTGCACCGGTTATTCTTTTTTACGCTGCCGGCGTTCTATTTGATCGCGGCCGCGGGCATAGAACGGGTCAATAAATTATTTCTGGCGGTCTGTGGCGTATATTTGGTTTTGACTGCTTACTCTTTAAAAAATTATTATGAAAATAAATTACCTCCTAATTATGAAAAATATTATTTATCCTCCATATGGCCAAGAAAGGATTACAGGGGGTCAGCTTTACATTTAGCGGAAAAGTTCCAGGAAAAAGACGTGATCCTGCATATATGCAGGTCTTCATACATGCCGTTTCTATACTACCATAAAGAAAAGTTCCCGGAATATGGGATCAAGATGGGCGATGTTTACAAGCATGACTGGACCAGGATATTCGGGCAACTGCCGGAGTTTTCTATCCTGAAGTTTTTAGAAATAGGCAGGGCAAATGACCTGCGCGATTATAAAAGGATTTGGCTGGTGGTCAGTGATTGGTCATTCTCAGGCATAAAGAAAGACCCGGAAGACTATGTCAGCAGGTACGCCATCGCCTGGTTTAATAAAAATTTTATACTCGAAGAGGAGCATTTATTCCAAGGGGTAAATATTTACCTGTATACCCGGAGCGGCAGAGATGTCCAATCTTGAAAAAACCATTATAGACCGGACAAAAAGCATCTGTCCCGTATGCAAAAATAACATAGAGGCGGATGTCGTAGAGGAAAATGGTTCGGTTTGGCTGAAAAAATCCTGTGTTTTACACGGATCATTTAAGGCGAAGATAGCCAAATACGGCTGGTACTATAAAGAACTCGACAGGTTCTATAAGCTTATTCATGCCGGGAGGCCGATATGCAACCCAAAAAACACAAGGATTTACCTTTTCTACCCGACATTTAATTGCGGCCTGAAATGTAAAATATGTTTTTCCGATTCCAGGAAAGTAAATAATGACATGCCCCTGGAAGAGATCGAAAAAATGGTACGGGCCCTAAGAGAGCCCAGAAGGAACATCTTTATGCTCGGGGGGGAGCCTACTAGCAGGGAAGACATTTCAGAGATCATTAAAATAATCATTCGAGCCGGACACCGGCCTTTCCTTGTCACCAACGGCATCAAGCTTGGCGATATTGATTACCTGCGGAAATTGAAAAAGAGCGGGTTGAACCTTGTGATAATGTGGGTAGATTCTTTAAGCGACGAAAATGTCTACGAGCTGATAAGGGGCGAAAAATTACTTTCTAAGAAATTAAAGGCGCTGGATAGCTTAAGGCTCCTTGGTATATCGACGGGGATCGTCAAGGTAGTGGTGCGCGGGATAAGCGAAGGCGGGATCGGCGAGATAGTGGATTTTGCGCGGGAGCACAGTTTTATAAGTTCGATCGTAATCAGGAGCTATTCTGACCTGGGGCGAAAATCGTTTTCGTCTCAGGGGGAATTTACCATTGATGAATTGGTGGAGATGATCTCGAAAGAGACAAAAGGGTTGATAACCCTGGAGGAGTTTTTCCTTTTTCAAAAGATAAGCTATGTCATGAGGGTCTTTTTATTAAACAGGCCGGCCTGTTATATAAAACAGTATATTTTCATTCCCAAAAAAGGCAGAGGCAAAAA
The DNA here is from genome assembly GCA_028716705.1 of Candidatus Omnitrophota bacterium. Lineage (GTDB taxonomy): Bacteria > Omnitrophota > Gorgyraeia > Gygaellales > Profunditerraquicolaceae > UBA1562. Next base: position 34,920 of record JAQUPI010000009.1, on the reverse strand, counting down.
GATGAGGGAGATGCTCGACCTGCGGAAGGCCGCGGATTATTTAAAGGAATTTGAGGAGATTTACGCGGATTCCCCGCTCCGGGCGAAGATCTATTTCATGGAAAAGACGCTATCCTGCCTCACGCGGAATCCGGGATTCCCGTATTCAATGGCAAAACAGGTAATTTATCCCAACCTGCGCGACTATTTCAGACTGGTCGCGACATCGTTTTATACTCCTTACACGTATGATATGAACAAGACGCAAACGCAGTGTTATTATGGCTGGTTGCCAAATTATAATAGCGGCAAACCCGGCAGTTTTTGCAGTTTATTAATAGACGGGCATTCCTGTTAATTTGAGAAAAAATGGTAAGCGGAACAGCTGATGTCATTATAGTAACCCGCGATATAGAGGATAATCTTAAGGCCTGCCTGGATTCTCTTAAGAAACAATCCTATCCTGTTAATCAAATTTTTATAATTGATAATTCACTAAATGAAGATTTCAGGCAAAAGATCCTCGGGCAATTCCCGGAAATAAAATTGCATGGCCCGGCCTTACCCTTGACTTATTGCGAGGCCATTAATAAAGGCATAGGTATGAGTAACGGCTGTTTCATCCTTTGCCTTAATGACGATGTTGTGCTGGATAACAAGTTCATAGAGGAGGCAATAAGGGCGTTTGATATAGATGACAAGATCGGTATGGTCAGCGGGAAGATCCTGCGTCCTGGGGGAAAGATCATAGACAGTACCGGATTATTCTTGAGCCCCTGGCGGACCGCCAGAGAGCGTGGGTACGGCCTTAAATATAAAGGCCAGTACGGAAGAAAAGGATATGTATTCGGCGTCAGCGGGTCAGTCGCCTTTTACCGCCGTAAGATGCTCGAGAATATCAAAATGGGCCCGGAATATTTTGATAATGATTTCCGTTTTTTTTACGAAGACCTGGACATCGCCTGGAGGGCTAACCGTCATGGATGGAAGGGATATTATATCCCGCAAGCCATAGCTTACCATGTGCGCGGCGCCACGGCAAGGGGCGGCTCCGGGATAAATAAGCCTTTCGCGAGAAGGTACATCAATGACAGCCTGCATCTGGACCTGATAAAAAACCGCTACCTTGCGATGATCAAAAATGAATCATTCTTCGGATTCTTGACGCATCTGCCCCTCATAGCCTTATACGATGCCGCCATGTGGTGTTATGTTTTATCCTTCAGGCCGGGATTGATCAAGCAATTTATTTCTAAGACAGGAATAATGAAATCGGCTTTTGACAAAAGGATGCTTTCTCGACGGAGATAGGAACTCCGGGAATCCGGCCGAAAACCAGAAAATGCTTGACAAAGACAATATGTTGTGATAAAAAATTAGCTAGACACAAGATATTGAGAGTAAAATTGCCGGCCTTAAGGAGGTTAGACCTAATAAATTGAAAAACCAGGTGAAGAGTACAAGGGCTCTAACGGGAATTGAGCCCTTATTTTTTATCATATGAAGACCGTCGGTTTGACCTTCGATCTGAAGACGGATTACGCGTTCAAGAAAGATGACCCGCCAGATGCAAACGCCGAATTCGACCATCCTTCCACTATCCAGGTTATCGCCTCCGCCATCCAGGCGTGCGGATTTAAAGTAAAAAAAATAGGCAACGCATCAAGCCTTCTCGAGAAAATCGGCTCGCTCGATGTGGATATTGTTTTTAACATCTCCGAAGGCCTTACCGGCAGGAACAGGGAATCGCAGGTTCCCATACTGTTGGAGATGGCGGGCATACCTTTTGTGGGTGCCGATGCCCTGACCTTGAGCTTGACGCTTGATAAGATCATGGCGAAGAAGATCTTTATCGCCGAAAACATACCCACGCCGAAATTTTTTGAATTGAAATCCCCCGAAGCGCTTGCCAACACAAACCATTTTAAATTCCCACTCATCGTAAAGCCGCGTTTTGAAGGCTCCTCCAAGGGCCTGAGCGAAAACTCAAGGGTTGAGAACAGGGAAGACCTGAAGAAACAGGTTGAATTTGTAATAAACACATATAAGCAGCCCGCGCTTGTAGAGCAATTTATATCCGGGCAGGAATTTACCGTGGCGGTCATCGGCAATGATCCGCCGCAGGCGCTGCCTATAGTGCAGATAAAGATAGACGGCAGGCTGAAGCTTGAGGATAAATTCTATACTTTTGCCAGGATCCAGTCCGACAGACTGGAATACATCTGCCCCGCGCATATTAACGCGGACTTAAGGAAGAGGATTATGGAATTGGCCCTGAAGACCTATGATGCCGTCGAATGCCGCGATTTCGGCAGGGTGGATTTCCGGGTGGACAGCGAGGGTAATCCTTATGTGCTGGAAATAAATCCTCTGCCTTCCCTATCAACTGAGGACGTCTTCTTGTTAGTAGCCAAGGAGATCGGCATTACTTACGAACAGATTATCGGCAGGATATTGGACAGCGCCCTAAAAAGGTATAACCTGGAATAATGCGTGTAGCCCTGACCTATAATTTAAAGAAGAAAGACCAAACAAAGCCCGCGGATTATTTTTCCGAATTCGACTCAGAAGAAACCATAAGCGCCATATCCAGCGCGATAAGGAATAACGGCCATACGGTTGATCTTGTTGACGTAGAGCAGCCCAACCTTTTTTCTTATTTCAAGAATAACCGCGTGGATATGGTTTTTAACATAGCCGAAGGCAAAAGCGGAAGGTTCCGCGAAGCCGAAATACCCGCCATACTGGATTATCTGGATATTCCATACACCGGCTCGGGCACATTTTCCCTGGCGCTCGCCTTGAATAAAGCTCTTACCAAGAAGATATTGAAAGCGGAGAATATACCTACCCCTAATTTTCAGGTTTTTCGCAAAGATGATGAGAAATTAGATGGTTCTTTAAGGTTCCCCCTTATCGTAAAGCCGAATTTTGAAGGCTCCGCCAAAGGGATAAGCGCCTCTAATGTCGTCGATAATGAAGGGGCGCTTTTTGCCAAGGTAAAAGAGATCCGGCAGCTATACAGCCAAGAGGTGCTTGTGGAAGAGTTCATCGAAGGGAAAGAGCTGACCGTAGGTATCCTTGAGAATGGCAAGGCCATAGCTTTGCCTATCCTTGAAATAGACTTTTCCAGCTGCCAAAGGAGCGGAGAATATTTCTATTCCTGGAGGATGAAAGAATTCCAGGGGAGTGAAGAATTCGGCCTGATCCCTACTTTCCACTGTCCGGCGCGGCTCGATAAAGATACCGAAAAGCTTGTAAAGGAGACTGCCCTAAAGACGCATCAGGCAGTCGGGTGCTTTGATATTTCTCGTACTGACTTCCGGCTGAGCGCGGACGGGATCCCCTATGTGCTGGAAATAAACCCTCTACCGGGACTTAATCCCAAGGAATCGAATTTTCCGATAATGGCTTATGCCGCGGGAATGAAATATGAAAATATAATCGAGGCGATAATATCAAGCGCCTCAGAAAGAAGGGGAGCTTTAAATGAACCATAACTCTGTCGTGGCAGAGACGCAAAAATTAGTCTTGGAAACTCCCGTTACCGCGCAGCGCGCATCCAGAAGGCAGCAAGATTATCAGCAGGTCAGCTTGTATAAGGATGTAAACCCTTTAGACTGGGAAGACTGGCACTGGCAGCTGAAACACAGAGTGCGTACAAAGGAAGAGCTGGCTGAAGTCATAAAATTGACTCCGGAAGAAGAGCAGGGGATCAAGAAGGCAAGCGGCAGATTATCCATGGCGATAACGCCTTATTGGGTGACCTTGCTCGACCCGGACGACCCCGGCTGTCCCATAAGACGCCAGGCAGTGCCGATCAGCTTCGAATCTGTGGTCGGCCCCCATGAGATGGTCGACCCTTGCGCTGAAGACAGGGATTCTCCGGCGCCGCATCTGGTTCACCGCTATCCTGACCGCGTCCTGCTTCTTGCCACAGATTCATGCGCTATGTACTGCCGCCATTGCACCAGGAGAAGGCTGGTGGGCGAACATCCCGAAAGCAATTCCGCCGGAAGGTTTGACGCGGCGATCGAATATATTAAAGCCAACAGGAAGATAAGGGATGTGCTTATTTCAGGCGGCGACCCGCTCATATTGGAAGATGATGAGCTGGAGAGTTTAATACAACAGCTGCGTTCCATTTCTCACGTGGAATTCCTGCGTATCGGCACGCGCGTACCCGTTACCCTGCCGCAGCGCATCACGGAAAAGCTTGTAAACATGCTCAAGAAATACTCGCCGATTTGGGTCAGCATTCATTTTAACCACCCCAAAGAGATCACAAAGCGCTGTAAAATGGCATGCGATATGCTTGCCGACAGCGGGATCCCGCTGGGCAGTCAGAGCGTTCTCTTGAAAGGAGTCAATGACCGGCCCTATATAATGAAGCGGCTGGTGCATGAGCTTTTGCAGATCAGGGTCAGGCCGTACTATATATATCAGTGCGATCCGGTCAAGGGTACGCAACATTTTCGCACCCCGGTAGCCGTAGGGATAAATATAATAGAGAAATTAAGAGGCCATACCTCGGGTTATGCCGTGCCCACCTATGTCATTGACGGCCCCGGAGGAGGCGGAAAAATCCCCATCGGGCCGAATTATATCCTTTCCCAAGCAAAAGGGAAATACGTCCTAAGAAATTACAAAGGGAAGATTTACACCTATCTGGAATAATGTTTTTCGTCCCTCCTTCCTGTTTATCTTTCATCCGGAAACCGATATTTTTCAGCTTTATAAACTTTATTGAAAAGAAAATAATTCTTTGTTTCGTCTGTAACGACTATATTGCCGCCTAAAAGGAGGAGTTAAGTGACTGTATTGGGTATAGCGGATCCCGGCGTATGGCTGGCTTATCTTTTGAGTATTTTAAGCGCTGTCTTTTGTATCGTTTATGGATTCGTGAATTGGAATAAGGGCGACGAGCGTATCCAGCCCGAAGATATCAAATGGGTAAAGGCGGAAATAAAAGCGGAAAAAGATATATAATGAAGATCGAAAAGGATGAATAATATGCTTACATTGACCATTGTGGTAATCATATATCTATCCGTGGTAGGGTTCCTGGGTTATTGCGGTTACCGCAGGACAAAAAGCGCCTTAGATTATTTAGTGGCCGGAAGAGACATACATCCTTTCGTTATGTCCATCTCTTATGGGGCTTCCGCCATCAGCACCTCGGCTATTATTGGATTTGGGGGAGCGGCTGCCTTATTTGGGTTGAGTCTTTTATGGCTTACTCTCTTGACGGTCCTCTTCGGTATTATTGTGGCTTTTATCGTGTTTGGCAAACGCACTAGGAAAATCGGGCACAGGCTAGACGCCCATACCTTCCCCGAGTTTTTGGGCAGGAGATTTAAATCGCGGTTTATCCAGGGCGCCAGCGCCCTGGTCATTTTTTTGTTTATGCCTCTATACGCGGCTGTTGTTTTGATAGGGGCTGCCCGTTTTATTGAAACGACCTTCTTTATGAATTTTAATGTCGCCCTTCTGATTTACACGCTCATTATTTGCGCTTATGTCATTAGCGGAGGATTAAAGGGTACCATGTATATTGACGCTTTCCAGGGAACCATTATGTTTATCGGGATGATCATCTTGCTGGCAATTACCTATCTAAAATTAGGCGGAGTAGCCCCCGCGCATCAGGCGCTTTCCCAATTGGCGACGCAAGTCCCTGATAAACTCGCGAGGATTGGTCATTTGGGGTGGACGCGTATGCCCGCGTTGGGTTCTAATATCTGGTGGACCATGATCACAACTTTTGTCATGGGAGTCGGTGTCGGGGTCCTTGCCCAGCCGTATCTGGCGGTAAGATTTATGACCGTAAAGAGCGCCAAGGAGCTTAATCGCGCGGTCGGGATGGGCGGCGTTTTTTTTCTGTGCATCATCGGCGCGGCCTTTATAGTCGGCGCCCTCTCGAATGTCCATTTCTTTAATGATCCCAAATTTGGACAGATATCGTTAGCCGTTTCAGGAGGCAACATCGATAAGATCATCCCGCTCTATATAAACAGCGCCTTGCCGGCGTGGTTCGTGTATGTCTTTACGCTTGTTATTTTATCCGCGGCAATGTCCAGTTCCGGTTCCCAGTTTCAAGCTTTGGGCGCGGCGATCGGAAGAGATTTTTTTGAAAGGGCGATCTTGGGGGGCAGGCATAATAAATACACCGTGTTGGCCACGCGCATAGGGATAGTCCTTGGAGTTTTATTCGCGGTGATATTAGGGTACAGCCTCCCCGGGAACATTATCGCCGTAGGGACGGCGATATTTTTCGGTATATGCGCGAGCGTATTCTTACCTTCCTATATTGGAGCGTTATTCTGGAAAGGGATGACTAAAGCCGGAGTCATCGCGAGTATGGCGGTAGGATTCCTGGGAACCGCTTTTTGGCTATTGTTCATTCACCAGAAAGAATCGGAAGCCCTGGGTTTATGCAAATTTATATTTAATAAACCAAGTTTAGCCCCGTTCCCATGGACAGTTATAGACGCGATTGCCGTAATTATGCCGATTTCTTTTGTGACGGCGGTATTAGTCAGCCTATTCACAAAAAAATTGCCCCAAGAACATATTGATAATTGTTTTAACCTCAAGCCGGGCAAGTAAAAAAACACTCCTTAATGAATAGAATATCGCGGATAACCACAGGTGCTTTAATCGCGACAGCTGTTCTTTTTATCGCTCCCGCTTACGCCGAGGTACAGTTCAAATGGGCGCCATATTTACGCCTCAGGCACGAATTATGGTCCGATGTATTCGACATGGATAAAAGCGTGAAGAACAACCGGAGCTTTTTCCGGATAAAAACATCGGTTTGGGGGCAAGCCGATGTTGATGAGGACCTGACCCTTTTCGCCAAACTCAGCGATGAGTTCAGGGCCTATACATACTTCGGCGGGACCAGCTCGGCCGCTCCCGATAAATCAGGCAGCAAAAAGGGTTACCACTTTGACATAAACGAAGTAGTCTTTGACAACCTGTACATGGATCTGAGGAATTTTCTGGAATACCCGCTGGATTTACGCATAGGAAGGCAGGATCTGCTCTTTGAATACGGCGAAGGTTTCCTGATCATGGAAGGCACTCCCCAGGACGGCTCAAGGACTTATTATTTTAACGCCGCTAAAGCGAACTGGAAAGTAAATGAGAAAAACCAGCTGGATATACTTTACATAAATAACCCGCGCAGCGAAAAATTTTTTCCGGTGATTAACAGGGCAAAGCTCAAACAGCAAGCTAATCTTTCATTGGATAAGGCGCCTCAGGCGTTGAATACCACCGACGAGCAAGGAGGGGTATTATACTGGAAGAATAAAGCCATAGAAAATCTTAAGCTTGAGGCATACTATATTTTCAAGAATGAAGAGGACGGGGGGGCCGGGTTGCAGGCCCAAAAAGGCAAGATCAATACTTTCGGATTCTTTACCAAATACGATCTTTCTTCCTGGACCGCAAGGGGCCAGTTCGCGTATCAAACGGGTAACTACGGTGAAAATGACCGGCAGGGATTCGGAGGTTACACGTTCCTGGATAAATGTTTTAAGGATGTTTGCTGGCTCCCCCAGGTGAGCATGGGTTATATTTATCTTTCCGGAGATGATCAAAAGACCGGCAAAAATGAGGCCTGGGACCCGTTGTTCTCCCGCTGGAACTGGGTTTCTGAATTGTACGTATTAAGCATAGGCACCGATACCGGTGTGCTCGGGTACTGGACAAATTTGGGCATATTAAGGGCAGAGTTATTATTAAAACCTACCGATAAAATGAAACTTTCTTTCTGGTATAACTACCTGCGCGCAAATGAACAGGCCTCCCGGAGCGCTATTTTGTCCGGTGAAGGCAAAGATAGAGGGCATCTGCCGCAAGCAAGGATAGATTATTTTTTTAATAAAACCGTTTCTGCTTATTTTCTTGCGGAGTACCTATTTGCCGGGGATTTCTACAGGAACAGGGACAACGCCGTATTTTTAAGGACGGAGCTGCAATTTAAGTTCTAAAAGTTTTACCGCGGGCTCCCTTAAGCAATTTTCTTGACCCTCCCGGCCGCCTGTTATATAATGTTTAAATCTTGTAGCAGCCAAAAGGGGATTTAGACATGGATGTCCAGAAAAAAAGAAATTTTATCCTTTTAGGCCACGCCCAATCAGGAAAAACAACCCTCTCGGAAAGCATTCTCTATTTTTGCAAGGCTACTACCCGCAAAGGGACAATCGCCGAAGGAACTACGGTCAGCGATTACAGCTTTGATGAAATAGAGAGAAAAAGCTCCATAAATTCCGGTTTCTTGTTCTGTGATTACAAAGACAACCGCATCCAGATTGTGGATACTCCGGGTTACGCGGATTTTCTGGGTGAAGTAATTTCAGGCTTACGGGCGGTAGACAGCGCGATCATCGTCGTGGACGCGTCAAGCGGCGTTGAGGTAGGCACCGAACGCGCATGGCAGTTTTTGGAAGAAGCTAACCTCCCCTGCCTGATCTTTATAAATAAAACGGACAAGGAAGGTATCGACCTGAACAAGGCGGCTCAGGATATTAAGGAAAGGCTCTCGAAAAAAGCGGTAGAAATAACTTCTTCCGACGCTCCGGAGCTGGTTGATATCGTCGCGGAAAGCGATGACAAGCTCCTTGAAAAATACCTCAGCGGAGAGAAGTTATCGCCTGAAGATTTGAGCCGGGGGCTGCGCCAGGCAGTGATAAAGCGGAATTTATTTCCGGTGATATCGGGATCGGCCCTGGACGAAAAAGGCATAGAGGGATTATTGAACGCGGTTATCGCTTATCTGCCCTCTCCGGTTGAAAGAAGCCGGGCCGAGGCGGCCGATCCGTCAAACCCTGAGAACAAAAAAGAAATTGCCTTAAAGGAAGACGCGCCTTTTTGCGCTTTTGTCTTCAAGAGCATATCCGATCCTTATGTCGGACAGTTAACCTGCCTTAGGGTCTTTTCCGGAAAACTTGCTTCAAATACCGGTTTTTATAACGTAAACAGAAAAACCAGGGAAAGGATCGGGCAGATCTATTTTCTGCAGGGCAAAGAGCAAAGGCCCATAGATATGGCTTCCTGCGGGGATATCATAGCTATCGCTAAACTCAAAGAAACCCTGACTTCCGATTCGCTTTGTGACGAAAAAAACCAGGCCTTGTTTCCGCCGGTTATTTTTCCCGAGCCTGCGATATCCGCTTCGGTCAAGCCTAAATCCCGCCAGGATGAGGAGAAAATTTCCGGCGCGCTGCATAAACTCGCTTCCGAAGACCCTACCTTTAAGGTAACGCATGACCCGCAAACCAAAGAATTGATCATTTCCGGTTTGGGCGACCTGCATTTAGCGGTCATGGTGCACCGGATGAAGAAAAGATTTAATGTAGAGGTGGAATTAGGCACCCCGAAAGTCTCTTACAAAGAGACCATTACCAAGAGTATTAAAGTGCAGGGTAAATTCAAGCGCCAATCCGGAGGACGGGGGCAATACGGCGACTGTTGGATAGAGGTAGAGCCCTTGGCCAGGGGAGGAGGGTTTGAGTTCGTTGACAAGATCTTCGGCGGCGCGATCCCGAGGAACTTCATCCCGTCCGTAGAAAAAGGAGTTACCCAGGCTTGTTTAGAAGGGGCGGTAGCGGGTTACCCGATAGTAGATATCAGGGTGCGCCTTGTTGACGGCTCATACCATGAAGTTGACTCCTCGGATATGGCCTTCCAGATCGCCGGTTCTATGGCCTTACGCAAAGCTGTCCAGGCGGCAGGCCCGGCCCTTTTAGAACCGGTCATGGACGTTGAGGTAGTCATACCCGAGGATTCTTTGGGCGGGATAACCGGAGACATAAATTCCCGCCGAGGGCGGATCATGGGTATGGAGGTTAAAGGTAAAAGCCAGGTACTAAAGGCGCAGGTCCCTCTTTCGGAGATGTTCACTTACGCAAATGACCTGCGCTCCATCACCGGAGGCAGGGGGATGTATACCATGCGTTTTTCGCATTATGAAGAAGTTCCCCACAAGATAGCCCAAAATATCATAAACCAATATCTAGCTACCAAAAAACAGGAAGAAGAACAGTGAAAATAGGCCTATTCGCCCTTCCCGGCCTGCCAGCCGGTAAGCAAAATATAAAGGACAGCCGCCTTGATGAGGTAGATAAATTCGTAAAGGCCAAAAAGAAAACCTATGTCCAGGCCGAAACCGGCAAGGAGGACGCCTGTTTAGAGGCGGACGCGATAATAGTCCATGAAGACTCGCGCGCTGATTTGATATTGAAAGACCTTGAATTCATAGAAACGCGCCTTTCCCGCGTGGAAAATGATATCGAAAAAGCCTTATTGAGTAAATTGAAGGCTGCCCTGGAAAAAGAGGAATTTATTTTCAGGCTCGAGCTGACTCAGGATGAAAGAAAGATGATGTCTGGCTATGGCTTGCTTACCAACAATCCGGTTATAGTCGCGGGAAAACAAGAGCTTGAAGATTTTAATAAATTATTATTGCGGGCGTTTAAAGAATCCGGCTTTATAAGTTTTTTTACAGCGGGAGAAAAAGAAACCCGCGCCTGGCCGATCCGTCAGGGAACTACCGCCTGGGAGGCGGCCGGAGCCATACACTCCGATATCCAGCGCGGCTTTATCCGCGCGGAGATCATCAGCCTCTCTGATTTTCTGCAGGCGGGAGGCGAGAGTCAGGCAAAACAGCAGGGCAAGCTCCGCCTGGAACAGAAAGATTATATAATGCAGGACGGAGATTTGGTTAATTTCAGGTTCAATAAATAATCCGTTTATTCCTAAATTTAAAATTCCCCCAATAAACTCAATGATAAAGATCCATTATCCACCCATCGTTTTATCGCATTTAATGGAGGTAATATATTATGGTCAAGATAAGGCGCGCGTTAATCAGCGTATCGGATAAAACAGGCATCCTTGATTTTGCGAAGGAATTGACCCGTTTTGGGGTCGAGATACTCTCTACCGGCGGGACGGCCAAGATCCTGCGGGATAACAACCTTCCGGTAAAAGAGGTATCGGAATATACGGGTTTTCCTGAGATGCTCGATGGCAGGGTGAAAACACTGCATCCTAAAATACACGGCGGGCTGCTCGCCCTAAGAGATAAACCGGAGCATATGCGGAGCCTAAAAGAGCATGATATCGGGCTCATAGATATGGTAGTGGTAAACCTTTATCCCTTCGAGAAGACTTCCCAAAAGCCTGGAGTTAAAATCGAGGAGGTTATTGAGAATATAGATATCGGCGGTCCGTCAATGCTGCGTTCCGCGGCGAAGAACCATAAATTTGTGGCGGTTATATGCAATCCCGCGAGTTATAACTCCGTTGTGGAGGAATTGGAAAAGAATAACGGGAGCTTGTCCGAAGATCTAATGCGTGAGCTGGCCATAGATGTTTTTAACCATACCAGCCGCTATGATAACGCGATCTATGGTTACTTAAGGAATTATTTCAAGCCGCAAAGCGGATCCCGCGGGTTACCCAGGGAATTAAATTTATTTTTTGAGAAGATCCAGGATCTGAGGTACGGTGAAAACCCCCATCAGAAGGCGGCTTTTTACAAAGAGAAAGGCAAAGACAAAGGCCTGATAAACCTCAAGCAGCTTCAGGGTAAAGAGCTTTCTTTCAACAATATCCTGGATTTAAACAGCGCCTGGGAATTGGCGCGGGAATTCAACGGTCCCGCTGCCGTAATCGTAAAGCACAATAATCCATGCGGAGCGGCGGAAGACAAAACTTTAGAGAAAGCCTTTCTGGCTGCGCATAAATGCGACCCGCTTTCGGCCTTCGGCGGGATAGTCGCGCTGAACCGCAGAGTGGACCTTAAGGCAGGCAAGGCGATCGCTAAAAGCGGGTTCCTGGAGTGCGTCATCGCTCCCGGTTTTGATAAAGCGGTTTTGGATCTGTTTAAAAATAAAAAGAACCTGCGTTTATTAGAGTTAAATGACACTGCCCCCATAGACGAGCCTGAGTTAAAGCGGGTAAGCGGCGGGCTCCTGGCCCAAGATAAGAATTTACAGACACTGGATCTGAGCAGCCTCAAAATAATCTCAAAAAAGAAACCCACAAAAAAAGAATTAGAAAGCCTGATCTTCGGATGGAAGGTAGCCAAGCATGTAAAATCCAACGCCATTGTCTTGACCCAGGGCACAAAGACCGTCGGTATAGGAGCGGGACAAATGTCCAGGGTCGATTCCGTAAAGATCGCCAGGTTCAAATCGGGAAAATTAAGCCGGAATTCCTCCCTTTCCTCCGACGCGTTCTTTCCGAAAGCGGACGCTATCATAGAAGCGGCCAAAGCCGGAGTTAAAGCCATAATCCAGCCCGGGGGTTCCATTTCCGACGACGAAATAATCAAGGCTTGCGATAAGCATAAGATCGCCATGGTCTTTACCGGGATCAGGCACTTCAAGCATTAGGTTTTAGGTTTCCCCCTAACACCTAACACCTGGCACCTGAAATGACCTACCCAGAAACACTCCAATATTTAGGATCCTTTATCAATTATGAAAAGTTCCCCGCTTATCCTTATAGGGAATCATTTAAATTAGAACGCGTCCAGAATTTCCTTTCAAGCGTAGGTAACCCCGAAAAGAGCTTGAAATGCCTGCATATCGCCGGCACGAAGGGCAAAGGCTCGACCTGCGCGTTCATCGCCTACATATTGAGAGAATCCGGGTATAAGGTAGGTCTATATACTTCGCCGCATTTATCGGATTTCCGGGAAAGGATCAGGGTATTGAGCGGCCGGGCAGGCGGAGCGGCCGTAAAGGATTTTGAGGGGATGATCGCGGAAAAAGAGCTGGCAGAGCTGACTAAGAGATTAAGGCCCGCTATTGATGAGTACAATAAAAATTCAACATACGGCCCTCTTTCTTTTTTTGAGGTCTATACCTCTTTGGCGTTCATTTATTTCAAAGAAAAAAAGGTTGATTTCGCCGTCCTCGAGACCGGTCTTGGAGGCAGGCTTGACGCGACAAATTCCGCCGGTTCTTTAGTCTCCGCGATAACCCCGGTAAGTTACGAGCACACCCAAAAATTAGGCAATACGCTCAGAGAGATCGCCATTGAGAAAGCAGGTATCATTAAAACCCCAAATTCGATCGTTATCAGCGCGCCGCAGGAAGAAGAGGCGGCGCGGGTTATCAGGGATAAATGCCGGCAAAAGGGCGCCAAATTGTACGAAGTAGGCAGGGATATAACTTATAAGGCGGTAAAAAGCGGTTTTCGCGTGGCGGGGTCATTAAAGAGTTACCCCGGCTTAAGGACGATACTATTGGGCAACCACCAGTTGATCAATGCCAGCGTAGCCATAGGGGTTATTGAGGCATTAGAAATGCAGGGCGTGGGTATCGAAGCCGGAGCGATAAAGCGGGGGCTTTATAATACGCTTTGGCCGGGAAGATGCGAGGTCCTATCGCGCGGGCCCTTGATCGTCCTTGACGGAGCGCAGAATACCGCTTCCATGAGGGCGCTGAGGGAAACAGTTAAAGAGAATTTTGTTTACAACAAGCTGTTCCTTGTCATGGGAATTTCAAGCGATAAAGACATAAAGGGGATATGTATCGAGGCTAAGGTTTTGGCGGATGAGGTTGTTTTAACAAAGGCGGATAACCCCCGCGCTGCAGACCCCCGGGACCTGGAAGAGAATTTTACAGGCAAAAAGACGCACATAACAGACAGCGTAAAAAAGGCAAAAGAACTTGTCTTACGGATCGCCGCGAGAAAAGACATGGTTTTGGTTTGCGGTTCTTTATTCGTTGTGGGAGAATTCAGGGATGATCAAATACGATACCAATGATACTATCGCGGCAGTCGCCACAGGCATGGGTGATTGCGGGATCGCCATTGTCAGGATAAGCGGCAAAGACGCTTTAACCGTAGCCGAAAAGGTCTTTGTTTCCAGGGACGGGGAAAAACCTTCGCGGTTCCGGACATATACGATACACTACGGCTGGATCGTTAAGGCCGGAGAAAAAGGGGTCATCGATGAAGTGATCTTGAGCGTTATGCGCGCCCCCCGCAGCTATACTAAAGAAGATGTCGTTGAGATAAATTGCCACGGGGGCATCATCGCCACGATGAGGGTCTTGGACCTGGTTTTGGATAACGGCTGCCGGATGGCAGCGCCCGGGGAATTCACAAAAAGGGCGTTTTTAAACGGAAGGATAGACCTGGCGCAGGCGGAAGCCGTCCTGGATATAATCCGGGCCAAGACAGATTCCGCATTAAGGCTCGGCGTCGAACAATTGGGCGGCGGCCTATCCAAAAAATTATCCCAGATCTCCGGGGAATTATTGGGGATCCTTTCTTTACTCGAAGCAGCCATTGATTTTCCTGAAGAGGGGATCGGCAGCGCTGAAAGCCGGAAGATCCCGGGGCGGCTGAGGGCGATAGACAAGGCGCTAAAGGAACTGCTGGAAAGCTCGCGGCGCGGAAAAATATTGCGGGAAGGAGTGCGCGCGGTGATTTGCGGTAAACCCAACGTCGGAAAGTCTTCGCTGTTGAACGCCCTCCTGAAGCAGGAGCGGTCAATAGTCACGCCGGTTGCCGGGACAACGCGGGACACGATAGAAGAGATCATAGACATAAAGGGTATTCCGGTAAGGATAGTGGATACGGCCGGAATAATCGAGCCGCGGGACCTTGTGGAAAAGAAAGCGGTGCAGCGTTCAAAAAAATACGTAACCTCGGCGGATTTGATAATCTTTCTGCTTGACGGATCCAAGCCGCTCAGCCGCCAGGATGTCGAGCTCGCGGAAAAAATGAAAGGCAAGAAAGTCATCGCGATCATAAATAAAATCGACCTGAAGCAGAAAATAAACCGGGATAGGGCGTGTAAGATCTTCAGCCGCGTGATCGAGATTTCAGCGAAGAAACTTATAAATATAAATGTACTTGAGTCGGCCATAGCGGATATGGTCTTCGGCGGGAAAATCGCGCAGAATGAGCCGGCGATGGTAAGCAGGCTCCGTCATATCGAGATACTCAAAGTTACGCAAAAAATCATTGCGCGATCGCTTGATTCGCTGGATAATAAATTTCCGGATGAGTTTGTGGCCCAGGATATCAAAGACGCCCTGGGGGGTTTAGACGGATTATTGGGGAAACGGTTTTCAGAAAGCCTGCTGGACAGGATATTCTCGGATTTTTGCATAGGTAAGTAACATCGGAGGCGGGATGGACAAGAAAAAGATCGAAAGGGCGGTCAGGGAGATATTAGAAGCCATCGGAGAAGACCCAAAAAGAAAAGACCTTCAGGATACTCCTCGAAGATTCGCTGAAATGTATGAAGAGATCTTCTCCGGGATGAAGCTGGACCCCAGGAAAGAACTCGAGGTCGTCCTCGACCAGAAACACGAGGAAATAATCTTGCTCAAGAATATACCCTTATATTCCTGCTGCGAGCACCACCTTATCCCGTTCTTAGGCAAAGCCCATATCGCTTACATACCCAAAGGCGGGCGGGTAACCGGATTAAGCAAGCTGGTGCGAGTCGTCGACATATTAGCCAAGCGCCCGCAGGTTCAGGAGCGGCTTACTACGCAGATCGCCGAGATCATTATGTCAAAATTAAAGCCTCAAGGATGCATGGTAATCATCGAAGCCGAACATATGTGCATGTCCATGCGCGGGATCAAAAAACCCGGCACATTAACGGTCACTTCCGCCGTAAGGGGCGTATTCAAACAGAACGAAAAAACGCGCGCGGAGTGCCTGGCGCTGATAAAGCCATAATAATGATCACCCGCAATGAACAAAGGATAAGGGCATTCTTGTTTTATTCCAGTGTGGCTATTTTTATCACGGGGCTGCCCTTGATCTTATCCTTTGCCCTGGGGTATAAATTCGACCGGCGGGCATTTAAGTTCACCAGGACGGGGCTGCTGGTTTTGAAAACCCAGCCTCAAGGAGCCAATATCTTTCTGAATGAGACTTTATTCCCGGCAAAGACCCCGGCCACAGTAACGGAGCTTCTCCCTGGAAACTACACCGTGCGGCTTGAATTAGAAGGCCATTACCCATGGATAAACCAGGCCGGTATAAGCGCGGGCAAAGTAACGTTTCTGGAAAAGATCATCCTTTTTCCTTTGAGGCCCGATATTAAACAAATAAACAGCGAAACACTCTCTACTTTTTGGGCGGACGAGGAAAGGGGGGCGATCTATTATGTCAACCCCGATGACGGAGGTATATATAAACCCGATTCAGAGGGGCGCAGGTCCGAACGGGTCGCTGAGTCAGTGCCTTTGGATCCTCCCGCGGATAAATGGAAGATATCCCCGGACAGGGAAATAGTCCTATATTTCAATTCCCGGAAGATCGGGATAACCAATATTTCCCAGCAGCATAAGCTCTTCTGCAGGCTGCCTTTTGTCATCGATTACCCCTATAAACCGATAATTGACGCGTATTGGCATTCTGACAGTTACCACTTAATAATAATCGGCCTTAGGAATATCGCGGTCATGGAAGCGGACTCCCGGAGCGAACCGGTAATATTGTTAAGCCTGGCTAAAAAAAATACCCCTTCTTTTTACGATACCCGCACCGATACGCTTTATTTCTTGGACACGCAAAGGGCCGAAGACGGCAACCTTTACGATAATCTTTATAAATTGGATCTAAACGCCAAGCTCTCTCCGTTCCAAGAATTGATGAGGTTAAGGCAGTCCGATGAAAAACGGGAACGCGAAGACTAAAAGATACCTCGAAATTATCCCGGCCTGCATCTCCTGGGGCATACTTATTTTTTTGGCTTGCCTCTCGATATTCAGGCCCATACTCAGCGCGATCCTGATCATTATTTTTGAGTTCTATTGGAATATCCGCACGATCTATCTTACCACGCTTCTGGTCCTGGCTTATAAGAAACTGTCGAATGAGAAAAATCGCGATTGGTTATCGGATTGTGTTGGCCTGGCTCCGAAAAAAGATTGGGCAAAGGTTTACCATTTGATTATTTTCCCTGTGTATAAGGAGGGGCTCAAGATACTGCGGCCTTCCTTGAAATCGCTCGCGGATTGCCAATATCCCAAAGAGAAGATGATCGTGGTGATGGCTTTCGAAGAGCGCAGCTCCGACTCGCGCTCTAACGCGGCCATTCTGGAAGAGGAATTCAAGTCCGGGTTCTTTGGATACATCTCCACTTTCCATCCCGATGGGATCCCGGGAGAAAGCCGGACCAAAGGCGCCAACGCTACCTGGGCCGCAAAACAGGCTAAAGAATTCTTGGATAAACGCTCGATTGCCTACGAAGACATCCTTATTTCATGTTTTGACGCTGATACCTGTGTGGATAAGCAGTATTTTGCCTGCCTTACTTACCATTTCCTGACCTCATCCAGGCCTCATCAGGCGAGTTACCAGCCCATGCCTGTATACAATAATAACATCTGGTACGCTCCGGCTTTTGCCAGATTGGTGGAAACAAGCGGTTCTTTCTGCCAGATGATCGAAAGCATGCGCCTGGAAAAATTCGTCACTTTTTCCAGCCACAGCATGAGTTTTAAAACGCTCGTAGCCATAAACTACTGGCCGGTAAACATGATCTCAGACGATTCCGTAGTCTATTGGAAAGCGTTCCTATATTACAAGGGTGATTACCGCGTCGTCCCCCTGTATATCACTGTTTCGATGGACGCCGCTTATTCCACCAGCATCTTCAAGACCGTCGTTGTCCAGTATAAGCAAAAGAGAAGGTGGGCCTGGGGCGTAGAGAATTTCCCTTTTCTTGTCGAGGGCTTGATCCATGATAAAAAAATACCCTTAGCGAAAAAGATCAGGAGGTCGTTCAATCTTTTGGAAAGCCATATAAGCTGGGCGGTCTGGGCGATGATCATCATGCTGATCACGCCGCTGCCCATTTTGTTCGGCGGGGCATTCTTCAGCCAGACTTCCATAGGCTATAACCTGCCGAGAATAGGCGGTCTCCTTCTTAATTTCGCCCTGGGGACAAGCTTGATCTGGATCGTCCTGAGCATGACCATCCTTCCCAAGCGCCCGCCTGACGTAAAATGGTTTAAGTATATAATGATGGTCATAGAATGGGCCCTGGCGCCGGTAATTATATTGATCTTAGGTTCTACCCCCGCCCTGGACGCGCAGACAAGGCTGGCTTTAGGCAAATATATGCAATTCTATTCCACGGAAAAAGTATATAAAAATATCCCCGAAGAAAAGAATGGCTGAGATAGCAAAAAAGGATAATCTTTTAATCCTGCTTTTGGGAATGGCGGCGATATTGATCTTCAGCTATTCCTGGGTTCCGGGAGGGCTGGATACGGATTCCTGTAATTACGCGGCGGTAGCGAAAGAGGCCCTGCGCACCAACAGCTGGCTCGGCCTTTATGATCCCGTATATCAGGGGGTATTTTATTATCATTTTCCGCTCTGCATCTGGATAACGGGGTTTTTCTTTAAAATCTTAGGCGTGTCCACATTTGCGGCAAAGCTGTTCTCCATGCTCAGCGCCCTGGCATTGACCGCGGCTATATTTTATTTCGGCAAGTTACTTAAGAACCAATGGACCGGATTCTTCGCGGGCGCGGTTTTTATGCTTACCAACCATATAGTGCGTCTTTCGCGCCAATGCCGGATGGACCTTCCGGTTACATTATTCATTACTTTAGCGATACTGTCATTTATTTTGGCGCAAAGGCGTTCAAAGAAATACTACCTTTTATTCGGTTTATCCACTTCTTTAGCCATATTCAGCAAAGATATTTCCGGACTGGCTCCCCTGGCGATCGTTTTCGTTTATTTGGTCCTGTTAGGCAGGTTTAAAGAATTCTTCCGGCCGTTTTTTATCTTGGGGCTGCTGCTCGCTATCGGGCCTGTGTTGCTTTGGATCTGGCTGGACAAAAATACTTTATTCTCGCGATGGTGGGGCTGGAATTTCCTTCACCTTATGAAATCGCCCGGCTTTAATGTCCCCTGGCATTATTATATAACGGCGATAATAAACAAGTATTTTTATTTTCTTCCCCTGGCCGTTTATGGAGGGTACTTGGCGGTCAAGGAGGCAAAGAGGAATAAAGATCATGAGCTTTATCTTTTGGTCATTTGGGCGCTTATTTTCCCTGCGGCTTTCTCGTTCGGCAGGCAGAAGCTGCATTATTTCATACTGCCGATGTACGCGGCAACAGCGCTTTTGGCCGGCATCGCGCTGGACCATCTTCTTAAGGAAGGGCTTAAAACGAAGATCGCCGCAGGTATTAAATTCATCCTGATCGCCGCGTCCCTGGCCCTTTTATGCCTGCCATTGAATATCCGCAGCAAACGTTTCGCGGAAACCGTGCGCATGTCTCCCGCCATTGACCTTCTGCTGAGGCAGCTTCCGGAATATGATTTTATAGTTTACAGGCAGGATTCGGCCGCGATCTTATTCTATTCTCAAGAGCTCACCCGGGTTAAACACATAGATACCAGGGAGAGATTAGAGGAAAGCTTAAAAGCGGATCTTTTGAAGCCGCGGATCTTATATATAAGAGAAGAGGATTTCTTTGAACTCGAGCCTTCTTTAACGCGGCAATGCCGCGTCATCTTTAAATATAGAGACAGAATGATAATCGCTTTGCCAAAAGAGTTAAATATAACGGTTATTCTCCCTGATAACTGAATCCCATAGTTCAGAAAAACAAGTTCCCGCCTATTGGATAAGATATCGCCAATAACGCTCCTTATGTGGTATAATAATTTAAAATCGGGGACGGAAACTTCATGAAAAAAGAGAAAAATCTGCCTGTTGTTTTAGTCGTTGACGACGAGCCGGCGGTGCTGGAATCGCTGACGGCTATATTAGAAGAGGAATTCACGGTCTCCACCGCCAGGAGCGGCAAGGAAGCGCTGGAAAAGATCGCCGCCGAACAGGTGCGCCTTGTCTTCCTGGATATCGCCCTTCCTGACATGGACGGCATGCAGGTGTTGCGCAAGATCAAAGAATACGACAAGAATCTTTCCGTGATCATGGCGACGGCCACTGACAGCGCGCGAAGGGCGGTTGAAGCTATGCAGTCAGGAGCCTGCAATTACATTACCAAGCCGTTCGACATGGAAGAAGTGATCACCGTGGCGCGCAAGGCCTTAGAACAGGATAGGCTGATCAGGGAAGTGATTTACCTGCGTTGGCAGCGCGAGGAAGCCGGGTTTGATAATATCATAGGCAGAAGCCCTAAGATCAGAGAGGTATTCGAAATAATCGAAAAGGTAAGCCAGACCAACGCTACAGTATTGATCTTTGGAGAAAGCGGCACGGGAAAGGAGTTGATCGCCCGGGCAATACACTTCCGCGGCCCCCGGAAACAAAAGCCGTTCATACCTATCAACTGCGCCGCGATCCCGGAAAACCTCCTCGAGAGCGAGCTTTTCGGGCACGAAAAGGGCGCTTTTACCGATGCCACCAGCCAGAAACTGGGGATGTTCGAATTGGCTGATGAAGGGACTCTCTTCCTTGACGAAATTTCCGGATTAAGATTGGATGTCCAGGCCAATCTCCTGAGGGCGCTGGAAGAAAAGGAGATCAGGAGGCTCGGCGGGAATAAACTGATCAAGGTGGACGTGCGCATTATTTCGGCGACGAATACCGATTTGAAGAGCGCGGCCAATAGCGAGAAGTTCAGGGAGGATCTATATTACCGCTTGAACGTGGTCCCCGTCAACTTACCCGCCTTAAGGGAACGCAGGGAAGATATACCGTTGCTCGTGGAATATTTTCTAAAAAGATACAACCAGGCGTTTAGAAAAGACATCGTAGGCTTGACGAAAGAAGCCATGGATTGCCTCTTGGAATACGACTGGCCCGGGAATGTCCGTGAATTAAAGAATATTATCGAGCGGCTGGCAGCCTTAAAGGACGGCAAGCTCATAACTGCCAAGGATTTGCCTTTTGATCTGTTTATAAAAGGCAGCATAGAAAAGAAGCTCGGCGGGGGCGGGGCGCTAAAGCAGGCAAGCAAGGACTTCGAGAAGCAGTATATCGAAGGGGTATTAGAGCGTGTAAGCGGAAATCAAACCAAGGCAGCCAGGTTATTGGGCATCCACCGCAATGCGCTCTTTAATAAGATGAAGAGCATGGGCCTGAAAAAATAATAGTAAGAGATAATTAAAGCCAAGGATTAGTGAGTAAAAGACCTTCAGTGATATCTACCCGGATCAATCTGGCCGGAGCGGTCTTATTTACGGGGCTGGCTATCGTCCTGCCGCGAAACGCTCAAGCTCAGGAAAAAGAAGTTGAATTAGAGAGGATAGTAATAACCAGCCGCAGGGCTCCCCTTGGTTTAAGCCGGGTATCCGAAAACGTAGAGGTGATCACCGGGGAAGAATTAAATCTTTTGCCTGCCAGAGATTTAAGCGAGGCCCTCAATTATCTCCCGGGTATTTATATCGACCCCCGCCGCGGTTTTGGCCGCGCGACTTCCATTAGTATCCAGGGTTCCGCTTCCCGCCAGGTAAGGGTAATGATCGACGGGATACCTTTAAATACTCAAGCATCGGGACAGGTCAACCCCGCCAAGTTCCCCATCGAAGATATCTCCAGGATAGAGGTCGTCAAAGGGCCTGCCTCCAGCGCCTGGGGATCAAGCCTCGGAGGTGTTATAAACGTGATCACCAAGGATACAGGAAATAAGCTGGTCCCTAAAGGCAAGGTCACTTCTTCATACGCGGGATTCAGCACCAAAAAAGAGAGTTTTGACCTCTCCGGAAAAGCCGCGGGCCTGGGGTATTATCTTTTTTCCAGTTATATGGATTCAGGAGGAAAAGGCCCGAGAGACGACGTGCTGGAGAAAAAGGCATTCGGCAAGCTCTCTTATGATCTGCGGGAGAAAGGCAAAATAGCCGGGTCATTCGGTTTTAGCCAGGGCGATGCAAACAGCGGGGAATTCCCCGACGGGACCTGGTCGGCGGCGCCTTACCGGGTCCAGTATGGGAAATTCGGCTGGAATAAGAAATTTCAAGGAGCGGATCTAAATGTGGACTTCAAAAATTCGCGCCAGGACATTATCACCAAGAATTTTTCTTCTGTAGCGACAGATGTCCCGCTAACAGACGCGCCTCCCGACGTAGTCAGGAGCAGGGATGTGCTTTATGAGATAAGCGCGGTCGCCTCGGCCCATCCCCGCGGGAAAGACTTGCTGACTGTAGGCTTTGATTCGGATTACGATGTTCTCAAGACAACGTACCTGGAAGAAGCCAAAAGCCTGTACTTACAGGCGCCTTTCGCGAACTATACTTTGAAATTGGGGCCCTGGGACTTGAATTCAGGGTTACGTTTCGACGACAATAGCGAATTTGGCAGCGCGTTCAGCCCGTCTGCCGGGTTCGTATACCATTTTGAGGAGTTTAAGGATACCCTGGTCCGTTTCAACTTCTCCCGCGCTTTTAACGCGCCGCCTTTACTCTGGAAGTATTACGCCGGAGTTTCTCCCGGGGTTACCGGGGATAATCCGCAGATCAAGCCGGAGCGTGCCCGGGTATATGAACTGGGCGCGGAGAGCCGGGCCCTTTCTCCCTTATGGCTTAAGCTTTCCTTATACAGGCAGGATGTTAAGGATGCTATCTCGGGCGCCGCGAACGCCCAGGGAGAATGGATCCAGAAGAATTTCCAGAAATTCAGAAGGCAGGGAGTAGAGGCGCGGGCCGGATATGAGCTGTTCGAAAGTTTGGATCTTTTCGCCTCCGCGGCCTTTAACGATATCGAAGACAGGGCAACCCGGCAGACCGTACAGGACGCGGGAAGCCCCAGGCAGAGTTTTGACTTAGGGCTTGATTATAAGGGCAAAACCGGTTTTACGTTTTACCTTAACGGCCGTTACGATTACTGGAATAATACCTACGAGATATTTCAGCCTAAAGATAGGAAATTTATCTTTGACTTAAAGGCCTCGCAAAAGGTCAAGGCCTTGACCTTCTTTCTGAATATCTATAATCTTTTTGACAGCAGGTACTGGTCGGATTACTTCTTTCCCGCCCCGAAGAGATATTTTGAGGGCGGTGCGGCCATAGAATGGTAGATGCATAGATGCAAGAGATCGCACAGTTAACTGTGCGCGATATTTACCCCGCTCTTTAGAGTATTCCATCGCTTATCAGGATATCCCCGCCGGGGATCTCCTGGTAACTTATTCTTTACGGCCTTTGGCATAGAATTTGCTTAATTAAGAAGGTGAGAGATGCGTATCATAACCAGCCTGCTGATCATGCTCACACTTACCATTGCCGAAGCCGAAGGCGCGACCAAAGAAGTCCCCAAGGGAAAACCATACGGCGGTACGCTTATCTGGGGCACCCGCAATAAACCCACCATTATCAATCCGCTTATCACTACCACCAGCGTTTCCATGTCTTTGCAGGATTTGATCTTTAACCGCCTAGTGCGGCTAAACTCCGAAGGAGAAATTGATCCGGATCTGGCAGAGAGCTGGGATATATCCGCTGACGGACTGATTTATACTTTTCATTTAAGAAAAGGAGTACGTTTTCATGACGGCGTTGAATGTACTGCTGATGACGTAAAATTCACTTACGATAAGATCATAGATCCGGGTACGGATTCTCCCTTTCGCCAAATTTTTGAATTGGCCGGCGATTTTCAGGCAGATGATAAATATACTTTCCGAAT
Organism: Candidatus Omnitrophota bacterium; assembly: GCA_028716705.1. Lineage (GTDB taxonomy): Bacteria > Omnitrophota > Gorgyraeia > Gygaellales > Profunditerraquicolaceae > UBA1562. Next base: position 11,330 of record JAQUPI010000009.1, on the reverse strand, counting down.
AATTTTAAAGAAACCTTCCGCGTCATTCATTTATAGATTAACCAGAGAGGTAGTTCCTAAGCATATCCTTGAAAGAGGATCATTAAAAAACAACGCTTTTAATTTTCATCCGATAGGCACCGGGCCGTTCAAATTCAAAGAATTGAAGGACGAGCAGATCGCGTTAGAATATAATGTGGATTACTATGAAGGCAGGCCATATTTGGATAAGATTATCGTCAAAGTTTATCCAGATTCAAGCAGCCTCTGGAATGCGCTGATGCGTGGGGAAGTAAATTACGCCACTTTTATTGAAAGAGAAGATTACGAATTGATAAAAAACGACGATTCATTTAAAACCTATGCTTTCCCAGTAGATTCTTATTACGCTATTTTCTATAAAATAGATAACTCTTTATTAAGCGACAAGAATTTACGCGAAGCAGTTGCCTATTCTATAAATAGAAAAGAATTAATTGAGAAATTAGCCTATGGTTATGGCATAGAATGCAGCGGCCCGTTTTATCCCGAGTCGTCATTATTTAATTCCGCTGTTAAGACTTATAAATATAATCCTGAAAAAGCAAAGAAATTATTGAAAGAAACGGGATGGGTAGATAGTGACGGCGATGGGATATTAGAAAGAAGCGGTGAAGAATTTGAACTCAGAGTGTTAGTGGACACAAGGAGTGAGATTTACCAGAAGATAATCATGCTTATTCGCCAGCAGCTCCAGGAAATTGGTATAAAGATTAAGGTGGTGTTATGCACCGGAGAAGAAAAACTAACTAAGGAATTTTTTGAAAACAATAAGCCGCAGGCACAGTTAAGCTTCCCTATGGCTATAGGCGATGATGCGGAAAGCGCTGGTTTGGAATATTGGCTTGGTAGACAATCTGAACGAATTTCTAAATTATGGATTTTTAAGAACGAAAATGTCGATAAATTATTTGAATTGGCAGAAGTTACACTAGATAAAAAAGAGCGGGAAGAGATTTATCGAAAAATCCACCAGCTTATATATGCGGACCAGCCGGCCTGCTTCCTTTATTTTCCTTATGTATTTCACGCAGTTTCAGCAAAATTTGATAATGTCGATGAATTCTTTACCTTATATATGCCCTATTATACGATAAAGGATTGGTATCTAAAAAACGAAAGGAGGTGACAATGGAGATAATCACAAAAGGAACGGATGATGTTTCCGCAATGAGCTTGCGCGGTTGCTGTTTTCCAACGGGAACCGAAGGTCTACGCATAAGGTAGTTAATTCCTTGCGGTATTTCTCTGGGCGGCCGACCAGAGTTTACTGCAAAACATAATTTTTATTTGATTTTAATTGTTCATTAAATGAAGCAATCTAAATTCAATCTCTGGGTCAAGGATTACCCGCATCCGGGCGGATATCTTCTCTTCAACGTGCGCACGCAGGCGTTGATCAAGATAAACCCGGAACTGAAGAATATCCTCGATAAGATCGAGACAGTGAAGATAAAGGACCTAAGTCTGGTGACCAGGGGTTACCTGGCCTCCTTAAAAGAGAACGGGATCGTTGTCGAGAATGAAGAAGAGGAGAAGCGCAAGTTAAAGGATTTCTTCCGGCAGCTGAAGTATGAGTCGGATAAATTGACCTTTGAAACCACTATCCTGACTACCTACAGTTGTAATTTTAACTGTGTCTATTGCTTCGAGGGTTCGGTGCGGGAGCGGGTATTCATGGATAAAGAGACGAGCGACCTGGTGATCCAATGGCTGATCCGCCACGCGCAAAAGCGCAACCTGAAGAAAATCTACCTGGTTTACTACGGCGGAGAGCCCCTCTTGAATATCCGGCCGATCTATGATATCTCCTGGCATATGCAGGAGTGGGCGCGGAAAAACAGGATCGATTTTTCCTTCGGGATCATCACCAACGGCAGCCTGATCTATCCGGAATTGATAGAAAAGTTTTTGACCGTGGGCCTGGATGAGGTGCGCATCAGCCTCGACGGGGACAGGGAAGCGCACAATAAGAACCGGCCCTTTAGCGACGGCAAACCCACCTTTGACCTGATCATAGAAAATATAAAGGGTATCATCGATAAGGTAAAGGTGGCCATTGCCGGGAATTTCGACCGGAATAATTTTCCGCATATTTATCCGCTCTTCGATTATCTTGAGAAAGAAGGCCTGCTGCGTAAACTCGATTATCTGATCTTCGCTCCGATTGTCCCGCGCTTAGGCCCGAAAAAGGATCCTTCCGCGGTAGAACTAAGCCACTGTCTTTCTTTTCTGGAAAAAGACGGATTATTCAAGGAAGTGGTCGGTATCAAGCGCGAATTATTGAAAAGGGGGCTTAAGCTGCGCACTTCCGGCCTGGCGATCAATGCCTGCCCTTTGACCATGCAAGACGGCGGCGTGACCATTGACCCGAAGGGCCTGATCTATAAATGCAATTCGCTTTTGGGTTATCCGGAATTCTCCGTCGGAGATGTGCGTAACGAGGGATTCAACGAGCGGAGGGATGACTTTCTGAACATCGATGCCTGGGATAAATGCGCTCCGGATTGTCCGTATGTACCAATGTGCCAGGGAGGATGCCGGCTCTTTTCTTATCTTGAACGGGGGAATTTCTCTTCCTTATCCTGTAAAAGGGAGTATTTTGACCGGATCATCCCGGAACTGATCAAACTGGAATACGATATGGTAAATAAGCGGCATCAGGCATGAAAAATGCGAAGAAATTCTTCCTTCTCCTTGCCCCTTACAAAAAACAGGCCTTGCTCGCGCTTTGCGCCACCCTGGTTACCAACCTTTTAGGTTTAGCTTTCCCCTGGGCGATCAAGCTGATCATTGACGAGATCTTATCCGCTAAGAACTCCGCGCTCCTTAACTGGGTGGCCGCGGGATTGATCATCGTTTTCAGCCTGAAATTTTATTTTGGCTTTTTAAGGGAATATCTGTTTGCTTTAATCTCCGAAAATACGGTCTTGGACCTGCGTAACAAGCTCTACTGGCACCTGCAAAGATTATCCGTAAGTTACGTTGAGAATACGCCCACGGGAAGGATAATCTCGGGGATCATAGGGGATGTGGAGAGTATCAGGAAATTCTTATTCGGCGGGGCTATTGATTTTGCCTATTCGTTCTTCACCTTCTTCTTTGTCCTGTCTATTTTATTTTTCATAAATTTTAAGCTTACCTTAATATCTTTGATCTATTTGCCCGCCTTCAGCCTGGTATTTTTAAAGCTTAGCCCCCGGCTGGGGCAAAAACAGGCCTTTGTGCGCCAGAAATACGCGGAGCTGACCGCAAGGCTTAACGAGGTATTTAACGGCATACGCGTGGTCAGCGGATTTGCCAAGGAAGAATACGAAGCGGGCTGGTTCGATTCCAAACAGAAAGAGATAGTCAAGGCTTCCCTGGCCAGCGAAAGATTGGGTATCTTCTTATGGATGATGTCCGAATTTTTCAGTTCCCTGGGGCTGGTCACGCTCATCTGGTTCGGCGCTAAAGAGGTGTTTTTGGGCCGCCTCAGCCCTGGAGCGCTGATGGCTTTTTATTCCTATCTGGGGATGCTCTTTTTCCCGGTGATCAAAATGGTGGTGATCAATAATTACTACCAGGAGGCAAGCGCCGCCCTGGCGCGCATCGACCGGGTATTAGCGGAAGAACCGGGGATCAAGGAGACGGCAAAAACCCTGCGCCCTTCGAAGATCAGGGGGGATATAAAGTTCGCGGGGGTCAGTTTCGCTTATGATAACCGCAAGGCAGCTTTATCCGGGATAAACCTGGAAGTAAAAGAGGCCGAGGTTGTCGCCCTTGCCGGAAAAAGCGGTTCGGGAAAAAGCACCATTATCAATTTACTCCTCAGGTTCTATGAGCCTAAGGAAGGAGCGATTTATATTGACGGCTATGACCTCAAAGAGTTAGAATTAAAGTACTACCGTTCGCGGGTCGCCATGGTCTTGCAGGACGATTACCTGTTCAGCGGGACGGTCAGGGAAAATATCCTTTATGGTAATCCCGGTGCCGGTATGGCCGCGGTTAAGGCAGCGGCAAGGTCAGCCAACGCTGAAGAATTTATCTCGTCTTTGCCGCGCGGATATGATACAGAGATCGGCGAGCGGGGGATAAAGTTGTCTTTTGGTCAGAGGCAGAGGCTTTCTATCGCCAGGGCGATTTTAAGAGAGCCGGATATTCTGATCTTAGACGAGGCGACCTCTTGCGTGGATTCCGAAACAGAACGGCTTATCATCGAAGAGGCCTTCAGGAAATTAATGGCCGGACGGACCACCTTCATCATCAGTCACCGGATCTCTTCGGTAATATACGCGGATAAAATCGTCTTTATCGAAAAGGGCCGCATTGTGGAATCAGGAAGCCATCTCGAGCTTTTAGGCCAAAAGGGAAGCTATTGGAGGATGTGGCTTGAACAAACCGTAAGGTGACATGAGTTTAAAAAGGGAAATAAAAAGGCGTTTATTGGGTTTATTTTACCGCAAATTGTGGGTGCGTATCGCGGTAATACTTTTGGCCATTGTCACCATTCCGGTGGTGCTCTTAGGCGCGCTTTTGATCCAGACTTCCCAGGACGCGCTTAGAAACGCCGTCCTAAGCGATTACAATCAGATCTCGACCAGGGCGGCCAATGAAATTGGGTTATTCGTCAAGGGGCCGCAGGATATTTTGAACACCACCGGCTCGATCCTGTCGGCGGTTTACCCCGCGCCGTGGAAGCAGGAGACGGTATTGGTAGAGTTGGTCCTGGATAATCCGGATTTCATCCGCGCCATGTCGGTAGACTCGTCAGGCACGGCGTTAGCCGGATCGGATTTGGGCAGGGAAAATCCCAGGGGCTATCCGAAAGAGGCATTTGAAGCCGCTATCCGGGGAAAGGCCTATATCTCCGGAGTAAATTTCCTCGACAACCATACCCCCCTGGTAACCATGGCTGTCCCGGTAAAAAAGACAGGCAAGGTGATCGCGGCGTTAATAGCCGACGTCAATTTAAGAGGCGTGTGGAAGATCGCGGATAACATTAAAATAGGGAAAACGGGCATTGCGTTTTTGGTCTCGGACGATGGGACGCTGATCGCGCACCCCGATAAAAAGAGGGTGCTGAGGAATGAGAATCTCAAGGGACAGAAAGAGGTACAGTCGGTGTTGGCCGGAAAAACCGAATCCGTCGAACTAGAAGATAGATCGGAGGGGAAATTCATCAGCGCTTATGCCCCGGTCCCGGGCACGGGATGGGGGATCGTTTTGCGCCAAAAACAGGAGGAAGCGTATCATTTTTCCAAGGCGATGAAGGCTCAGTCGTGGACGATCATAATCCTCAGTGAATTGCTGGCTGTCCTGGTCAGTATGCTTATGGCCAGGCTTTTAGCCCGGCCGATCAAAAACCTCGCCTCCCGGATAAAGAGCGTCGCCGCGGGAAACTTAGACCATAGGATCGACATGAGGATAAAGGATGATATCGGAGAGCTCATCCGTTCCTTTAATTATATGACCAAAAAGCTAAAAAAGGCGAGGGAACGCGAGCGGCTTTCCACGATCGGGGAGGCCGCGGCCTGGATAGCCCACGAGCTGAAGAACTCCTTTGTCTCCATAAAGTCTTTTATCCAGCTTTTTCCGCTGCGGCATAAAGATGAGCTGTTCGTAGATAAATTCCGAAGAATTCTTCCTGAAGAAGTAGGCAGGATGGAGCGCATGTTTAAGGACCTTTCCAATTTCTCCAGCCAATCGGAATTACGTGTATCCAGGACGAACGTTAAAGAGATAATGGACGGCGTATTGGAGATAATGAAGGAAGAATTATCGGAGAATAAGATCAATCTAAAATATAATTCGCACAGCGAAGAATTCTTCATCGAAGCGGATGCCGAGAGGTTAAGGGAGGTATTTCAAAACTTGATCATCAATTCCATAAACGCCATGCCGGGAGGCGGCTGGCTTACCATTTCTCTGGATCTGGTTACGGAAGGCGTTGAAGTCAAGATAAAAGACACCGGCAGCGGTATCTCAAAAGAGGAGCAGGACAGATTGTTCGAGCCCTTCCATACCACAAAAAACGGAGGCATGGGGCTGGGGCTGGCAATAAGCCGCAAGATCGTAGAACAGCATAAAGGGAACATCCGGGTAGAAAGCGGCGTTAACCGCGGGACTATTTTTACGCTCAAATTCCCCCTTGAGGTAGACTCGGGACAGCTGAAAGTAGACTGAAGCCATTTACATTCATCGCAAAAACTCTATACTGAAGGGGTCTTAACCAAAACTAAAATATGGCGGGAGAAAAAATATTAGTCGTGGAGGACAACCCGAATATCAGGGAGGTTTTTATTTCCGCCTTTGACGAGTATGACATCGTCACTGCTTCCAACGGCAAGGATGCCCTGGGTATCCTGAACAGGCCAAATGATATTGACCTGATAATCCTGGATGTGGTGATGCCGGATATGAACGGCCTGGAACTTTTGGAGAAGATGAGAAGGATAAACAAGTATTCCAAAGTCGTGATCATGACCGGTTACAGCTCAAAAGACATCGCCATCGAAGCGCTGCGTTTAAGCGCGGACGAATATATAGAAAAGCCGTTTGACATCAATAATGTGAAAGATACCCTGCGCAAGCTGCTCGCCCCGAATCAGGCTTACGAAAAAGAGAAAGAAAAGAGGGAAAAACCCGATAAGATAACCGTCGCTGAGCGGCTGGTCAGGAAAAATTACAACAGGCCGCTTTCACTGAAAGAAATATCCCAGGAATTGTTCCTTAGTTACAAATATTTAAGCCGGGCATTCAAGAAAAGATCGGGGAAAAGTTTCAAAGAATTCAGGTTAAATTTAAAATTGGATTCGGCTAAGCAGTTATTGAGGGACCCCGGACAGAGCGTAAACGAGGTAGCTTACAGGGTGGGCTACCACAGCCCGGATTCCTTTATGAAGATCTTCAAAAAGCGCACAGGGATGACGCCTACCGAATACCGTAGAACCAAAGAAGATAAAACCGCTTTGAGCAAATGAGCCGCCTTTGACCCGAAAAGGAGAAGAAAAAATAAAGCCAGGATAGGAACATATGCCAAGCCTCGCCGTATAAAAGCAGGCTTGGTTTTTTTATTTTGCGGTTAAATGACAGGATTTAAAAAGTGATGAACGTATTCTTTTCTTCGGGTGTTTTTATTTTCATTATCATTCTATCCGTCGCGGTCTGCGTTCGTTTGCGCAAAAAGATCGCTCTTTCGAAGATCAATTTTAGGAATTCCACAAAAGAAATAACCAGGCGTTTCCAGGACGTCGCGGAAAGTTCGGGAGAATGGATCTGGCAGGTAGACGCCTGCGGCCGTTACGTTTACTCAAACTCCGTCGTAGAAAAGATCCTGGGGTATGGAACCCAAGAAGTGATCGGAAAGTATTTTTATGATTACCTGATACCCGAGAATAAGGAAGAGATCAGGCGGGCGGCTTTTGAGGCATTCTCAAAGAAAGAGTCTTTTATTAATAAAAAGATCCGCAAGGACGGTAAGGTGATAATCCTTGAGACCAATGGCACTCCGTTCAGGGATGTCAAAGGCAATTTGACGGGATATATCGGGATTGACCGCGATATTACCGAACGGAAGAGAGCCGAAGAAGAATTGATGCGAATATTGTCTTTGCATGACGCGACGCTGGAAGCCACCGCGGATGGCATCCTTGTGGTGGACCTGAACGGGCGCGTTGTGAGCTATAATAAAAAATTCCTGCAATTATGGAAGATCCCAGAGAGCCTGGCCGCGGCGCGTGAAGACGGCAAGCTGCTGGAGTACGCTTTAGGCCAGCTCGTCAATCCTGAGGAGTTCATCGGCGAAGTCCGCATGTTGTGCGCTAACCCGGAAGCGCAATCCTCAAATACATTGAGGTTCAAAGACGGACGGATATTTGACAGGTTTTCTCAAACTGAAAAAATAGGGGACAAGATCGTTGGCTGCGTATGGAGTTTTCGCGATGTCACCGCCCGTAATAAGGCTGAAGAAGAGTTAAAAAGCGCCTATGAACAGCTCAAGGCCACCCAATTGCAGCTGGTACAATCCGCCAAGATGGCCTCTATCGGTTTACTGGCGGGCGGGATCGCTCACGAAATAAACAACCCCTTAACAGGCGTCCTGAACAACGTGCAGCTGATCAGGATGGTGTTTAACGATAAACAGAAATTCAATATGAATGATTTTAATGACCTAATGGACAGCATAGAGGAATCCGCGCAGAGGTGCGCCCGGATAACCAATTCCCTCCTGAATTTCTCCCGCGCCTCCAAAGGCGTATTCCAAAACATCTCGCTGAACGATATAGTAGAAAAAGTGCTGCTTTTGATCGAGCACGAGTTAAGCCTTGAGAATATAGTTTTTCACAAAAAACTCCGGCAGCATTTGCCCCCGGTCAAAGGCGATGTCCAGCTCCTGCAGCAGATAATCTTCGATATCATCAATAATGCCAGATGGGCGATCCAAAAGAAGTCCGGAAAACAGGGCGGGTCGGTCACTATTGAAACGGATACCGACGAAGGGAATAATTCCCTCTTTCTTTCCATCGCCGATACCGGCATAGGCATACCTAAAGAGAACCTCGAGAAAATATATGAACCCTTCTTTACCACCAAATCCGCGGGCGAAGGTACGGGCCTCGGCCTAAGCATTGTCTATAACATCATCAAAGAGCACGGCGGAAAGATCACGGTGGAAAGCGGGATGGACGAAGGAACGGTTTTTAAGATAGTATTACCCGCTGTCGCCGCTCAAAAATAACGGCGATAAAGGCAGGCGGGAGGATGAACGGCGATGTATAAAGATATCAAAGTTTTGGTTGTGGACGATGAAAAGATCGTCCGGGATTTTTTTAAGCGGCTGTTATCTTTACTGGGTATGGATAATATGTTTGCCGAAAACGGCTATAAGGCTATCGAGCTGGTAAAAAACGAAAGATTCGACCTTTTTTTCATCGACGTGCGCATGCCCGGCTTAAACGGGCTGGATACCTACCGCGAAATACGCAAAATAAACCCTGAGGCAGCCTCGGTAATGATCACCGGATACGCGGTGGAAGAAATATTAGAGCAGGCCAAAAGAGAAGGCGTTTACAGCGCCATCCGGAAGCCCTTTGACATAAACCAGATCAAGGATGTCATCGAAAGCCGCGTGATTGGCTTGATGGAAAAAGTAAGAGGAGGGGAAAAAAATGTCTTCGGAAAACGCAGCCAAGAGCAAAATTCTTATCTGCGATGATGATAAGTCAGTGACGGAATTTCTTGAAAGATTCCTGAAGAACGAAGGTTATAACCAGGTAGAGGTCGTTTCAGGCGGAGCGGAAGTTTTGGAGAAGGTCGTCAGGCAGCATTATGACCTTGTGCTTTTGGACATAAAAATGCCGGGCATGGATGGGATAGAGGTCCTCCAGCTTATAAAAAAGGTCGATGAGAAGGCGGCTGTAGTGATGATCACTGGTTTTCCCGAAGAAAACCTGGCGGCGCAAGCATTGAAAATGGGAGCTTATGATTACATCGTCAAGCCTTTCGATCTGGCATATCTTAAACTGGTTGTCTTCAGCAGGATACTCCTTGATCCGGGAAAGCAGAAGAAACATGAATGACAAAAGAAACATAAAGGCGCTGGTGGTTGATGACGACAAGGTGGTAAGGGATTTTTTTGTCCGTTTCCTCAGCCTTGAGAATGTCGAGGTAAAATGCGCCGGGGACGGGCCGGGGGCCATTGAGGCCGCGAAGGCCGATAAATTCGATATTGTATTCCTGGATGTGATGATGCCGAAAATGGGAGGGCTGGAGACTTTCAGGGAGCTTAAAAAAACTCAGCCCGGGATTAAATGCGTGATGGTTACCGGATACGCCTCGGATGAATCGCTTGAGGAGTTAAAGAAAGAAGGAGCGGTGGATTCAATTCATAAACCGCTGGACCTGGGGCAGATCGATTCCCTGTTGAAGGAATACACTAATCTGAGCGCCAAGAAGATCAGTATCATGGTGGTGGACGATGAAGAGGTCGTCCTGTCTTTTTTCAAGAGGCTGTTTCAGGACAGTATATATGAGATTACGCTCTTAAAAAAAGGCAGGGCGGCGCTGGAAGCAGTTTCTCAAAGATCATTCGACATCGTGTTTATCGATATAGAATTGCCTGATATGAACGGGGTAGATCTGTATATGAAGGTCCGGGAGATGAAGCCGGAGATCCGGTTTATGTTGATCACAGGCGACCCTTCCAGGTGCGACGGCATAGAGCATTTTGGGTGCCTTTATAAGCCTTTCGAAATAGCTAAGATCTACTGGGAAATAGAAAAAATAAAATCCTTGAGAGGCCTCTCTAACTAGCGTGAAAGCCCGCGTTTACCACCATTGCCTGTCTATGCTTCTGTATTGCACCGCTTCGGCAAGATGTTCAGTCTTGATCCCCCCGGTTCCTTCCAGATCCGCGATAGTCCTGGATACCTTCAATATCTTATCATAAGCCCTGGCGCTCAAATCCAGCTCGGTCATCGCCATCTTTAAAAGTTCGCTCTCCTCCTTACCCAGCTCACAGAATTTCCTTACCTGCTTATGGTTCATGTGGGCATTATGGAAGATACTCTCATTCTTCAATCTTTCTTTTTGATTCCGCCTGGCTTGGTTAACACGCTGGCTGATCTGGGCGGAAGTTTCCGAAGGCAGGTTACTGGTTATTTCCTGGTATTTGACCGCCGGCACTTCTACATGTATGTCGATCCTGTCTAAAAGAGGCCCGGAAATCTTCGAGCGGTATTTGTAAACTTCGGTTGTGCTGCAGCGGCAGGAGGATTTAAGCGCTCCGAGCGCACCGCAGGGGCAGGGGTTCATCGCGCAGACCAGCATGAATGAAGCGGGAAAAACAGATGACCTGGCTGCCCTGGATACCCGGACAAATCCCTCTTCCAGCGGCTCCCTCAGCGCTTCCAGGCAGTTGCGGGGGAATTCCGGAAGTTCATCGAGAAATAGTACACCCCTGTGGGCGAGGCTGATCTCGCCCGGTTGGGGCACAGGCCCTCCTCCGATCAAGGCCGAGCTTGAGGTAGTGTGATGGGGCGACCGGAAAGGCCTCCGGCTGATTATGCCTTCTTCAGCGGTAACCAATCCTTTAACGGAATGTATTTTAGTGATTTCCAGGGCTTCCGCGATACTTAATCCGGGAATTATCGTAGGGATCCTTTTCGCGAGCATGGTCTTGCCGCTGCCCGGAGGGCCGATCATCAGTACGTTATGGCCCCCTGCCACCGCGACTTCCAATGCCCTTTTTGCCATATATTGGCCTTTGACTTCGGAAAAATCAATTTCATATTCCCCGATTTCGCTGAATAACCGCAGGTCCCGTACCATCG